>CAZXBD010000298.1:0-3114 GCA_964638305.1 uncultured Geobacteraceae bacterium | reverse complement strand
CGCCCGAGCGGTTCGACCTCTGGGAGAGCATGCTCTATCCCGAACCGGAACCCTCCAACCCCCGTTTCGAGATCACCGCCATCGATTACTCGCCCGCAGACACCATGCTCACGCTGACCTGGGACTCGATTCCCGGCGAGGTCTATGCGATCAAGTATTCATCCGATCCTGTGAGCTGGGAGGGCAACCTTGATGACGCCATCGACGCCGCCTCGGATGCGGCGGAAACCTCGAGGAGTTTCGATTTGGCCTCCCTCGGTTTGGCGACTAGGGAGAAGCTCTTCTTCACGGTCGAAAAGCAATAACCCCGATGGGGGACAGATTGTGCAGGTGGGCCCCCATTCGCTTCAAGTTAAAACCAGCAACAAACCCTTAATAGCACATTGCATGGAATCAATCCTTCCAGAACGAAGAATAAATTACCGGGGCGATTTTATCTCCATTGATGTACATCTTATCTACACAAACACACCTTGAACTTGTGTTACCATCTGACAACTCTTCAGTATGATAAGTGTACCACCACTGACCCTTGAAATAAGCTGCTCCTGGATGATTGGTCCCGTTACCGGTTGCGGCCCCGATTCTAGCCTGATGTTCCCATGGGCCGTTAATAGTTGATGCGGTTGCATAATGGATTTCTGAAGGCCAGGGTTGAGTGGCAAACATCATAAAGTAAGTGCCGTTTTCCTTAATCACAAAAGGTGCTTCCAGGAAGCGATGGCCGTCTCCAGAAGAAACACCAGGCACCTCCATGACATCAGAAGCAAAAGAAATCATATCATCATTCAATTTCACGTAACGACAGGTGCCATCGCCTCCCCAGAACAGATAGGCCTGGCCATCGTCATCAACAAAACAATGCGGGTCAATGTCACGATTTGAATGATTAGGAGTCTTTGAATCGATCAACGGTCTTCATCGGAACCGGCCGCTTCAAGTTCAAATCCCTGGAGCTTGAAGCTGTAGGCATGTTGACCGGGACGATCCTTCTCCGCCAAATCGGGCAGGTGAAGAACGAGCTGACCTGAATCATTGACGCTGTGTTTCAAGGTCCCCTTGTGACCAAGCAATTTCGCTTTTGCATCAGGCGTAACCGAGGTCACTTTCACCGCAGAAAACACGGCCTTCGTCCCGGGCGATCCCATGGTGATGGCATAAATCGTTTTGCGGTCCTTGCTCTGGGTGTAACGGATGTCCTTCGCTGAATACTCAAGCTGCAGGAATTTTGAATGATCGGAATAACCTCCGGCCGGCTCGACGGTCGGACCTTCACCAAACGTTTTCCAGGGACGCGTGGCATAGATGGCCTCGCCGTTGATGTCCAACCAGTCGCCGAGTGCAATCAGCACGTTTTTCTGATCATCCGGTATGGTCCCGTTGGACATTGGTGAAATGTTCAACAACACAACGCCGTTCTTCGACGCGGTGTCGATGAGAGCATGAATGACCTTGGACGTCGGCTTGATCCTGAGCTTGTCCGTGAAGCACCAACTGCCGGTGCTGATGGTGTCATCGGTCATCCAAATCCGTGGTGAGGATTTGCTTTCGCGCGACTTCTCATGATCATTCACGGTGAATTCGATCGGCATGTCGTTCTGCTTCCGAATGACCACCACTTCCCGGCCCCATTTTTTCGCCTCGTTGAAATAGTAGGCACTGAACTGTTGACGATAGACTTCAGGAATCCTGTCGAGCCAGCTGTCGAACCAGATCATGTCCGGTTGATACTGGTCGATCACTTCCTTGAGCTTGCCAAGCCATACATCGTGGAATTGTTCGGAGGGCATCCGGCCATAAAGAAAAGCCACCTCGGGATCTTCCATGGCCTTGGGGTAATCCTTCACCATGCCGTCAAAATGACCGTAGTGGTTGCGGGCGTGATGGAAGGTGGTGATGAATTTCATTCCTTCGCCGCGGATGGCGGATCCCAGCTCGCCCACGATGTCCTGTCTGGGTCCTTTTTGCACCGCGTTCCAGGGCGTCACCTGGCTGTTCCACAACGAAAAACCATCGTGATGCTCCGCCACCGGCCCGGCAAACCGGGCCCCGGCCCGACGGAACAATGCGGCCCATTCGCGGGCGTCAAAATTTGGCACCTGCCATTGATCCACAAACTTGTCGTACCCGTATTCGGCCGGGTCACCGTAGGTTTCCAAGTGATGAGCGTTCACTTTGTTCCCCTTGAGGAACATGGTGTTAGGATACCATTCGCTTCCAAAGGCGGGGACCGCGTAGACACCCCAGTGAAAGTAGATGCCGAACTTGGCATCGCGAAACCACTCGGGGGCGTCGGGATGAGTTTTGAGTGATTCCCAGTTTGCTTTGAATGGCCCGTCGGCAAGGCTTTCCTTCAGCTCGGCGATTTGTTGGGCATTCTGCTTCTCACGCTGCTTGAGACTTTGAGCGGGAGCCGTGATGGAGAGCGACGACGCCGCAAACAAGGCGGCGAGAATCGCAAGGGATTTCTTTTTGTGTGTCATGGTTGCCAGGAATTTGCTTTTTGGGTGGCGTCCTTGAGGGCGTCGCTTGAGGGGATCGGAGAGGGGGAGAAATGAGGTTGCATTGGCGCCCCCCTGAGGTCAAGCACCGCGTCGTGACCATAGCCATCAATTGATTTCCGATTTATGATTGATGATTTATGAAATGGGAAGTGCCTTCGGGCGGTCCATTTTCGAGTCAGCTGCGTGCGCCGGACCTCGTCGAGACGCAACCCCGTTGGGGTAGTCAGATGTGGGGGATCTATCCCGGGGTAGTGCCGAAGACGGCACAACCCTGGGCTTTGTTGCGCAATCCCGATGGGATTGTTTGGAGGAATCACCAAGAAGCGGTCGAGTGCCAAAACCGCTTTGAGCGGTTCACCTCTTACAAGCCTCCGGTTTTACCGGAGGTTTCTGACTACAACAGTCAATTACGTCGTTGCCTCAGAATTCATGGCTTCCGGCGTTTGATTGGTCTATGAACCGGGATCAACGCCGCGGTAAGCTTTAATGAGGGCGAGTTCACCTTCCTTGCCCTTGATCGAGTTTCCGTGCTCCATGCCGATGACCATGTCCTTGCCCGCGGCCTTCTGTTTCCTGGCGATGTGGCCGAAGACGCTGGCGTAGTTGATCT
>CAZXBD010000297.1:0-5272 GCA_964638305.1 uncultured Geobacteraceae bacterium | reverse complement strand
CTTCGGTTGTGTCGATTGATCTGCATCTGCCGGAAGAGTGCCATACCCTGATCATCAGCGGCCCAAACACGGGGGGTAAAACATTAGCGCTCAAGACCGCCGGTTTGCTGGTGCTCATGGTGCGTGCCGGGTTACCGATTCCGTGCGCTCCGGGTAGCCGGGTTTTTCTCTTCACCCCGGTGATGGCTGATATCGGTGATGAACAGAGTATTGAACAGAGTCTTTCCACTTTTTCAGGACACCTTCTGCGCTTGCGCAATATTCTGGATCGAGCCGACGGCAAAACCCTGGTCTTAATGGATGAACTGGGGACCGGCACGGATCCGGGGGAGGGTTCGGCCCTGGCGTTGGCAGCGGTTGATTGCTTGCGTGATATCGGGGCCCGGATCATGGCGACCACCCACCTGCATGTCGTAAAAGGTTATGCTCAGCTTGAGTCGCAGGTTGAGAACGCTGCGGTGGAGTTTGACACGGACAGTTTGCAGCCGACCTATCGGCTGCATTACGGAATCCCGGGTGCCAGCCATGCGTTCACCATTGCCCGCCGCATCGGTTTGCCGGAAAAGGTTCTCGTCGACGCTGAGAGTTATCTGGGGCAGGGGGAGCGGAAAGGTGTCGCCATCATTGAACGCTTGCAGTCCTTGCAGGCCGCACTGGATGATGAACTGCGAACGGCACAGCGATTGCGTTTTACTGCCGAGGCCGAGAAGCAAAGTCTTTGCGATGAGCGACAGAAGCTGGAGTCCCGTCGTCAGGCGATTCTTGATGAGGTCAGAGACCAGGGCATGCAGATGCTGACAGCGGCCGAAGAGAAGTTGCAGGTGCTGTTCCGACAGGTGCCAGAGGGGTCGTTGTCGCCCAGGAAGCGTGCGGATCTGACCCGCGAAGTCAAGGCCCTGTATGAAAGTCTGCCTGAACCCTTGCCGCGGGGGCCGGAGCAGGTCCCTGTAGAAGTGTCGCTACGGGAGAAACTTTATGTCCCCGCTCTGGGCGTCGAAGCAGAGGTTACCCGAGTCGATGGCGAGCGTATTGAGCTGCTCGCCGGTGGCAAGAAGTTGCGTCAGCCGCGTACCGCACTTCGACAATATCAACCGCGTCGTTACGCTGAAGATCAGCGGTCCGCCCCGCGAATTCGCGACAGTGTTGAACGAAACGCATTTTTGCCGCGCCTGGTTCTGGTCGGCAAGCGGGTGGAGGATGCCCAGGGGTTGCTTGATCGGTTTCTTGACGATGCGTTGCTGCATGGCGAACAGCAGCTGGAGATTGTGCATGGTGCTGGGCAGGGGATTCTACGCAAGGCGGTCAGGGCGTTCCTTGCCGAACGCAACGAGGTGACTGTTTTTCATGCTGCAGGAGCAGACCAGGGCGGTGATAACGTAACTCTGGTGGAGTTGAGACACTGATGGGGCGTATAGCAGACGATAAAATTGATGAGATTCGCGATCGCACTGATATTGTTGAGGTGGTTTCGAGCTACCTGCCCCTCAAACGGTCCGGCGTCAATCACCAGGGACTCTGTCCTTTTCATCAGGAAAAAAGTCCTTCTTTTAATGTCAATTCGGCGCGGCAGATTTTTCACTGCTTCGGCTGCGGGGTCGGAGGCAACGTTTTCTCTTTCCTGATGCGTATGGAAGGCTTGAGCTTCCCGGATGCAGTCAGAAGACTCGGTGAAAAGGTTGGTGTCGAGGTTGAAGAGGAGGCGGTTTCCCCTGATGAAATCCGTCGTCGCGAGGAGCGTGAGCGGATATTGAGAATTAACGAAGTCGCAGGGAGCTTCTACCACCAGGTGCTGTTGGAAGATGAGGCTGGTGTGCTTGGTCGCCGCTACCTGCGCCAGCGAGGTTATGAAGGTGAAACGGTGCGTGCCTTCCAGCTTGGTTTTGCGCCGGAAGGCTGGGATTCTTTAACGAAGCACCTCTCCAAAAAAAAGTTTTCCAGCGCTGATGTCCAGAAGGCGGGACTGGTCCGTCCCGGCAAACAGGACCGCGGCGATTACGACCTGTTCCGTAATCGGCTGTTGTTCCCGATTCACGATTTGCAGGGCCGTGTGGTAGCCTTCGGCGGCAGAGTCCTGGATGACAGCCTACCCAAATATATCAACTCTCCGGAGACTGCAGTTTACCACAAGGGTCAGACACTTTATGGCCTTCACCAGGCTCGCGATGCCATGCGGCATAGCGGCGAAGCGCTGGTTGTTGAGGGCTACTTCGACGTGTTGGCCCTGCATCGGGCTGGCTTTGCCGGTGCGGTTGCGACCTGCGGGACCGCGCTGACAGCAGACCATGCCCGACTCCTGAAACGTTATGCAGACAAGGTGCTTTTGGTTTTCGATGAAGATGCCGCCGGGCGACAGGCAACTTTCCGCGCTATGGAGGCCCTGTTGCCGGTTGGGTTGGTGGTCAGCGTAGTTGCCCTGCCTGCCGGAGAAGACCCGGATTCATTGCTCAAGGCTAAGGGAGAAGAGGGTTTTCGTGCCTGTCTGGATGCTGCGCGTCCGGTCATGGAGGTGTTTATCGAGGACCAGTTGCGCATTAACGACGAGAGTGTCGAGGGTCGCGCACGGGCTGCCGAACAAGCCCTTGAGCAGATTCGCCGATTACCAGGGGACCTTGAACGCAGCCTCTATGTAAAAAGATTGTCTGCCTTGACGAACCTTGATGTTGAACTGTTGCAGTCGAAGGTGCATGGCGGTCGAGTGACGCAGGTACCGGCTCGTCGCCCGTCTGCCCAGGCCGCTCCGGAAAGTCTACCGGCGAGGGAGACAGGGCAAACCCAGAAATACCTGCTACGCTTGATGTTGAGCGATGACCAACAGCGTCGCCGTGTTTGTGAAGAAGGCACCGGGGGGCTCTTCCTCGATGCACTTTTTCGGGAGTTGGCGGACTATCTTCTGGCCTGTGAGGACGAGGAGGGCCGTCTGCCCGAGGATCTGGTCGATGCCTCTCTCGACGAAGCCCAACAGTCGCTCTTAGCCAGCCTGGTTTTTCAGGAAGAGCAGGGCTGGGCCGATAACCCCGAAAAAATCTTTGCCGATTGCCGCCGGGCTGCCAGTCATTACGTCTTGAGAGTGCGCCTGAAGGAAATCGGTATCCTCGAAGAAGAGGCCCAGCGCGACAATGATGATGCCGCCCTCGTGAAGTGCCAGCGCGAGCGAATAGAAATTAATCAGAAACTTAAAAAAAAGCTTTGAAAAATAGAGGTTTGACCATATAATCCAAAGCTTGTCCAAAAAATGCCAGGTTCTGGTTTGGATAAGTATCCTTCGGGGGAGTATTGATGGCTAAAAAGACCAGTATAGAAGAAGTCCAGCAACTGATCGATCTCGGCAAAGAGAAGGGTTTTCTCACCTATGATGAGGTGAACGATATCCTGCCTGCCGACATGGTTTCTTCCGAACAGATTGAAGATGTGATGAGCATGTTCGGAGAGATGGATATCGAAGTGGTTGATGCGGAACAGAAGACTACAACAACCAAGGAAAAGCCGCAGGACTCCTCCAGCAGCGACGATAGCGAAGAAGAGGCGGAGTTCGATGCAGATGTCATGGGGCGCACCAGTGACCCCGTGCGGATGTATCTCCGCGAAATGGGCCAGGTCTCTCTGCTAACCCGTGAGGGCGAAGTAGAAATTGCCAAACGGATCGAAGAGGGCGAAGCGCTGGTCGCCAGGGTGATTGTCAAGACGCCGATCGCCTTCAAGGAAGTTGTTGCCCTCGGCGACAGGTACCACAAAGGTCAGATCAGTATCGCCGAGATCACCAAGGATTACGATGAAGAGGAGGGTGTCGAGGCGGAAGAACGGCATCGTGTACGAGTCCTCGGTCTGATTGAAGAGCTCAAGACTCGCTACGAACGTTTCATGGCCCTGCGTGATGAAGCCGCTGGCGCGACCAAGACTGCCCGCAAACCTTTAGATAAAGAGATGGAAACACTCAAGGCGGAAATGGGCGATTTGATGATCCAGATCCGTCTCAAGGATTACCAGATCGCCAAGATCGTTGATCGCCTCAAGGAACTTGCCAAGCAGGTCAAAAAGGCCAAGCAAGAGGTCAAGGCCTGTGAGGAAGCTCTCGGACGGCCTTATGTTGAGAGCAGCAAGCTTCTGCGCAAAATGCGCAAAAGCGAAAAAGACGCCCGTGCCGTGGCCGAAGAACTTGACCGACCGATGGATACTTTGCTGGTTGTCGAGAAGCGGCTGAAAGGCACGGATCGCAAGTTTACCAAGGTTGAAGAAGAATCCGGCTTTGCTCCGGAGGAGTTGCTCGAGTCTCTCAAGGAAGTCAATAAGGGAGAATGGCGAGCGAAGCAGGCCAAGACTGAACTGGTTGAAGCCAACCTGCGTCTGGTTGTTTCCATTGCCAAGAAATATACCAACCGTGGCCTGCAATTTCTCGATCTGATCCAGGAAGGTAATATCGGCCTCATGAAGGCTGTTGATAAATTTGAATATCAGCGTGGCTACAAGTTTTCAACCTACGCGACCTGGTGGATTCGCCAGGCGATCACCCGCGCAATTGCCGACCAGGCCCGCACCATACGCATCCCGGTACACATGATCGAAACGATCAACAAGCTGATTCGCACCAGTCGTCAGCTGGTCCAGGAGATCGGGCGTGAGCCGGTTCCCGAAGAGATTGCTGAGCGTATGGAGTTGCCGCTGGAGAAGGTCCGCCGGGTTTTGAAGATTGCCAAAGAACCAATCAGCCTGGAAACGCCGATAGGCGAGGAAGAAGACTCTTCCCTGGGCGATTTCATCGAAGACAAAGGTGTTGTCTCACCGCTTGAAGCTGTCATCAAGGGCAACCTCTCCGACCAGACAGCCAAGGTCCTGGCGACTTTGACGCCGCGTGAAGAGAGAGTTCTGCGCATGCGTTTCGGTATAGGCGAGAAATCAGATCACACTCTCGAGGAGGTCGGACAGGACTTTGCCGTTACCCGCGAGCGGATTCGTCAGATCGAAGCCAAAGCGCTGCGCAAGCTGCGTCACCCGAGCCGGGCGAAGCGGCTGAAGAGTTTCATGGAGACCAACAGCAATAACTAGATTGCTGTAATTACAACCAGAAAAGAGACCGGGCACCGGAAATTGATTGACAGAGATAGTTGTGCAACATACACTTTTGCCCTGAACTTTAGCGGGCCCATAGCTCAGTTGGAAGAGCCACCGGCTCATAACCGGTCGGTCCCAGGTTCGAACCCTGGTGGGCCCACCACCCGCCTGAAAACCATGATTGAAATGTGCTGGTTACATAGTTAGTTAGAGTATAGAGAGAGTG
>CAZXBD010000296.1:0-1923 GCA_964638305.1 uncultured Geobacteraceae bacterium | reverse complement strand
AGCCAGGTAGCGGTGCACATCGCTCCGCTTCCCCCCAGTACGCCAGCGTCGAGGGCGCCACGCCGAACTCCCTGCCGGGGTCGACGCCGAGCTGGCGCAGGAACACCGCCACCATCGCGAAGTGGTGCAGGGTGTGGCTGCGCAGCCCAACCTTACCGTGGCACTAAGTAAGTGTCCGAAAATAACTTGTAGATTTGGAGGTGTGGTAAAATAAGGCAGAACAGGAGGCCAAGATGACCACACCAGCGATACATCAATGTAAATGTAAAATATGTCAGAGTTCAGAAGAGCATCCGGTGAAAGAAGAACATCATCGAATGAACCTGTTTATAAGCCGCTTGGACGAACAGCAACGGCGGTGGTATGCGGCCATGGAAGCCGAGAAAGCAGGGCACGGCGGAATAGAAACAATGGCCAAGATAACAGGACTGAATGTCAATACAATCAGTCGAGGCCGGAAAGAACTGAACAATGAATTGCAGGACCGTCCCAGCCAGCGGGTTCGAGTTAAAGGAGGCGGTCGAAAAACCATCGAAAAAAAAAGCCAAAGATAGAACAGATTCTGGAACAGGTTGTGTCAGATGAGGTGGCAGGCTTACCGACCAGCCCAGAAAAATGGGTCAGAAAAAGTCTGAGACAAATAGCTGCTGACCTCAAAGAGCAGTCCTATGAGATTGGCCGAAGCACAGTTAGCCGTTTATTGAGAAAACTGGAATATGGCCTGGTTTCAAATCGCAAAAGCCTAACTGGAGCTGACCATCCTGACCGAGACCGCCAATTTCGTTATATCCGGCGGGTCAAACGTCTCTTTTTGGAAGCTGGCTTGCCGATCATCAGTGTTGACGCCAAAAATAAAGAGTTGATTGGTCCCTTTTACAATAAAGGTCGCACTTGGCGTAAAAAAGCTGACCAAGTACTCGCTCATGATTTTCTTAATGATGCTGAAGGACTGGCGGCCCCCTATGGGGTCTATGATGTGACCCACAATCAAGGCTATGTCTATGTCGGTACTTCTTACGATACGTCCGAATTTGCGGCTCATTGTATTGCTCAATGGTGGGCTGACCCTGACCGGCCTCGTTTCGAGCGTGAAGATGTGCTCTTAATCTTGTGCGATGCTGGCGGCTCTAACAACTGTCGCTACTGGCTCTGGAAACAAGAAGTCCAGCTACAATTAGCCAATCAGTTCGGTATTGAGGTGATGATTTGTCACTATCCGACCGGCAACTCCAAATACAATCCGATTGAATATCGTCTCTTTAGTCAAATTTCTATTAACTGGGCCGGTCAGCCCTTGCGTTCCTTGCAGACCATGCTCAACTTTATTCAAGGCACCACCACCAAGACCGGTTTGACCGTTAAAGCCTTTCTGGTTGACCTGCTCTTTGAGAAAGGTCGTAAAGTTTCTAAAGCGGCTCGCCAAGCTATCAACTTTAAGCGTCGTTCTGTTTGTCCGATTTGGAATTACATCATTCGTCCTCAACCTCTCCATTCTATTCCAAATCCCTAACTTATTTCTGGACAGTTACTTAGTACGGTGTCACGATCGGCTCGGTGTAACGAGCGAAATGATATAAGTGATAATTGTCACATCGGGTTGCGGGTGAATACCCGCAACCCGATGTGAGCCGGCTTATTGACGTTAAGAATTTATTTCGGTAATAGACTGGCCCCAAAAAGCAGTCTTTCATCCCCGCGCAGGCGGGGATCCACTCGGGGTTAACATGAATTCCCGCCGGAGCTTATGCCCACAAGGGTGGGGACGGGAATGACAAACGATTATCGAATAAAAAGCCGTAACGGATGAATATCCGCCACGATCTCCGCCGGTCATGAAATTTGCCAGCAGTATCAAAAAAGGAAAGCAAAATGGCAACTTACGCGCAAGTAGCCCACGCCCTGGTCGCACCCGGCTATCTGAGC
>CAZXBD010000295.1:0-1936 GCA_964638305.1 uncultured Geobacteraceae bacterium | reverse complement strand
GCCACCTTTCCGGAAAGCATAACGTCTGTTGCGCGCATGATGCCGTCAACCAGGCTATGTCGACAACCGTAGACATTGTCAAATTTGCTCTTGGTGACCGAATCATTGACATTCATTGCCGGGAAGGGCAGTTTACCCTCTTTCTGCAGCTGATAGAGGCGATGAACACCGGTGGTGGTCTCTTCAGTCACGCCTTTAATCGAATCACAGATGGCGGCCCAGTCAATCGTCTTTGCTTCAATCGATGCCTTGAGACATCCGACCAGTTCGATCCAGTCTTCCGGGTCGTCATTGTTGCAGGCAGGCACACCCTGCTTCTGCCACTCGGATCCATAAAGCACCATCATGGTCGCATCACCACCATCATCGAGAATCATGTTTGGCAACTGTCCGTCCGGCCAGTTCAATGCTTGTTCGGTGCACCACCAATATTCATTGAGTGTCTCTCCCATCCAGGCAAAGACAGGCACCCCCCGGGGATCGTCAAGCGTACCGTCACGGCCCACAGCAACCGCCGCTGCAGCCTGGTCTTGAGTCGAAAAAATATTACATGAAGCCCAGCGCACTTCGGCACCAAGATCAACCAGTGTCTCTATCAGCACAGCGGTCTGAATCGTCATATGAAGTGACCCTGTGATACGAGCCCCCTTAAGAGGGAACTGGTTATGATATTCTTCACGTAGGGCCATCAAACCTGGCATTTCAACTTCAGCAAGCTCAATCTCCTTGCGACCCCAGGCGGCAAGGTTCAAATCCATTACTTTAAAATTACACTTCTCTGTCATCGACAAATCCTCCGTTGCTAACGCTTTATGATTGTGTGTTGACTCCAGCTACCAGTAACAAAACCGGTTGCTGATGGGCAGTATTTCCAAATTCCTGATATGAATTTACCAACATACCTGTTTCGACAAGCCAGCCTTCGAGTTCTTCTCGCTTAAAACCGAGCCATTGATCGGCCAGGCGCTCACGTGCCCAGTCGTGCTTATGGCGTCGTAGATCAGCCATGACCAACGAGCCGCCAGGTTCGAGAACACGGCGGATTTCTTTCAAAACTTCGGCTGGCCGTTCAGCATGATGCAGAACCTGATTCAGCACGACCGTGCGCACCGATCCGTCAGCAAAAGGCAGGTGGTGCATCTCGGCCAACCGGACTTCAACTTTATCCGTAATCTGGTGTTGCGCAACTGTTCCTCTGGCCAAACCAACCATAGAAGGAGAGTGATCGAGTGCAACCGTGTAATCCCCCTTTCGGGCTAACAAAGGCAGCAGACTACCGGTGCCAACACCCACTTCCACAACCAAGCCACCTGCCGATATCATGGCAAGCAGCTCCTCCCGGTAATCAGGCAGGTTCAGAAGTTCCACATGTATCTTGTCCCAGTCACGGGCATGTCGGTCGAAAAAATTCTGACTGCGCTTTCTTCTTTCGGCCATAATTTGCAACACCCCGGACGCATCTTCTTCGTATCCTTCGAGATTTGCAAGACGCGAGTCAATATAAGGCCATATATCAGTGAAGAGGCCCTCTCCGGGTGAGAGTCTGTAATAATGCCAGGTCCCCTGCTTCTCAACCTGCAGCAGACCGGACTCACTTAAAAGTTTCAGGTGCCGGGAGATTCTGGATTGGCCCATGTCGAGAATCTGCATAAGATCCTGTACCGTAAAATCTCCCTGGCGCAGGATGCGCAAGAGACGCAAACGAGTGTTGTCAGCCAGAACTTTAAATAGACTCAGCATAGATCACAACCAATGATTTTATTATATCCGCTTTTCTTGATATACTATATCCAGTTTCACTTCAAGAAAAAAAAACCATAAAGAAGGCTCGAATATGAATGAGGCAGGAAACTGGCCGTTTAGGTGAAAAGCCCTTATGACTCTAAGGAGTTTGATGGTCCACTTGATGATTGATCTGCCAGGAGAACCAGGCCCT
>CAZXBD010000294.1:0-20424 GCA_964638305.1 uncultured Geobacteraceae bacterium | reverse complement strand
CCAAGGAGGTCAAGAAAGAGTCCATCATAACGAAGGAGGAAACCGAGGAAGAGGTCAAGTATTGACCTGGGAAGGAATATAGAGGGTATTTCGTGTTTTATAAATGGTGCCTTTTAAGAAAGTGGATGGGCCCTTAGAAGCTCAAACAATGGATCCTTGTTAGCAACTGCTCTGGAGTGCTTTGAAAGTTCGTTGCTGTATCAGGATGTTCCAAAGTGTCGTGTAACTGCCCTCCAATATCTTCCAGAATCAACTGAAACTCTTCCGGCAGATGAATCCAATTAAAACCATAATCAGCATGAAGTCGGAAGAAGGTATCTGCGGTAGTGCAGTTATCGGCAGTGCGACCTTCTTGTGAGCATAAGTAAACCAGCAACTCAACCAGTGAAGATTTTATCGCATCAAGGTTGGTAATGTTGGCAGAAATTGAATCACGCACCTTAAAAAGGTACGAATGCAACTCTTGTGTACCATCGGCTAAGATACTCATTTACAACCTGCGAAAAGACAAACGGGATTGGCTGCGTACCCAGGCTCAAGACACTAGCAACGTTTAAGCCAGATGACTAAGTATACCTCTCTCAGGTCTTCTTACAAATAGCGCAACCTAAGAAGCCTGTTTTCCTCTCAGAAGTCGTGCTTTGTGAGAATTTGAATTTATTTGCGACCGATTCTCAATTATGTTATTAGCTGTCTAATTATGATGATTGTTGTTTTTTCAGGCCCACTATTTTTTCTTTGTTCCTACCTTGCATTCCTCTGCTTCCGGAAAGCCCGTTACCAGCATTCCGTAGTTTTAGGTTTAGTTGCGACTTTCATGCTTGTTCTCACTGTAAGCGTGCTTTTTTGTATATATTTTCTTGGTCTCCAAATGTCTTTGGAAGCTTCAGCAATTTAAAATGACAGCTTTTTGCTTAGGCTAGAGCATCATCTAGATGTCTCTATCAACAAAAAACCGATTTTCGTCTCAGAAGTCGTGACTTATAAGAAGAGCCACCGATCTGAAGATTGAGGGCTTACGATTGAAGAACACAAGCTAAAGATGCTCAAGTGGCATGGAGGTTTTTCGATGTTATCAACTCTTGACCTTCCCGATAAACGGGTTGATCATCCAAAACCGAGGATCTTGACCTTTTCATATGCCTATATCGTACCGAAAAAGCGGTTCCTATAACCACCAACATTCCACCGAAATACATGATGCCGAACGCCACCAAAAATGAGTAGTGAACCGTCAGGAATAAAAACACTCCCAACAAGACTGATAGACAAACATATCCACGCATACCCTCTCTCCATTAATTCGATCGAATAGACTCAATAATTATAGACAGTCAAAGGCTGCAATCCTGATACCAAACAAAAAAAACGTGAAATAACAGGAAGATAAAAAAAGAAATGAGATCTTTGTTTGTTAATGTTAAAAATCTCGACATTTTTGCAAAGGTAAATGTTGTCCACACATGAAGTGAGAGGCGTGTTGTGTCTTATAGCTGCTGCAATGCAAGAAAGCCCCCGATCAGTAGATTGAGGGCTTTCTTGTTTTATAAATGTATTTCTCTTGCAGTTAATCCGTCGACAAGTTAACCCAATCCATCATGCGTGCGATACGTCGTTTGTTCGTAACCCCTTTTTTCTCATTCAAGTCACGAAGACCTGAATGAGTAATCACTTTGTTTTCATGGCCGGAATCTGATTGTGCTTTTGGAGAAGATTCTTTTTCTACAACGATTCCCATACAGCCAGACAATGTCACAAAAAGGACAATGATAATCGAAAATTTAATTTTCATGTCCATGTTCCCAAATATGATTAAGACGTGCGAATCCCTTTGTAGACCATTGGCCTTCCCCATCAATCAGGATCACAAAGGAAACGCCCGTATCCGAAAACCGAATACGGGCGTCATAAACAAACTTCATTTTGACGCTCTCTTCGGCAACCCGGCTATCCCGATATGGGATCCATAGGCTTTGCGCCCCAGCATTACTACGGGTTTGCTCTTATCGGAGAGAAACACGGGCAAGATAGCATAACTGTCTTACAATTTTCTCACAGCGCTGAATAAATACGTCAGAACCTTATTGAGACGAAATGCGGCAAGATATCTTTTACACGCTTTGCTCTTATGAAAGTTCCGGCAGAAAGGATTGTACGGCATCGGTCACATCATCAACCGTAACCCGATCCATGCAGCGATGATCGATAGGACATTCCCTGAGCATACAGGGAGAACATTCGACGTTATGGCGGATAATACGGTAGCGATCTGTGAATGGAGAGGTAGTGGTGTGATTGGTGGGGCCGAAAATGGCGACAATCGGCACATTGAAACCGGCGGCGACATGCATGGGGCCGGAATCGTTGGTAATCATCAGCGATGCGGCATCGATCAGCGCCATCATCTGTCGAACCGAGGTTTTACCAACATAGTTTTGTACAGGGGCCTTCATCGCAATTGCAATATCATTGCCTATCTCAACTTCTCCAGGACCACCGATAAGAACGACGTTCAGATCATGTTCTTCAGCCAGTAAATCGGCAACAGCGGCAAACCTTTCCGGATACCAGCGCTTGGCCGAACCATAGGCTGCGCCTGGATTGATGGTTACAGACGGACCATCAGGCAGCTGTTGCCGTGCCCAGGAACGTTCACTGTCCTGCAAGGCAAGCGCCTGGACCTTTTCGCTAGACGTAATGCCATAGTAATTTACGATGCGAAGAAACGCGTCGGTTTGATGAACCTTTTTTTCTGCTTCGCCAAACGGAACCGGGTGTGTCAATAGAAACCGGCGGCTGTCTGTCGTGTAACCGAGGCGTCGTGGGATTCTGGCCAGAAAGGCCATGACTCCGGCTTCAATCGCATACTGAAAAAGGATCGCACAATCGAATTTTTGCCGGCGCAATTGTGCGGTAAACCTCAGCATGCCGAAAACGCCGGCGTGCTGTGCGCGCTTGTTATAGACAATGACCTCGTCACAGCCGGGATGGTTCTCCAGCAGCTGGGCGACCAGGGGGTTGGCGACCACTGCGATATGAGCATCAGGATAGGTTTCCCTGACCGCCATCATCGCCGGCAAGGTCATGACGGCATCGCCTATCCAGTTGGTAGAACGGATCAGGATACGTCGCATGTTCTCTGGCTTGAGATTCTTCAAGAAGCTTGATTTCAGTTCAGTGGAAGGGCTTCATCAACCAGCATGACAGGAATTCCGTCACGGACCGGATAAGCTAACTTGCAGGTATGGCAGAGCAACTTCTCCTGATTTTCATCAGGGATGATCTCCCCCTTGCACTGTGGACAGGCCAGGATTTCTAGCAACTTCTCGGATAAAGACATCTGGAGTCTCCATGGATGGGGCTGTTTGGTTCTGTTCCTTGCGGACAACGCTTGCATCGTCCAAAGAAAGCATTCGTTTTCAGGCAAATTAACGCTCTTGACCCTATGCTCACAAGGGTTCACACCTTCTACAATAAGCTTCATGGCAAGTCAAACGCAAAACCCTTTAAGAGAGAGTCAGATATAAAGGGCCAGAACCATAACAGTAATCAATGTTTTTGTTTTCATCTCTTGAAAATATTTTTTTAGTGTCATTCCCACACCGGCAACCAGCTTGCATAGAAACAACTTTGGCATCTACTGCCAGAGCAATAAATGACCAGGGGAGAGGCTTTAAAACCCGACAGGGTTTGTGGAATATTACAATCGAAGCAAATTTATTGAGAAATAAGGTCAAAGTCATTCAGACCGCTTCCTCAAGAACTATGCAAGGCTCATCCTCGCATTTAACAACCTCGATGGTTACGTGTTTGACTTGATCCAACCCGGTCAACAACTGCCGATATTCAATTGCAGGACGAGGATAATGAGTTACGAGGGTTATCATTACCGCAAGATGATGCGGGCCAACCTGCCAGACGTGAAGATCGGTAATCCGGTTGTCGGCATCAGCTTCAATAATCTCTCGAATTTCATCGCGCACCTCACTTTTGATCCCGGCATCGAGCAAGAGGGCGCTGCTTTCCTTGAGCAACCCCCATGCCCATCTGGTGATCACCAGGGCTCCGACAATGCCCATCACCGGATCCAGCGCCCACCAGCCGAACAGGCTGCCAAACAACAACGCAACGATTGCCAACACCGAGGTCAAAGCGTCGGCCAGAACGTGAAAGTAGGCAGCTTTGAGGTTGTGGTCTTCATGATGATCACCATGACTGTGACTATGACCATTATGATGGTCGTGTCCGTGGCCACCGTGAAGTAAAAAAGCGCAGACCACATTGACGGAAAGACCGATTCCGGCAACCAGCATTGATTGCCCGTAATGGATTTCCACCGGAGAGAAGAAGCGTCCAAACGACTCGACAGCCATGACGAGGGCGACGACCGCGAGGGCAACTGCGCTGGCGAAGCCACCGAGGACATTGATCTTGCCCGGACCAAAGGTAAAATCCGGATTGTTGGCGTTCTTGCGTGAGTAACGGTAAGCAAACAGAGTAATCAGAAATGCCGCGACATGAGTACCCATATGCCAGCCATCGGCTAGCAGCGCCATCGAACCGAAAGAGATCCCGGCGAAGATTTCGACGACCATGGTGACTGCAGTCAGCCCCATCACCCTTTGGGTGGTCTTCTCGTTCTGCTCACGATGCACAAAGAAATTGTGCCCATGTTGCCACTGTTCAAGTTTATGAATGTGCATAAGTCTCTAACAACCTGCTACTGCAGCCACTCATAAACTTCTTTGGCGTGCGTACCGCAGTCGCCACAGCAACCACCACTGCTACAGCCCTCATCCTGATGAAGCCTGACCCGACCCTTTCTGATCCAATGACCAAGGAGACCGCGGACGGCATCCGGTTCCATGTCAAAATGCATGGCCATGTCATTCAGCGGTGCGACCTTGCGTTCTGTCAGATAACGTTTAATTTCACTGGGAGTCATCGTTCCTCCTTTTTGTCTAATCTCTTCTTTTTAAAAATTTAACCTTTAACCGGGACTACGATACCGGCAACTTGCGGCTCTTTGCCGAGGAAGCGCATCACAAGGACAACAAGGACAAAGACGAGCGAGCAACCCGCCAACCATGCCGTCGAAAATGCAGGATGACGGGCAAAAGTTGCTATCTGGTAAAATCCGGTCGCCGATACGTAAGCAAGGCCGGTGGTCCAGGCGGCAATAAATAATGTCCAGCGCAAGTTGGTCTCACGGTACACAGCGGCCATAGCGGCAACACAGGGGAAGTACATGAGAATAAAGAGCATATAGGCTATGGCGCCGACCTTGCCATCAAACAGCCGGCCCATTGCACCAAAGGTTCCAGCGCCGACAGCCAGTTCTTCAGCGGCGGTGTCGATGGAACTGGTATTGCCAATGCTCAGACCAAGAGGGTCGGTCAGGGTGTCAGCCACTCCTGCCAAATTGACCGGAATCGTCTGTACTGCCTCTTGCAGGGCAGCGCTGAGGCTGAACGCCTCTTCCTCAACACCCGCCGCCAGCTCTTCCTGTGCTTCGTTCTGCAGGTAGATCGCATCCAGGGTTCCGACGACCGCCTCTTTGGCAAAAACTCCAGTGAAGATACCGACAGTTGCCGGCCAGTTGTCCTGTTCGATCCCCATCGGCGCAAAAACCGGAGTGACCGCACGGCTGAGTGAGGCGAGCAGAGAATCTTTGCTGTCGTCATGACCAATTGTCCCATCCACTGACATTGTATTCAGCAGTGCCAGAAAAGCCACCATCGGGATCAGGATCCGCGTCGCCTTGAGCAGGAATGATTTCAGGCGATCCCAGGTCCGGAGCAAAACCGACTTGACAGTCGGGACATGATAGGGCGGCAGCTCCATGACAAACGGCGTAATGTTCCCTTTGAGTAGAGTGTACTTGAGAATCAGGCCCGTCAGAACAGCAAATCCTATCCCCGCAAGATAGAGCAGGAAGACCACGTTCTGGCCCCCGACAGGAAAGAAGGCAGCGGCAAACAGTGCATAGACGGGCAGACGAGCGCCGCAGCTCATAAAAGGGTTCATCATGATGGTCAAGGTGCGGTCGCGCTGGTTCTCCAACGTACGGGTCGCCATGATCGCCGGGACGTTACAGCCGAAACCGACTAAAAGCGGCACGAAAGACTTGCCCGGCAGGCCCAGCATCCGCATGAAGCGATCCATGACGAAGGCGGCACGCGCCATGTAACCTGAGCCTTCAAGGACAGCCAGGGCCAGGAACATGAAGCCAATCGGCGGAATAAATGTTGCCACGGTCTGGATCCCGCCACCAACACCGGTTGCCAGAACTCCAATCAACCAGGCAGGAGCATTAAGACCGCTGAGCAGCGCTGTCATACCATCGACAAAAACAGCCCCGACGGCAATATCGAAGAAATCAATAAATGCGCCGCCAACGTTGATGGTGAACATGAAGGTCAAATACATCATCAAGAGAAAGATAGGCAGCCCGAGAACACGATTGAGGACTACTTTGTCGATCTTGTCAGTGAAGGTCTTGCCCAGCTTGTTGGCATGCGTCACTGCGTTTGCCGTGAGCCAGTTGATAAAACCGTAACGAGCATCAGCAATAGCGATATCAGCATCCTCATCCAGCTTGGTGACAATCAACTTTTGTCGCTTCTCCAAATCCTCGGCGACCTTGCCATCGAGCAAAGCCACGTACTCAAGATCATCTTCCAGAAGCTTCATCGCCAGCCAGTCCGCCTTCAGATTGTGCTTCGCAGCGAGCTGTTCCAGTTGCCCAGTCAATATCGTGGCTGCTTCCTGAATCTCTACCGGATAAATGATGTCTGCTTCAGAAATCGGATTATGTTCGGCGCACTGGTGAACGATTTTCTTCAATTGCATCAAGCCGCTGCGTTTGGACGCCGCAACAGGGACAACCGGAATCCCCAGACGGTCTGAAAGTTCATCGATGTCAATACGGATCTGCCTCGACTTGGCAACGTCCATCTTGTTGAGAACGACAATCATCGGCACACGCATTTCAAGCAATTGAGTGGTCAGATAAAGGTTTCTCTCTATGTTGGCGGCATCGACGATATTTACGATCAGGTCGTAATCCTCTGAAAGCAAATAATCTCGGGCAACCTTTTCGTCACTGGAGTGAGCGGACAGCGCGTAAATACCGGGGATATCGACCAGTTCAAAATCGTGGCCTTCAAAGGCGTAGAAACCGGTCTTGCGATCGACCGTGACCCCGGGCCAGTTGCCCACCATCTGGCGAGAGCCGGTCAATTCGTTAAAGAGAGTTGTTTTGCCGCAATTTGGATTGCCGGCAACCGCTATTCTGAGCCGTTTCTTCTGTATAGACATCAATCTTTCTCCACCAAAACAGCGGACGCCTCCGCTTTACGCAAACTCAAAGAAAAACCACGAATACTGATTTCAAGGGGATCACCCAAGGGAGCAACACGGGTCAACTCCAGTTCGATTCCCTTGGTCAGGCCCATGGCCAGAAGTCTCGCACGATACTCTTTCTGCCCATCGACAAAACCTGTAATAACCGCTTTTTCGCCGACTGCCAGTTGCCCAAGATGGTACTGCATAGACATACTCCCTTACCGTCCATAAGAATGGCCGGACTGCCATGTTTGAATCTGTTTGTGTTTTTTGATTGCTGACTGCTAAAGCGGATTTTGTGCGATATTGAAATTCGTTTTCAAAATAAGGATTTTGCCAACAGCTGTCAAGAATAAATATTAAAACGTGAGATTAAAATTAGTTGGTTAGCTTTTTTTGAAGAGCAGCCGATGGTGAGATTTTAGTGGAACCGCGCTCAATTCAGACACAGTGATTCACTGGATCAATCCTTCTCCCCCAACAAAGAGTGCGCGACCTGGCGGGAAAGAGCTTACGACTATTTGCAAAAAAAGTGCAGACAACCAAACTTGGCTATCTGCACTTTTTCAACAGGAACACACCAGCTTACTTGGCAATCTCAATGTCCCGCTTCGATGTGTACAGCATACGCATCATACCGTACTCAAAGGGAGAACCGGAGCGGTAATAGCGGAAGGACTGGCGGTGACGACCGTCAATGGCAGCGACGCCAGTGAAGACCAGAGTCGTTGTGTCGTCATCAATCCAGGCCGGTGGGCCGGCAACAGCGAAAGCCACCGTATCGGTGACCAGGCCGGTCGTATCACGCAGGTTGGACGGACCGAAGATTGGCAGAACGATATAAGGACCATTGCCGACACCATAGTGACCGAGCGTCTGACCAAAATCCTCAGGTTGGCGCTTCATCCCCCAGTGAGTCGCCGGGTCCCATAACCCGGCAATACCGACCGTGGTGTTGACGACGAAACGCGCCAGGGTGATGCCGGTCCGCTTGAACTTCATCTGCAACAGGTTGTTGGTGAAGTTGTTGAACTCGTAGACGTTGTCGACAAAGCTCGAGACCCGATCCTCGGCATAGTCTGGCATGATGAATTCGTACGTGTTCACCACCGGCAGGAAGAGAAACTTATCGAAGTAGTAGTTAAAGGTGTACGACCGACGGTTGAATCCTTCAAGAGGATCGTAGATATCAGACGCGTAAACAGTTCCCTCTACCAGGGTGTTCTCCGCCGTGTGCAGCGGGGGCCCCAAATCAGCAGTCTGCTTCGGAGTTACACTGCAGCCCGAGGCGAACAGCACGGCCATCATGGTCAGCGCCAGCAAGAGCATGCGCAAAATCTTATTGTTGTGTGTCGTCATTATTATCCCCTCCCTTAATTCTGATTAGATGCTTGAAAAAAACCAACCATGGCCGTCACGTTGTCGGGATAGGCCATGTTGCCGCAATGACCGCCGCTCGGAAAAATCGTTGCACGGCTGCCGAAAAGCTGGCGCAGGTAGTCAACCTCTCCAGGGAGAAGGATAAGGTCATCTTCGTTGGTAATCAGGCCGAACTTCGGTGAAGTCCGCAGATAGTCCTCAAGGTATTGCAGGCTTGTCATCCGCACCAGGTCAGCCTCTGTGAGGCTGGGGTTCTGTGCCTGGAAATGCGGCAGAAAAAGACCCTTGAAGTAATCGACAAAAGAGAGATGGGTCGCGACCCTGGCATACTCTTCCGTACTATCATGCCGTCGTAAATCGACCCCTTTGGGAACGATATAGCCGGACTTGGTCAACACATCGCTGACAAAGACCATATTCGCCGAAGAGATCCTGAAGTCGGTGCCAATCAGGGCCGCAAACGGTTCGTCACTCGTCGGCTTGCGGTACTTGAAAGCCTGGTAGAGGAACTGGTCGTTGAATTCAACATTGTCACCATGGACATAGGTATCTGTCAGGGCATTGATCAGCCTCTTGTAGAACGCATTGAAATTATTCAGGCCGCCGGGAATGTTTTCCTCCAGCATCTTGTCGAGGACCTGAACCGAGTTGTAAAGACTGACCGGCGGATTGATCAGCAGCACCTTGCTGAAGTTGAAGACCTTGTCCTCTTCATCCAGTTTGGCAACGAACGCCGACTGGGCGGCACCGAGACTGTAGCCAGTCAGGAAGAACTCGGTGACTTCCACTTTCTTCTGCAACTTCTCCCAGATCGATTGCATGACCTGGTAAAGATCGGAAGAGTCTTCTTCCAGGTGACCGGGCACGCCGCTGGTTGAAGCGGCAACGATAAAATTCGGATGGGTCGGTGAAGAGAGTGAGACGACATGGTAGCCCGACTGGTAGAAGGCTTTTTGCATCACCTGCATCTTGGCGCTCTGAAAGCTCGCCCCGGTCCCGGCCACCAGGAATATCAGAGGTGCCGGACCTTTCTGCCGCAGATAGGAATAACGTAGTTCATCAAGGTTCCAAAGAATGCCCGGGATCTTACGCTCAGGGAACATCTTGACGGTATCAAACTTGAGAGGCACCTCTTTAGGCAGGTCATAAACATACTCTGCCGGAGTGCCGAGCACCGTCGCAACATAACGGTCGGCAAAGGGATAGTCATACGCATATGCCAGAGTGCCGCTTAGCATCAACATGCAAACGCAGACACCCAGCAATCGATTGAGTCGTTTCATCATATTTCCTCCTTAAAGTTTAACAACCACTAACGTAACATCGCAAAAAGATAAACTCTGTCAGCGAAATTTTCTGAGCATAAAGGCCAATTTTTTTCTGCTAGCAGTCTATCCGACTATCAGGGCTGAAGCGAAAACTTGGATGTTTGAGACTAGATTTTGGCTCATTTGAGAGTAATAGCCATAGCTATTGGTCGAAAAGGAGCTGAAATATAGGCCAAACAGACGAATTTGCAGCCAGTTTATTGATTGTCCGACAGGCTGCTAGTGTAATTTAATTGTCCACATTTCACACCCCCCTAAAGAGGGTAATAAATGGGGAGGACGCCAGTGCAAATCCTCCGCGAAGCTTATCACATGCGTACAAGAGTCTTTACAGGCTGTCCGCCAAAGCAGCCAACTGAATTCATAACAGCGTTTTATTATCTTATCCTGCGTGATTAACAAAGGTTTATTCTATCTTTATCTGACAGCGTCTGATGCCCCAGAGACACTAAACACAATCCATTCATTTCACGTGACAACTCCACTGAAACCGGTAAAAACCATACTACTGAAAAGCGTGACAATTAGTAAAAAAGCCAAAACAATATATCTTATAAATCCTGACATCATTGAATAGGAAGAGACAAAATTGACTTTTCAGGCCAACGGCTATAGCCACTGGCTTTATGGAAACAAAAAAAGGGCCGCACAAGGCGGCCCAAAGTAGTTGAGGGAGTCGCATTACAGGCAAGCGCAGAGCAACGAGCAGACGGTAACACACCGGGCGGAGAACCGGCACGGCCACTCACCCTTTGACAAGCACAGAATTATATTTCAGCAGTTGGCCGTCGGGACCGCTGCAGCCAGTCCGTCAGGAAAATGTAATCAAGAATCAATCGACACGCTTGCGCAAGAATGTCGGGATATCATACTCCTCGTCTTCATTGTAAGCGCCAATGCGCATGCTGGCCCGCGGCTTGTCCTGATTCTGGTTGCGAATAAAAGCCGGGATATCCCGGTCAATCTTGGCCGGGCCCGGCACGTTTGGCATGCCCAAATCACTACCGGAACGCTTGCCGGCCTCGAAAGAGCAGCCAAATCCGGTAGCAATGGCCGTCACCTGGATCTTCTCACCCATCTCCTCGTTAATGACCAGGCCGATAAAAATATTGGCGTCTTCGTGAACTTTTTCATGGATGATATTGGCTACTTCTTCATAATCATTCATGGTCATGCTCGAAGAACCCGTCACATTAACCAGCACACCCTTGGCTCCGGAGATGTCGATCTCTTCAAGCAGCGGGCTGCTGATCGCTTGCTGGGCGGCGGTCACGGCGCGGTTTTGACCTTCACCAAGGCCTATCCCCATCATCGCCATGCCACGTTCACTCATCGCTGATTGCACGTCGGCGAAGTCAACATTGATCATACCGTGAGTCGTGATCAGGTCCGAGATCCCCTGCACAGCCTGGCGCAGCACATCGTCAGCGGGCTTGAACGCATCAAGGATTCCCATCTCCTTGTCAGCAAGACCGCTGAGACGATCATTGGGGATCAAAATCAGCGAGTCGACAATCTGCTTAAGCTCTTCAACACCCTGTACGGCTTTACCCATACGCTGCTTGCCTTCAAAGCCGAACGGCTTTGTCACAACAGCGACGGTCAGCGCACCAACCTCTTTCGCCACTTCAGCAATAACTGGCGCCGCACCAGTCCCGGTTCCGCCGCCCAGTCCTGCTGCGATGAATACCATGTCGGCGCCATCGAGCAGTTCCTTGAGGCGGGCACGGTCTTCCTCGGCGGCTTCGCGACCGACTTCCGGGTTGGCACCGGCACCAAGGCCCTTGGTCAACTTGGGACCAAGCTGCACGCGAAGCGTCGCCAGGTTAGCCCTCAATGCCTGTGCATCTGTATTAGCCACCATGAACTCCACACCATCGATGCGCGCGGCGATCATCGTATTAACAGCGTTGCTGCCACCACCGCCAACACCAACAACCTTAATTTTCGCTACCTGATCTACACTTTCGTCAAATTCAAACATAATGACTCCCTCCGTCATTGTTGTGGCCGGGACCTCTCCATGGCTCCGGTCGTTTTCAGTTACAATCCTTATACGTCCAATTCTTTAGAAAAATTCTCCGAACCACTCTTTCATCCGCCTTGCCACGCGATCGAACAGGTTTTCCTGGCCAATCACGAAATTTCTCGTCTGCATATTGCGGCTGCCATACTTCACCAGACCAACACCGGTAGCATAGATTGGCGAATTAACAACGTCTGTCAAGCCCCCGATATTGGTGGGCTGACCACGTCGCACCGGCAGATCGAATATCTGTTCCGCCAGCTCCGGCATCCCGGGTAAAATTGCCGAACCTCCGGTAATGACCACGCCGGAAGCGATCAAGTCCTCATAACCACTCTTAACGATCTCCCGGTTAACCAGCGTGAAAATCTCTTCCACTCTCGGCTCCAGGATCTCAGACAACAGCTGCCGCGACAGGACGCGTGGTTCACGACCGCCTACTGACGGAACTTCAATTGTTTCATCCTTGCCGACCATTGAAGCGAGACAGCATCCGGATATTTGCTTGATCTTCTCGGCCTCAGCAGTTGGTGTCCGCAAACCGACGGCAATGTCATTGGTAAGGTGATTGCCGCCAAGAGACAGGACCGAGGTATGCTTGATCGCCCCATCTACAAAGATTGCAATATCCGTAGTACCGCCACCGATGTCGACCAGGGCGACACCGAGGTCCTTTTCGTCAGGAGTCAAGACAGCTTCCGAGGAAGCCAGCTGCTCCAGGACAATATCCCCAACATCCACCCCGGCCTTGTTGCAGCTCTTGATGATATTCTGAGCACTGGCAACGGCACCGGTTACGATATGAACACGAGCCTCCAGACGCACACCGCTCATTCCCAGGGGTTCCTTGATACCATCCTGATCATCAATGATAAATTCCTGTGGCAGGATATGAATAACCTCCCGGTCCATCGGAATCGCCAAAGCCTTGGCAGCGTCAATGACGCGCCGTACATCTTCGTTCGTGACTTCTCGATTCTTGATGGCGATCACACCTTGAGAATTGATGCCCTTGATGTGGCCACCGGCGATTCCTGCAAACACCGACTTGATTTCACAGCCAGCCATCAGTTCTGCTTCCTGAAGCGCCTTGCGAATTGCATTGACCGTACTCTCGATGTTGATGACCACACCCTTGCGCAGACCCCGCGATGGGCTGGTGCCTATGCCAACAACATCAAGACCGTCTTCAGTCAGTGCACCGACAATGGCGCAGATCTTGGTCGTGCCTATATCGAGCCCGACAACCAGATTTTCCCGTTTACTGTTCATTTTTTTCCCCTTCCCCGCTTTAATGCTAACTTCTGCCGACCGTGCGTTTAACGTCCACTTTAACAATGACGCGGTCGGTCACGTTCAAATCGATATATTTGAGAGCCAGCAAACGTGGCTCCAAATCGTCGTAAATTGCCTCCAGGCGGTTCAATTTCAGCTCATAACCCTGCTTGCCCATACGGATCGGAACACCACCGATATAGGTGTGCAGAATCAATCCCTCCTGCTGGTCATAATGAATCTCGGAAACATCCTCGAGGTTGAAGAGCGTCCGGTCCTCAAGCGCATCCATCAGTTGCAGCGCCAGGTTCAAAGAGCTCTGGGTCTGGTCCGGATTGTCGAGGAGATATTGCCGGTCAATCCCTGTAATTACGGGATAACCTAGCTGATCAGACGCATCGAGCATTTTGAAGACCTCCCCGGCCCTGTCAACGTAGTAGAGATAATCCAGATCAATGATGGCCCGCGCTTCTCGCTCCACCACCCGGATCACCACGTTGTCGGGGAACGAACGCTCGACATCAGCCCGGGCGATCCACGGATGCTCTTCAATCTTGCGTCCGATCATATGCAGTTCAAGATCAAACAGGCTGTCGCCAATCTTGATATCGGAGGCTTCAAGAATGTCGCCTTCACTGACTCTGGCCTGCTGCTCCACGCGTATCTGTTTCACTCCGAAATAACCTGATTCAAGCAGCATCTGAACCGTCAGCAGAGCGCCACTTGCCAGCAGAAAACCACTACCGGAAGCAATGCTGATGCGCAACATGCGGTGGAAAAGTTTTTTCCAGTCGCGCCCCTGCTTTTCCTGCTTGCGCAGGTTGGTTTTAACCTTCCGCTGTTTGTTACTCTTCAGGTCACGCATCTTTTCATCCCGTTACTTGTTCAACGATGCATCTTCCAAAATCTGCATCACCAGCTGGCTGAAAGTAACGCCGGCCTCTGCTGCAGCCTTTGGCAACAGGCTGGTTTCCGTCATTCCCGGGATCGTGTTGACTTCCAGGCAGAAGAACTCGCGCTCCCGTACCATGAAATCGACCCTGGCAGCGCCTCTGCAATTCAACACATGACAAGCCGTTACCGATGTTTCCTGAAGCCGGTTGTAAAGCACTGCTTCCAGTGGTGCCGGCAACAGGTATTCGGTTTGTCCCGGTGTATATTTAGAGCTGTAATCGTAAAAACCACTCTTCGGCACAATCTTGATAATCGGCAGGGGCTCCCCGTTGAGGACGCTTACCGTAACTTCATCTCCCCGGATAAAATCCTCAATCAGGACCAGGTCGTCGTGCCTTAACGCTTCAGTGAGACCTGCTTCAAGCTCCGCCCTGTCGTGCACGATACTGATTCCGATTGTTGAGCCTTCCCTGGCTGGCTTTACTACCAGGGGGAAATGCCGACAACGATCCATAATCTCGCCTCGATCATCTCCGGCACGATAAACCGCAAATCCGGGAGTCGAGATTTCGTTATAGAGCAGGAGCTGCTTGGTAATCACCTTGTCCATGGCCATGCTCGAGGCCATTACACCACTGCCGGTGTAGGGGATCTGCATCATTTCAAGCAGGCCCTGCACGGTTCCATCTTCACCGTATCGGCCATGAAGACAGATAAAGGCGAGTTCGGCGTCAGCTGCCCTCAACTGCCCCGGCAAATCTGTACCAACATCTACACCCTCTGCGTCACAACCGTTTTCAAGCAACGCTTTCAAAACCGCATTGCCTGTTTTCAAAGAGACATCCCGTTCAGCGGAAAGTCCACCCATAAGCACGGCAATTTTTTTATTTTTCAATTCACTAACGGTTACCATCGTTCCCATCCTGTGCTTGTTCAGGCCGTCATTTCTCATCTTTGAGGAGCTTTATCAACTCCTCGCCGACCTGCCAGACGTTGCCAGCACCGAGAGTAATCACGATGTCGCCAGGCTGCAGTATCGCTTGCAGATGCTCGACCGTTGCTTCGATATTGCCTGTATAGCAGCATGATTTGTGACCATGCTCACTGATACCACCGGCCAGTTTCTCGGCAGAAACTTCTGGTCGCGGCTTTTCACCCGCCGCGTACACATCCATAACGGCAACATGGTCGGCCTGGTAAAAGGCGGTCAAAAAGTCACCAAAGAGAGCCTCGGTCCTGCTGTACCTGTGAGGCTGGAAGACTGCGATTACCCGCCGCGACCACCCCGAGCAAGCGGCTGACAATGTCGCCTTGATTTCCACCGGATGGTGACCATAGTCATCAACAACCATAATTCCCTGGGCTTCGTCCTTTATCTCGAACCTGCGCCCGATGCCGCCAAAGTCCTCGAAGCCTTCGGCGATCGCAGCAAAGGGCATATCGAGCTCCATGCCGACGGCAACTGCAGCCAATGCGTTCAGTACGTTATGCTTCCCCGGCATACGGATATTCAGTCGCCCGAGGGCCTCATCCCGATAATGGACCATGAAACTGGTACGGTCTGCTTTATGAACTATGTCAGACGCCTTGAAATCCGCCTGACCGGTCAGGCCGTATGTGACCAGGCGCTTCTTGACTTCAGGAATGAGCCCCTGCAGGTTCACATCGTCCAGACAGAGAACAACCATGCCGTAGAAAGGAACCTTGTTGATGAAATCAACAAATGTTTCCCGAATTTCATCCAGGTCCTCATAGTAATCGAGGTGATCCTCATCAACGTTTGTTACGACCGCGATGGTCGGTGATAGCTTGAGGAACGAACCGTCCGACTCATCGGCCTCTGCCACCAGGAATTCACCCTGCCCGAGCTTGGCGTTTGATCCGATTGAATCCAGCCTGCCACCGATGACAACAGTCGGATCGATATTGCCGTGGGAAAGGACGGTCGCTACCATGCTGGTCGTTGTCGTCTTGCCGTGGGTCCCGGCAATCGCTATGCCATATTTCATCCGCATCAGTTCGGCCAGCATCTCGGCACGGGGGATGACCGGGATCTTCCGACGATGTGCCTCCTGAACCTCTGGATTCTCCAGGTTGACCGCCGTAGAAGTAACAACAACGTCAACTTCAGTCAGATTCTCAGCGCGATGCCCATAAGCAATCGTGCCGCCTAAACCCGCCAGGCGCCTTGTGATATCACTTTCCTTGAGGTCGGAACCGGACACCTGGTAGTCGAGGTTAATGAGCACCTCGGCAATTCCGCTCATACCGATCCCGCCAATGCCGACAAAGTGAATTTTTTGAATTTTCCCGTACATATTTTTCCCTTCACCCAGATCTTTCTGTTAAAAAACCCAGCCTCTATGCCGTTTCAAGGAGAACGTTCCGGCACTCCTGTAACATCCGTGCTGCGGCACCGTGACGGGCCAGACTCTTGGCCGCTGCGGCCATCGTCGTGAGACTGGTGCGATCGTGCAACAGACCGCTGATCAGTTTCGCCAGGCGCTCGGGGGTTATGTCATCCTCTTCCATCATCAAAGCGGCACCCTTGGCCGCCATGGCCTGAGCATTAACGGACTGATGTCCGGCAGCAGCATGCGGGTAAGGCACCAGAATCGCCGGACGTCCGCAGGTGGTCAATTCAGCGAGGGTGGTTGCACCGGCCCGACAGACAATCAATGTAGCCCTGGCATAAGCATTTGCCATGTCCTTGATAAAGGGCTGCACATCAACCTGTGGCCAGCCCTCATCCTGGTAACCGCGCATCGTTTCCTCGTAATCCAGCGTTCCGGTCTGGTGTATGATTTCAAGCTTTTCGCGCCACTCCCCCAGTAAGGGCAATGCAGCGAGCAAAGCCCGGTTAATTGCTCTCGCCCCCTGACTTCCGCCAAAAACCAGAAGGCAGTTTTTCCCTTCCGAAATTTTCGGACATGCTTCCATGCCTGCTCGGACGGGATTTCCGGTCAACACCGTTGCGCTCAGGCGAAAAGCACGATCAGCCTCGGCGAAAGAGAGGCAGACTCTTTTCGCCCATCGCCCCAACAGGCGATTTGCCAGACCAGGCCAGGCATTCTGCTCGTGGACAAGGTACGGAATCCGCATCGTTTTAGCGGCCAGAAGAGCCGGAACCGACGCGTAACCACCAACACCGATGACTACATCCGGGTTGAACTGCTGCAGAATCTTTCTGGATTGCCTGAAGCTTTTCACAAGTTGGCCCAACACTTTCACTCGGGCAACGAAACCGAGTCCGGCCCAACCACTCATCTCGATTGTTTGCAATTGCCAGCCAAGCTCAGGGAGCATCCGTGCTTCCAACCCTCTTTCCGTACCGACAAAAAGGACCTCGCTCTGTGGTTCCTCGTTTTTGAGTTGTTCCGCCAGAGCGATTGCCGGAAAAAGATGTCCGCCAGTGCCGCCACCAGCCAGCAACAGTCTCATCGCACTTCTCCCGGCAGATGTCGTGAAACGTTCAATAGTAAACCGATCGCCGCCAATGTTGTCACCAGGCTCGTTCCTCCGTACGAGAGAAACGGCAAGGCCAACCCTTTGGTGGGCACCATCCCCATAACAACGGCCATATTGACAAAAGCCTGCATGCCAATCAGCAGAGTGAGTCCAAAGGCCAGAAAGCAGCTGAATTCGTCCGGTGCATTAAGCGACGTTCGTAACCCTCGCAGGATAAGCAACATGAACATTGCTGCGATCACGATGACGCCGATAAAACCGAGTTCTTCGCCTATCACGGAGAAAATGAAGTCCGTATGTGCCTCGGGCAGGAAAAAGAGCTTCTGTTTGCTCTCGCCGAGACCTTGTCCGAAGGCCCCTCCCGAGCCGAAAGCAATCCAACTCTGGATAATCTGGAAGCCGGAATTGCTCGGATCTTCCCAGGGGTTGAGAAATGCCATTATGCGTCGGCGCCTGTAATCAACGTTCATGACCATAAAGTACAGAAAAGGCAGGGCGATCAAACCGATACCGGCCAGGTAACTCAGACGGGTCCCTGCCACCAGCAACATGGCTATTGCCACAATGGCGAGGGTCAGGGCGCTGCCAAGGTCCGGTTGAGCCAGCAACAGCCCCAACAGAACGGCCAGAATCAACATATACGGCAGAAAACCGAGGCGAAAGCTTTTGACCTTTTCCTGCTTGCGCGCCAGCGAGTGGGCCAAGAACAACACCAGCCCAACCTTGACAAATTCAGCCGGCTGGAAAGTGAAGCCTGCGATTTTGATCCAGCGGGCCGCGCCACCAACTTTCTTACCGACCCCGGGGATCAGCACGGCAATCAAGAGCAAGGCACACAGCCCCAATATCGGCCATGAGGCCTTACGCAAGATCTCTAGGTCAACCCGCATCAACAGGGCCATCACCCCAAGCCCGAACAGGGCGTAGGCCCCCTGGCGCTTGAGGAAATAGAGGCTGTCACCATAATCCCGGACAGCCATGATAGACGAGGAGGAGAAGACCATGACGACACCAAGACAGGTCAGGCAAACAGCCAGCACCAGCATAGAATGATCTGTTCCCTGTCTAACTTCCATTGCTACATTCCCCGAGCGAAGGCAAAGAGCGGAATTCTCGTTCAAAAATCCGTCCTCGTTCTTCAAAATTTTTAAACATATCGAAACTGGAACATCCGGGTGACAACAGTACGGCCCCGCCGGGAACACTCAGACGGTCAGCAAGAGCAACTGTTTCGTGCATATCTCTGGCATGATGGATTTCAGTAAATCCTGCAAATGCTTTGGCCAGCCGCTCTGCAGCTTCGCCGATCAGTATCAGGTGACCAACCTTGTCTCGAATCGGCTGTACAAGAGCCGAGAGGTCACCCTGCTTGTCCTTGCCGCCAGCAATCAGAACAACCGGCTCTGTCAACCCAAACAGACTTTTCACCACGCTGCCGATATTGGTCCCTTTAGAGTCGTTGAACCATGCGGTGCCATTACGCACCCCAAGGAGTTCCATGCGATGGGCCAGACCGGTGAAACTTCTGGCGACGCTCCAGGCTATTTCGGCCGGGCACCCCTCCAGCAGCATCGGGATCAGGGCCGCCATTACGTTTTCCCGGTTGTGCTGACCATTTATCTGCAGCTCATCCACCGGGAAAAGTATTTCCTCGCCCTGCCAACGCCATATGATCTTATCGTCGGTCAGGCTCATACCAGTCTCCAGAACGCTCTGGCTACTGAAACAGATCCTGGTTGCCGCTTTGCCCGCTGCGGCCTGCATGACCAGGGGGTCGTCCGCATTCAGAATCATCACATCATCAGCCTGCAGATTCTCGAAAATTCGCGCCTTGGCGGCCAGGTAGCTATCCATATCCTGATATCGGTCAAGATGATCTTCCGAAACATTTAGCAGCAAAGCGTAACGGGGTCGGAAGTCTTCTATCGTTTCCAACTGGAACGAAGACAGTTCGACAACCTGCCACTGATAATCATGACCGACTGCATCCACCAGAGGGGTCCCGAGGTTGCCACCGACAAAAACCTTTTGCCCCCAGACTCTCAACATTTCTCCGACCAGGGTCGTGACCGTCGACTTACCATTGGTTCCCGTAATGGCAATCATATTCCCCGAGAGTTCATGCCAGGCGATCTCGACCTCACCCAGGATCTCGACACCATGCTCGCGACAAACATCGAGTACAGGTATATCGAGCGGTATGCCGGGACTGATCACTACCAGGTCAGCAGCACTAAAAAATTCTCGTGTGTGGCCGCCGAGGTCCATTCGGATACCAGGCTTCTTCAATTCATCGAGACCACTCAGCAGATCAACAGAACGATTGTCGGATAAAGTCACCTGCGCGCCTCTGGCGTGGAAAAATCTCGCCAGGCTGCGTCCGGTTGAGCCGGCGCCGACAATGGTAATCTGCTTGTCCCGATAATCTCTCTGCATCCGCTCTTTCTTTTCTACCTGAGCTTCAATGTTGAAAGGCCGATCAGGGCCAGAATGATACTGATAATCCAGAACCGTACGATGATCTTTGGCTCCGGCCAACCCTTTAACTCAAAATGATGATGTATCGGCGCCATGCGAAAAATCCTCTTGCCACAAAGGCGAAACGATGCGACCTGGACAATCACCGACAGCGCCTCCATAACAAAGATGCCGCCAACGATCACCAGCACGATCTCCTGCTTGGTGATCACGGCGATCGTGCCGATG
>CAZXBD010000293.1:0-8193 GCA_964638305.1 uncultured Geobacteraceae bacterium | reverse complement strand
CGGTCACCCGTATGATGTTTTTTATGAGCCGACCATAACAACCGAGCGCGTCATCCTGACCGTGGAATCTGTTATGTACGACCTGAAAACAGAACAGTTGATATGGTCGGCCCAGTTTGAAACCGCCGTTGAAGGGAGCATCGATAAAATGATTGATAAATATGTAAAGGAAGTGACGAGAGACCTCAAGGGAAAGAAGATTATTTGATTTCTTTACCTTGGGGTGGTTCAGTATTTCACAATTCGTACACGTCAAAACCCATAAGGCACAAATGGCCTGCCCTTCCTTGGCGGGCCATTCTTATATTAATTAGAAGGCAAAACACTTAAAGTTGACGCTCGAATCGGGGCATTCCTTTTGTTACTTTTTCTTCCGTCATTTCACCTTCAGTTCTGCCCCACATTGTCAGTATGTAATAGCCCCCTCCTGTATGTCTGAATGCTTAACGCCACATTGATTTTTGACAACCTGTTGGAATATATGGCGGATTAAATTGTCACGGATTAAATCGTCCCGGTTGGAACGCCTCTTGCTCTTGTTATTGATTGACAACAAGAACAAGTCCACGAACTGAACAGGTCAACAACAAATAAGAGGCGCCCCATGTTTTCCACTAAACGATTGCTCTCCGTCATTGCACTCTTCAGCGTTCTTGTTTCTCCGGCGTTTGCCGACGAAATATTCTCTCTCAAAGCAGGTTACTTGTCCTTGTCCCCCTCCGGGGATGTTGCTGTTTCGGTTGACGGACTCTCTGGTACAGCTCTTGACATAGAGGACGACCTGGATATGGAGGATAGTGATGATTACTTTGTTGAAGCTGCCCTGCAATTGGGGGCTTTTCGACTGTTCGCCGCATACCTGCCGCTTGATTTTTCCGGCGACAGTGTGTTGACCCAGGATATCGATTTTAACGGCGAAACCTTTGTCCAGGGCAGTCGTGTTCAGAGTGAAATGGATATTGATATCTACGAGGCCGGGTTAGCCTGGCACCTGATCAATTTCGATGATCTGCCGGTCCGGGTTCAGTTTGGCCCGGAAGTGACTGTAAAGTATGTTGATGCCAGCGTTGAACTGCGGGGAAATGACTATAGTCTGAAAGAGTCTGAGAGTATTGGCGTGCCGGTTCCTACGATTGGGGCACGCGCCCGGGTTGCCTTTGCCGATTACCTGGGTGTGGTCGGACGGGTTGGCTATCTGCGATATGATGGCAACGATTTCATGGATGTTGATGCCCAGGTGGAATTTTCACCGCTTCCCATGATCGGCCTTTTTGCCGGCTATCGTTATTTGGATATTGATATCGATGACGATGATGTCCTTATTGATGCAACATTTTCCGGCCCCTATGCAGGCGCATTGGTCCGCTTCTGAGCGTTTTGCCTCCTTCAGATGCGGGACCGCGAAATGGGTAGCCGCAAGGCTGCCCTTTTCTTTTGGCTCTGTTCTGACTCTATGTCGATGGCCAGTATATCGTAAATGCCCAACCACGGTGATACGGTTAGTGTGTGTCAAATTAAAGGCAATTCAAGGTATATCCCTTGGTGATTTTGACCGGCAATTTTATTATTCAGCTTCCTGGTTATCCTGTGGAAAGTAAGTCAATATCCATCTGGAGGGATTATGCTTTCCGATAAACCCAGGTTTCTGATATGTTGACGCCTTAAGTAAAGATAAGATCGGGGGAACTTGATAACACAAAACCACAGGCCCTATAAACAGGGCCGCCAGGTTGCAGGGGGGGGGGATGAGAGATTATGACAAGCTACCCATAGCGTATGTGAGTGGCCTTTTTTGTTCTAGTCGTATTGTTTTCGATGTAATAGCAGGTCTCAGTTTAACGGAAGACATACTACACAAAGATGAGGAAGCCCACAATGACATCGTATAATGAGGCCACATCTGAAAGACGTTCCAGCCTTCGACTTAAAGCTGAGATAAGAGTTTACTACGATGACTACCAAAGTAAATTACTTACAGGCTATAGCGTAGATTTAAGTACCGGGGGGGTATTCCTCGCGACAACATGTCCATTCGATGTTGATGACAATGTAAAATTGAAGTTTTCCGTACCGGGGCTGGAGGAAAAAGCTGTTTCCTGCGATGCACGTGTTGCATGGATTAATTATGAGGATAATAGGCTTAAGCCTGAATATCCCGTCGGTGTTGGTTTGCAATTTGTCGGCCTTGCATCGGAAGACCTGTGCTCAATCGTGGGCTTTTTAGAGGTCGAAGCCGCTTGGTAATCTTTCGCAACAGCTCTCAAAGCCTCCCATAAGTCAGGGTCCTTAAGGACAGCGGTCAGTTTGACTGGTCTGACTGGCAAGCTCTTCTGGAGCAATTTCTGAGACAGTCGACATTTTGGCTTCGGCTGGCGAATCCTGTAGGTTGCAAATGCCTTATATTGTTTGGTGAATGAGAATCAGGGGAAAGGACGATTGCAAGTCTGAGGAGTCATACTCCTGTGCTTATGGTCTTTACCCGCACAAAACCCAGATAAAGATATTGATCGCTATTTCCAGAACATCAACAAACCACAGATGGATTAAAATAAAACAGAACGGAGAACAAAGATGAAGACATTATTCCTTGCATTGTTAGGTTGCTTGCTTGCCACAGGGGCTTTTGCAGAAACAAAAAGTTTTCAGATGAGTCTAATCCCTGATATCGCCATTCAGTCAAAAACCACCCACATAAAAGGTGTCTCCCTTAGCATTTGGGGCGAAAATCCCCAAGATTCGTTAGCTCTTGGAATTGTCAACGGTTCCACTGGCTCCAGCTCTGGTATTTCTCTTGGGTTGTTAGCAAATTATGCAGAGAGCTATAAAGGTGCACAGCTCGCATATGTAGCAAATTACACATCCACAAATCAATCCGGTTTGCAAATTGCGGCGTTCAACTATGCCGGAAGGTTACATGGACTTCAGCTTGGTTTTGTCAATTTTGCAGATACCTCTGACAAAGGTGTTCAAATAGGATTGATCAACATTATGAAGCAAACAAAAAACTGGTTCAGTAATTTCCCTAACGAAGTTGCTCCCGTCATGGTCCTTGTCAACTGGCGGTTTTAGCCCTCAGCTGTCGCGGCATCTGCGAAACCATCTGTCAACTCAGAACACGAACAGAGCCTTACTCCTCTGCTGGGCTAACGGTTTCTCGGTTTCGGGCATGGCAATGTCTCCTCGCGACAGATTTAAGACTTTCGCTAACACATAACTAATGGCCACCCGGGGATCTAACCAGGTGGCCATTAGTCATGATGTGTCTTTGAAATAAAGATGCCCCTCTTGCGAGGGGGCTTAATCAGTAGGCGACCTTGATGTCGGACAGCTCTTCTTTGGTCAAGGCATCGAAGCGTTTCAGGGTCCACCCACCCACCCAGGACTTGAAGGCGGCCAGGTTCTGCTGCCGCTCCTGCTCGTTTTCACCGAGGTGCTGGTACATGTTGCCCGGTTTGGTGTCGTCGAGTCGACGCATCAGGGCCCCGGTATCCGGCCATCCGGTGAAATAAACCAGATAGGTGTAACTGTCCATGCGCGGGCCAAGCTCTTCAGCCAGCCACCTCTGTTTGTCTTGCTTGAACACCTTGTACTCTGGTGAGCTCTCGCCGTGGCAATCATTGCAACGGGCGTCGAAAATGCCTTTGATCGTGTTGCGATAGGTGATTTCCGAGCCAAATGCTGTGGTGGTGATTGCCAATGCCGCTGTCAGAATGACAGCAAAAATCGTCTGTTTCATGTTTTTCCTCCCAGTGATATTGAAAACCGTTATCGTTTATAGGGGAGGAAAGGCGTGTGGTCAACACATTTATTGTTATCAGTGACACATGAAAGGCTTGTTACTATGAAGGACAGATAAAATCTAGGCTTTACCGGTTGTGTGTCTCGATAAGAAAGCCGTCGGCCGTCAAACGCATTATTCAGGGCGCTCGTTGATCTTTATAGTTCTGCTAGCGGGGTTTTCCTTGATAGCTGTTTTTGAGAGGGAAGAGGCTTTGAGATAGTGCCATCTATTTAATTGCACTGTTGGACTCCGTACTCTTTTGCCTGTATATTCCTCTTCTGATGGCTCATGATCCTCGTTGTCACGAGTAGCGAGGTCGGTACTCAACTCAACTTATGGCGGTTTAAAATGAATTACAAAGTATTGTTTGGCCTGTTCTTGTTGCTGATCGCTATGTCCGGGTGTGAATCAAAAAGGGAAAGCCCAGAAGGCATATATCAGTCTACAAGTTACAACACCGGCAAGAAGGTTTCGTTTGATTTCAAGAAAAATGGAGAGGTCTACGTGCGGGTCTCGCATGTAGCCGTTTCAGATAAAATGGTCGATGATGCCTTCTTTCCATTTTTTACCGATGGGCAGGCCAGGTATACGTGGAAAATGGATGAAAGTGGCTATTTAGTCAGCATTCATAATAAAAATGATTTTGAAATTGTGAAACTGGAATACACAGGCAAGTACCTAGCATGGGATAAAACTAAATTTACCAGGGAATAGTGAAACTCAGTCCGAATTCAAATTTTGAAAACTGGTTCCCCACAGATTATTAAGGTGTTAAAGAAGCAGCTATGAGCGAATACCGAATGTTGAGAACTCGTTCTGGAAATCCTGCCACTCCACGATTACCTCGCTGACTTGCGCTGCCGACGGTCCCTGTCGACACCACTCAATGGCCTCATCAACAGATTCTTTCGCTCCTTCAAAGACCGCCTCTACCGAACCTTCAGGACAATTTCTCGCCCACCCGGTCAAGCCGAGTCGAGTCGCTGTGTCTTTTGTCGACTGGCGATAGAACACACCCTGGACCCGACCCTTGATATTAAGTTTTGCTCGTACCTTGTTCATTACGCGACCCCAACCAGTTGTGCAAATGCCTTTTCGTCAAGAACCGCAATCCCCAACTTCTCCGCTTTAGCCAGTTTGCTCCCGGCATTTTCTCCCGCCAGGACATAGTCGGTTTTTTTGCTGACCGACCCGGCGGCACGACCACCGGCTTTTTCAACCAACTCTTCTGCTTCCTTGCGTGACCATTTCGACAGGGTGCCTGTGATTACAAAGATCTTGCCGGTCAAGGGGCCGTCCTGCTGAATCACAACCTCTTGCTGGGGCCGTACTCCAGCCTGATGTAATTTATCCATCAAAAGGATTTTTTCGGGGCTGCCGAAATAATCGACGATTGAGCTGGCGACCTTGTCGCCAATCTCGTGGATGGCGATCAGTTGGTCAATCGTGCATTTGCCCAATTCGTCGAGAGAGGCAAAGCGCCGGGCCAGAACCTTTGCGGTGTTCTTGCCGACGTGACGGATACCGAGGCCAAAGAGAAGTTTTGAGAGAGGTTGGGGTTTGCTGGATGTTATGGCCAGAATCAACTTCTCGGCCAGGGCTTCGCCCATACGATCCATGGCAAACATATCTTCTTTGCTCAGAAGGTACAGATCGGCAACATCGTAGATTTTGCCGCTGTTGATTAGTTGAGTCAGTTGTTTCTCGCCGAGGCCTTCTATATCCATGGCATCGCGTGAAACAAAATGTTTCATGCGTTCAATAGCCTGAGCCGGGCAGTGCGGGTTGTTACAGCGCGGCACAACCTCTTCCGGACCTTTATGGACCGGAGCATGACATTCCGGGCACTCCATCGGCAGTGGTATCGTCTGTTCATTTCCGGAACGCTTGTCTTCCAGGACCCTGACCACGTCCGGGATTACGTCTCCTGCGCGTTCAACTATCACATGATCACCGATACGGATGCCGAGGCGGTCGATTTCGTCCCAGTTGTGCAGGCTGGCTCGGGAGACAGTTACGCCACTGACGATCACCGGTTTAAGGTAGGCGACCGGGGTGATGGCCCCGGTACGGCCAACCTGAAGGCCGATACCTTCAACAACAGTCTCTTCCTGGCGTGGGGGGAACTTGAGCGCAATGGCCCAGCGCGGTGAACGGCTGACCATGCCAAGCTCTTCTTGCAGGGATATTTCGTTGACCTTGACGACCACACCGTCAATTTCGAAAGGCAGCGCGTCGCGGCGTTCTTGAAGTTTTTGGAAGGTGTTGATGACTGCGTCGGCACCTACCGCACAGTTTGTTTCCTCCAGATTCACGCGCAGGCCCAGTTTGCGAAGAAATTGCAGCGTTTCAGTCTGTGTGGAGGTATTGGAGCCCTGCATGCGACCGATCCCGTAGCAGAAAATTCTTAATGGCCGCTGCGCCGTGATCTTCGCATCGAGCTGACGCAGGCTGCCTGCTGCCGCGTTGCGCGGGTTGGCGAAGGTCTTGACTCCAGCTTCTTCCTGAGTTCGATTCAGTTTCTGAAAATCGGACAGGGCGATGTAAATCTCGCCGCGCACATCGAGCAGATCAGGATAGGGCGCGGTAAGTGAGTGCGGGATGTCGGCAATTGTTCTGATATTCTCGGTAATGTCTTCACCGATAAAACCATCTCCGCGTGTGCTTGCTTTGGTCAGTTGCCCTTGTTCGTAAGTCAGCTCAATGGCGACGCCGTCGAGTTTCATTTCGCAGGCGTATTCTATATCCTCGTCACGTGCCAGAAAGGTTGTACGCAGGCTGCCATCAAAGTCGAGGAAATCATCTGCACTCTTGGCGTTTTTCAGCGAGAGCATAGGTACGGCGTGAGGGGAGGGTGCAAACTTTTCTGCGATTGGCGCACCGATCTTCTGGCTGGGCGAATCGGGCGTAATCAGCTCCGGATACTCTGCTTCGATCTCCTGCAACTGGCGAAAGAGAGCATCGTATTCTGCGTCGGTTATTTCCGGTTGATCCTGGCTGTGATAGAGCTGGTTGTGGCGGTTTACCTCTTCGCAGAGTTCGGTGTGGCGTTGTCGGGTGAAGAGGTCGATCATGCGTGTTGCTCCGGAGGACAGATAAGTTTTTTCCGTTTGGCTAATATAACAGGTTTTTTTGTTTGCGGGATAGGGGAGTGTGTTGGCTTGTGCGTGAGGGATGAAAGCTTGAGGGCAGAACCGGCGAGTCACTCCCGCAAATTTCGTTTCTAAAAGGTTTTGATCCATTCCATGAGAAAAACAAAACCAAGATTGTCTTTCTCTTCCCGCTCAGTTAAGATTCCAATAATATAATAACTTTACAGCATATAGCCTCACGGCGCTATGACTGTCTTATTCACATGTCTGGACAAAATGACCTACGATCAGTGGTTACATATCTTTGGGCTGTTCATTTTATTTATCCTTTCAGCCTTTTTCTCCAGCTCGGAAACCGCCCTGATGTCGATGGACCGGCTGCGGGTCAAGTACCTGGCCGAGAAGGACCGGTCCGGTGCCCGCAAGCTAGCCGACCTTCTGGACAATTCCGACAGTCTGCTGAGTGCTATTTTAGTCGGTAACAACGTGGTGAATATCATGATTTCGGTCTTTGCCACGACCCTGTTTATCGACTTTTTCGGGCAGCGCGGCGAGTTGATGACGATCCTTGTTCTGACCCCGGTTCTGTTGGTTTTCTCAGAAGTCTGTCCGAAGACCTACGCCGCGACTTATCCAGAAAAACTTTCCTTCAGGGTTTTACATCCGATCCGTTTTTTCATGTGGCTGTTGCGTCCGGTGACCTGGGTGGTCAGCGGCGTTTCGCGTCTTTTGACACGCTTCTTGCGCGGAGAGGACCAACCACCGCTGATTTCCGAAGATGAAATCAGGACGATCATAGGATTCGGTGAAGATGCCGGGGTGGTGGCTAAAGACCAACGACGTATGCTGCACAGTGTGTTCGACCTCTCCTCGATCAGGGTCCGCGATGTTATGGTGCCACGGACAGAGGTTGTCGGAATTTCGGTTGATGCTGATTTTTCGGCAGTGGTAGAGCTCGCCTCCCAGGCCAGGCATTCGCGTTTCCCGGTTTACGATGGTGGCCTTGACCGCGTGGTTGGTGTCATTCATTCGAAAGAGGTCCTTAACTATCTCGACAAGCCTGAAGAGTTCAATCTGGCTGAATTGGCCCGTCCGCCATTCTTTGTCCCCGAGGCAAAACCGGTCGAGACTTTGATGCAGGCTTTTCGCCGTAAACATCTGCATCTTGCTGTAGTTGTTGATGAGTATGGCGGGGTAGAAGGGATCTGTACCCTGGAGGACATTGTCGAGGAGATCGTCGGTGAAATTCAGGATGAGTACGATGAAGAAGAGATCCTCGTCAAGCCGATAGGACCCAATTCTTACATGGTTGACGGCAGT
>CAZXBD010000292.1:0-13353 GCA_964638305.1 uncultured Geobacteraceae bacterium | reverse complement strand
GTGAAGAGGAAGAGCCACATGCCGAACTTGGCGCCGGTATAGTCCTTATGTACGTGGCCACTCATAGAATACCAGCTTTCTTGAAATCGTAGGGACCGTGGGTGACTATGGGATCCTCTTCTCCAAAATTCTCAGTTGGTGGTGGCGATGGTATTTGCCACTCCAGGCTGGCACCACCCCATGGGTTGGCCTCCACCGGGTCTCCTTTGAAGATGCCGCGAAAGATGTTGACAAACATCACGACCAGGCCAACCGCCAGAATCCATGAGCCGACGGTTGCCAGTTGGTTCAAACCGGTAAACTCGGGGACATAGTCGTAATAGCGACGCGGCATGCCCTGCATCCCGACCACCTTCATTGAGATGTAGAGGATGAGGAAACCGACAAAAATCACTGCCCAGGCGACCGTGGCGATGGTTTTGTCGTACATGCGGCCGTATATTTTCGGTAGCCAGTAGTGCATGGCGGCAAAGAAGGCCATGCCGGTGCCGCCGAACATAACGAAATGGAAGTGGCCGACAACGAAGTAAGTGTCATGCACGTGTACGTCTGCTGCTGCCGCACCAAGCACCAGTCCGCTTAGCCCGCCAATAGTGAAGAGCAGGATAAACGACAGGGCATAGAGGAGCGGTGGATCGAGCAGGATCGATCCCTCGTAGAGAGTCGCCAGCCAATTAAAGACCTTGATCGCCGATGGAATGGCGACAATGAAGGTCAAAAAGGAGAAGACCAAGACGGCCATGTCTGACATGCCGCTGGTGTACATATGGTGGGCCCAGACCAGAGAACCGGCGAAGGCAATGGCAACACTCGAGACGACGATCGCCTTGTAACCAAAGGCTGGCTTGCGAGAGAAGACCGGGACGATGTCTGAGATGACACCCATGCCGGGCAGGATCATTATATAGACCGCAGGGTGGGAGTAAATCCAGAAGAGGTGCTGGAACATGATCGGATCGCCGCCCTGGGCCGGGTCAAAGAGACCGGTGCCGAGGACCCGCTCGGCAAAGAGCATAGCAACGGTGATGCCAATCACCGGGGTAGCGAGAATCTGGATCCATGCGGTGGCATAGAGTGACCAGGTGAAGAGCGGGATGCGCATCCAGGTCATGCCTTCGGTTTTCAGTCGATGAATGGTGGTTACAAAATTGAGTCCGGTGAGGATCGACGAGAAACCGAGGAAGAAAACCGCCACCGCTGCCATTGAAACGTTCGTGCTGGTCTGGGCCGAGAAGGGCACGTAGAAGGTCCAGCCGGTGTCTGGTGGGCCGCCACCAGTGAACAGCGATCCGACGGCAAGGGCGGCGCCAGAAACATAAAGATACCAGGAGAAGAGGTTAAGTTTAGGGAAAGAGACATCGCGGGCACCGATCTGGATCGGCATGATCAGGTTGCCGAAGGCCGCCGGGATGCCTGGGATGATAAAGAGAAAGATCATGATCACGCCGTGCAAGGTAAAGGCGGCATTGTAGGTCTGAGGACCCATGATCGTTTCACCGGGAGCAAAGAGCTCAAGACGCAGCAGCAGACCGAGCAGTACCCCAACACAGAAGAAGATGGTGACAGACCAGAAATAGAGCAGACCGATGCGCTTGTGATCAGTGGAGAAGATCCAACCGAAGATGCCGGGGTAGTTGGCTTCGCCGAAAAAGCCGCGGTCGTTGGTTTCAGTTGCATCGTTCATAAATGCTTGTCCTTCTTGGGCTTTCTGCCGCCAAACACCAGATACGCAGCGAAAATAGCCAGAGTTGTCAAGATGGCCGTGGCCGAGACACGGAGGATATTAAAAACATAGGTCTTCTGCTCCGGGTCGAAGCTGAAACAGTATTGGACCATTTTGCGGATTGTTGTGCCGACATGCCCCGACTTGGCCTCGTAGAGTGCCAGGGTCAGGTCTTTGGGCAGGATATGGGTGCCATGCAGATAACGTACAATTTTCCCTTGCGGTGAGACGACGAAGAAAACCACCGGGTGCAGAAAATCGTGCCCGACCCTCTGAAAACGATAACCGGCCGCGTCGGTCAGCTGGTGGATTGTTTTGCTGTCTCCAGTCAGAAAACGCCAAGCTTGTTCCGGGTATTGGTTTTTCATCGCTGCGTAGTAAGTGTCGCGACTGCGTTTTGCGAGTTCTGGCTGTTCCGTATCGTCAAAGCTGAATGAGATCACCTGGTAATCTTCACCGGCCTTGAGCTTGATGCCGGGCAGAACCCGCGCCAGGTCCCCCTGCAGGAAATGACAGACGTTCGGGCAGCGGTAGTAGACCGGGGCAATTATGGTTGGTTTGGTCACCAGGTCGGCCAGGCGGATCTGGTTGCCCTGTTCATCACGAAACACCAACCCGAGAGGGATGTTATTGCCCAGACGCTCGTCGAGGCCAACTTTGTCATCATTTGCTTCTGTTGCCGCAGGATGAACATGTTCGACTGGTGATTGCGCTTCCTCACCATGTCCTTCATGGGCCATTGACGTAGGTTGGTCGTGGTTCATCGTATTTTGTTGGTCGTGACCCGTCGCCTTCGGCGGGCTGTGGGTCATCCCGGCGGGTTCACCCTGCTGATGCTTCGGTACAACTGCCTCTGCGGCTGAACTGAGTATGAGTCCGCTGAGAAGAAGGCAGAAAGCAATTTTTTGCAGTGCCAGCGCATCAAACCATCGTCTTGAATCTATAATTCTGATCATTGGCCTAAATTTCTCGAAAAAGGAAAGTTGACAATGACGGTAATAATATCAATTTTGCGAGAGTTTGCAATCGTTTCTGTTCACCTGTGTCGATTGCGTGCCTGAGATTCTTCTGGTAGCATGAGTGCGGTTGGAGCCTGTGGCGTTAACGCTTCGGAGTAGATTCGACAAACTCAATTAAGGGAGGTTGTTATGGACGAATTGCGGGAACGAGTTGTCGAGCTGGAAACACGCTACACTCACCAGATGAGTCTGGTTGAAGAACTGAATGTGGAATTGACATCAGCGAATGCAAGAATTGATCGTCTTGAACGTGGATTGAAGGCCATGCACGAAATGCTCGGCACGCTTGGCCCGGAACTCACGCAGTCTCCGGACGAGTAACCATGGCCGGTGATTTGAAACGCATCGTTCTTGAGGCTTGCGTGCTGGTTTCTTTTGGCGCCTTGTTCGGCTTGACCCTGAATCATCAGATGGTTGTGGATGCTTTCTCCGGTCGCCTTGTTCCGCTGCAACGCCCGGTTGCACAGGAGTCCGTGCCGTTTGCTTTGCCGATGCCGGTGCTAATTGTTGACGTACAAAAGGCTGCGGCCTCCGGCGGACTTATTGTCGACGCCCGCAGCCCCGAGCTTTATGCTGCAGGGCATATCGAGGGAGCCGTATCGTTGCCGATGGTTGATGTCGACTCGGGGCTGGCCGCCTTTCTGCAAGAGGTTGCCAAAGACCGGCTCATTATCACCTACTGTAGCGGCTTCGGTTGTCCTGATTCTTTCGATCTTGGAGTACGCCTGATCGAGTCGGGATATACGGAGGTGCAGGTGTTCGAGGGTGGCTACCCGGAATGGCACGACGCCGGTCTGCCGGTTGTTGGAGAAGACCGATGACAATGGCTCTCTACCATCTGGTTCGACTGGCCCTGGCCCTGGTTTTTGTTTATGCCGGTGCAGTAAAAATGCAGGATGTGGTCGTTTTTGCCGGTCACGTTGCCGCTTACCAGATCCTCCCCTACGCCATGAATTACATGGTTGCAGCCACTTTGCCGTACGTGGAATTTCTTGCCGGGATTCTTCTCTTGCTCAACGCGCGGATTCGTCCGGCGCTGTTGGTGGTTGGCGGTATGACCCTGACATTCATGGTTGCACTGACCTCGGTGTGGCTGCGTGGTCTGGAGATTGACTGTGGTTGTTTCGACCCTGGTGGCGGTCAGGATGTCACCGCCGGAGTCGCTCTGATGCGTGATGTCGGTCTGATGATATTGGTTGTGCTGACCTGGTGGTTGCGTCGTCGCACAATGTTAGGAAGTGCGAAGTGCGAGACGCCAAATGCATAAGATTCCACAGCTTGATTCAAAATTAAAACTTCAACATTCAAAATTGTTTTTATGACCTGGAAATCACAACTTGCCGAGAGCATAGTCACACTTGAACAACTGGCCGCGCATTTCGGGGTTGCCCCCGAAGCTCTGCGGAAGGTAGTTGCCCGTTACCCACTGCGCATAACGCCTCATTACCTCGATCTGATTGAAGCTCCGGGCGATCCGATCTGGCGGCAGTGTATCCCCGACCCGTATGAACTAGTACTGGATGATCTCCCTGAGGATTCCTTAAATGAAGGCTCATTTTCGCCTTCCCCTGCGGTGGTCCATCGCTACCCGGATCGAGCCCTGCTGCTGGTCTCCGGGCAGTGCGCCGGCTATTGCCGGTTCTGTACTCGAAAGAACCGGGTCGGTACCGCGGCCATGGCATTTTCTGACGAACAGATTGCCTCGGGAATTGCCTATATCGCAGCTTCGCCCGGCATCCGTGATGTTATCCTGACCGGCGGCGACCCTCTCTTGCTGGATGACGATCAGCTGGAAGCGGTTTTGTCGCAACTGCAAAAAATCCCTCACGTGGAGATGATTCGTATTGGCACCCGGGTGCCGGTCACCTTACCCGCGCGCATTACCCCGCAACTCTGTAATCTGCTTGCCCGTTTTCAGCCCCTCTATCTTAATACCCATTTTAACCATCCGTTGGAATTGGCCCCGGCCAGCGTCGATGCTTGTGACTTTCTGGCAGATGCCGGCATCCCCCTGGGGAATCAGACGGTTTTGCTGAGTGGTGTCAATGACGACCCTGAGGTGATGATCGAACTCTGTCGCGGTTTGCTGAAGATGAGGGTGAGGCCCTACTATCTGCATCATCTCGACCAGGCGCGCGGGACATCTCATTTCCGGGTCCCGGTAGAGCGTGGTCTTGAGATTGTCGCAGCGATGCGAGGGCGGATATCGGGTTTGGGAATTCCGCAATATGTGATCGACCCGCCGGGGGGGCAGGGGAAGGTGCCGTTGTTGCCTGAAACTCTTCTGGAGGGTGGGGATACACTCAGGGTGAAGACAGCCAGCGGTGTCGTTGAATTGCCCAATTGCCGGATGCGAGTGGTCTAGCTTAGAGCCTGCTGTTGACCCGTCTCTCTGCCTGTCTGTTGTTTTGCTGGTTGTGGTTTTTGAGCTTCTGTGAAATCTGGTCTGCTTCTTCTTTTGTCAACAAACCATTATCGATAAAATGCTGGCCGATTCGGGTTTGCAGGGAACGCTGGTAATGCAGCAGCGCCTCGACCTGGTGTGGTTTGAGGTAGCCGAGTTCGACGGCCTTTTTACCGAAGCGCACGGCATGACCACGGTGCCCCAGAACCTGTGACACTTTTTTTTCAGACAACCAACCCCATTTTTGGGCGATGGCACCGAGAGTAGGACGTTGGCGCCTTTGCCAGACCAGAGCCTCGATCAGTTGCTGGTAAGTCACCTTCCCTTTGTAGTAGGTATACATGCCGAATTCAAGTGGTATTGCAGGAATCGGTGAAGGTCTGGGATGTGGTCTCTGCCGTTTCTGCTGGTGTGCAGAATTCCTGCTCCGGTGAGATGGCGGTCGTGACGGTTTCTTACTCTGGGTGGCTCTGCTTTTATAGTGACGTTTTTCAAGGAAATCGATAACCAGGTCGTAGGCCTGACGGATTTCGCGGAAGCGCTCCGTCTGCTGCTTGCGAATCTGCGTCGATGAACTCGCGTGGGCGTCGGGATGATGGGTCTTGGCCTGGTTGCGGAAGGCTGTTTTTGCTCCGCTTGGCTGAAGGTAATTGAGAAATTCGTGGGACAGAGTGACTTCTTTGCCGAAGAGGGTTCGGCAGGCATTGATCAGGGTTGTTTCAGAATGAAAATACATAGTCACCAAGTGTCATTGTCAATAACTTGTTCTCCTTTTTTATATCCTGTCAGCGGGGTAGAAAACAAGAGCCTTTTACGTCGGTAAGGAGGTTTTTAGCGCGGCCCCGCAATTAAAGTTCGTCGGGAGGGAAAACGACGACACCATCAATGCTCCTGGAGTCGGTGAGCAGCATGATGAGGCGGTCGACACCAAGGGCAATCCCAGCGGCTTCAGGCATGGAGGACAATTCGGTGAGGAATTTTTCCGGGAGAGGGTAAGGTGTCTTCCCGGCGTTGCGCCTGACCTCTTCATCTGCTGCAAAGCGGCGGCGTTGTTCTTGCTGGTCGGTCAGCTCCGAGAAGGCGTTGGCCAGCTCCAGTCCATCGATGTAGAGTTCAAAACGCTCGGCAACCTGGGGTTCACCTGGTTTGGTTCTGGCCAGGGATGCCATGCTGGTTGGATATTCAGTGAGGAAAACCGGTTTGTCCATGCCCAGGTGTGGTTCGACTTCGCTGGTTAATATCTCTTCAAAGCAGTCCGAAACAAGCGCTTGATCCAGGCTCATTGAAGCATGCTGTGTAAAGGCCTCGGCAACAGTCAGCTCTTGCCATGGCACGGCCAGATCGATCATGCGTCCCTGCCGGGACAGTTTCCCTGCCGGAACCAGAACAGAGAACAAGTCCCCACATTCCGTCATCAAGGCATGGTAGTCAACCCCGGTTCGGTACCATTCGAGCAGGGTGAACTCGGGCAGATGATACTGCCCCTTTTCGCCGTCACGCCAAACCCGGCATACCTGGAAAAGTTTTTCGTAGCCTGCCGCGAGCAGACGCTTCATCGACAGCTCTGGTGACGTATGCAGGGCCCATCTGCCACTGGCGACCGCATCTATATGTGGTTCGGGGGCGTTAGCCGGGATGCGGTATGGTGTCTCGACCTCGAGGTAATCGCGGTTGATGAAAAAGTTGCGGATCTCCTGAATGATTCCGGCCCGCTCTGTCAGAACTTGCCGTTTGCGGGATAGTGCCCGGTTCGATACCTTCACGATTGTTCCTCGCTTGTGTTTGGGCCGAAGAATCTTTTCAGCAAGTTCAGGAGGTCCTCCATCAAGAGGTAGAGGCTGGGAACCAGAAACAGGGTGATGACTGTGGCAAAGAGGATGCCGAAGCCCAGCGAGAGGGCCATCGGGATCAGGAAGCGGGCTTGCCTGGAGGTTTCGAAGATCATCGGTGCCAGGCCACCGAAGGTGGTCAGAGTGGTCAGGATGATTGGCCGAAAACGGCGGGTGCCTGCGGCGCAGATGGCTATGAACGCGCTAGCTCCTTCCTGTCTTTGGCGGTTGGCATAGTCGATCAGTATCAGGGAGTCGTTGACCACAACTCCGGAGAGAGCGACGATTCCCATCATGCTCATCAGGCTGAGGCTGTAGCCCATGATCAGGTGCCCCAGAGTGGCGCCGACTATCCCGAAGGGGATTGCCAGCATGACGATCAGTGGTTGGCTGTAGCTGCGGAAAGGGATCGCCAGGAGAAAATAGATAGCTACCATGGCCAGGATAAAGCCGTTGGCCAATCCGCCGGTGCTTTCTTTCAACCTGGCCTGACGCCCCTGGTAACCGTGGGTTAAGCCGGGAAACTCGCGGACCAGTTCCGGCAGGACCTGACTGTTCAGGGTGGCAATGATCTGGCCCGTCCGGCTGATCGGTTCAACGCTGGCGGAGACACTTAAGGTACGACGGGCATCGCGACGACTGATCGTTGTATAAGCCCGACCACGCTCGACTTCGGCAACCTCAAAGAGCGGCACAAAAGTTCCGGCATCGGTGCGGATCATCAGGTTTTCGACGCTGAGTTCGCTGTTTCGCTCGACCTCTGGCAGACGCACGCGTACCGTAACTTCGTTGCGGCCACGTTGCTGGCGCAGAGCTTCGTTGCCCGAGAAGGCATTACGCACCTGGCGGGCTATCTCGCGGGAGGTCAGGCCGAGACTTTCACCGCTTCGCTTGATGCGGAAGTCGAGTTGCTCCTTGCCAGGAGTGAAACCATCATCGACATCCTTGACGTTTGGGAACTCAGCCAGACGCTCCGCCAGGGCAACGCTGGCCTGGTCGAGAACGTTGGTATCTCGATGCGAGAGCTCCACATTCAGCGCCGCCCCGCCACCGGGGCCGCCACGGTCCGATTCGTAGAACAATGATTCCAGGCCGATAATCGGACCGACCTCTTCACGCCAGAGCTGGATAACGGTGCCGGTGCTCAGTGGCCGTACGTCAGGAGGGGTCAGGTAGGCCGTTACTTCGACCTGACCTTCGTCGACCAGAGCAAACACACCCTGCAGCAGTTCGTCACCGCCATTCGCCGAGGCCATTTCTTCAATGCCGCGGACCAGTCTCTTCTGAACCTGGTCGGCAATGGCTAATGGGCTGCCTGCCGGAAGGATGGCGGTCACTACTGCCCGGTCCGATTCCACCCTTGGCATCAGGATCATGCCGATACGACCACTCATGACGTAACTGAGAATGATCATCAGCACGGCCAGGCCGATGGCGACGGTCAGGCCGCGCCAGCGGATGCTCAGTTCGAGCAACGGCCGGTAACGGTTTTCGATGAAACCGGAGAGCCCCGTACTGAAGCCCTGTTGCCAGTCGTGAAGTCGGGCGGTCAGTTTACTGGAGGGGGTACTGCGGGTGTGGGCGAGGTGGGCCGGCAGAATCAACAGCGCCTCAACCAGCGAAATGATAAAGACGGTGATTACCACGACAGGGATTGCCTTCCAGATCTTGCCCATGACCCCCGGCACGAAATAGAGCGGCAAAAACGCCACGATATTGGTCAGAATGGCGAAGGTGATCGGTATCGCAACGGTGCGGGCGCCGAGGATGGCAGCTTTGACCAGGCTATGTCCGCGCTGGCGGTATTCATAGATGTTCTCACCCGCAACGATGGCATCATCGACCACGATTCCCAGGGCGACAATAAAGGCGAACATGGAGACGATATTGATCGAAATCCCCACGACGGGAAGGAATAGCAGGCCGCCGAGGAAGGAGATGGGGATCCCCATGGTCACCCAGAAAGCCAGCTTGAACTCGAGGAACAGACCGAGAAGCAGGAGCACCAGAGCCAATCCTATGCAGGCATTTTTCAGGAGCAGGTTGAGGCGCTGCTCGTAAATCTCCGAGCGGTCGCGATTGATCTCCCAGTCGAGACCCTCTACCAGATCGGCCTCAATCTCGACCATGGCGTCGCGAACCGCTCGTGAAACCCCGACCGGGGTCTCATCGCCAACCCGGAAGACGTTGAGAGCGATGCTGCGCTGGCCGTTGTAGGTTGCGAAACGGTCACTGTCTTCGAAAGTTTCACGAACTGTCGCAATCTCTTCTAGTAAGACGACTGTGCCATCGGCAGTACTGATGACCGGGATGCGGGCAAATTCTTTTGCCCAGTCACGGCGATCCGTGACCCGTAGCAGAATATCGCCAGCATCGGTCTCGACCGCTCCACCGGGGACCTCCGTTGAAGCGGCATCAATGGTACGGGCGATCTCGTCGAGGGTGAGATCATAAGCGCGAAGGTTCTCCTGTGGCACATTAACGTGAATCTCCAGGTCACGCGCTCCGGAAAGGTCGATCTGGGTTATCCCGGGATTTTGCAGCAACCGGTCACGAACCTGCTCAGCAGTTTCGCGCAGGGCTGCTTCCGTGGCGTTGCCGTACAGCTGGATATTGAGAACTTCACGTCGGCGGGCCACCAGAGAAACTTGCGGCTCCTCGGCATCGTCGGGAAAGGTTCGAATCCGGTCGATCTCCTGCTTGATCTCCTGGTAGACCTTCTGCTGATCAATGTCGGCCAGGAGTTCGATGTTCACCAAGCCTCGGCTCTCTGCAGCTGTTGCTCTCAGCTCCTTGATGCCTTCAAGGCCGCGCACAGCTTCCTCGACAACCAGAACAATCCCCTGCTCTACTTCTTCGGGGCTGGCACCGGGATAGGCAACACTGACCGTGACCCTGTCGAGCTCGAACTCGGGGAAGACCTCTTTCTTGATCTGTCCCGAGACAAAGAATCCGCCGAGTAGCAGGGCCAGCATCAGCAAGTTTGGCGTGACCCGGTTATAGGTCATCCAGGCGAGCGGCCCTCGCTGCCAGTGCTCTTTTCGCGTAGGCTTCATGGCTTGGTTTTCTCTGTTTCGCCCGTGTTCGTCGCCTCAGCTCCTTTGAGCTGCAGGGTCATCCCCTGTACTGGCGAGGGCAGGTTGGTTGTGACCAGGCGTTCACCGGCATTAACCCCTCCTGTAATCAGGACATGGTCCTGGTCGCGGAAAGCAATTTCTACGGAACGGATGTCTAGGTGGTCCTGGTCGTCCATGATCCAGAGTCGATTTCCATCATGGACAAGGTCGCGCTCGATAGCTGCAGCATGCGGCAGGAGTTTTCCCTCGATTTCGACCCGGACATAGCTGCCAAGCAGGAGCTTTGGTTGTTCTCCCGGAGTGGATTGCAGTGCGAGCGGGTCGGGAACCTCGGCCAGCAGCCTGGCCATGCGCCCCTTTTCTTCGACCATTGCCGTCAAGCCGATCAGTTGACCCGTGCGGTAGTTATCCGCGCCCCATGCGGCGGTATCGTAAATGCGCACTGTTGCCCCGGTTGTGCTTCCCTGCTGACCGGTGTTTATCCATTTGAGCTGACTGGCAGGTACTGAGGCTTCGATCCAGTAACTGTCACTGCCAACCAGGGTCGCCAGGGAGGTGGATGGTGAGACGCGGGTGCCGAGGTTGATTTCGCGGGACATGACCACGGCATTGAATGGAGCTTTGACAGTGGTTCGATTCAGGTCAAGCTGAGCCTGCTCGAGCCGCGCCCTGGTTCCTTCCAGGACCGCCCGGCTGCTTTCAAGTTGAGGCACCCGCAGCATCAGCTTTTTCTCTTCGTCACTGACTGTTTCACCAAGCAGTTCATATTCTTTTTGTGCAACTCGCTGTCGGCCCTGTTCGATTTGCAGGTCTGCTTCGACTCTGGCTACCTCGCTGGCGAGTTGTCTCACTGTGAGCTGATAGTCACTTGGATCGATGGTAAGGAGAGGTTCGTCTTTACTGAAACGACCGCCAGGGAGAAGGTTGTCGCTTATGCTGATAATTTCGCCGCTGACCCGGGGTTTGAGGGTGACCTCGCGCTGTGGTTTCACAGTGCCCATAACGCTGATCGTTGTTGTTTGAGAATCGAATTTGATGGAGCGTACATCCACCAAGACTGCATTCCGAACCTTGGCCCGTGGCTTGGCTTTAGGACCAGACTGCATCATCCATGCCGCGACAGCTGCACCTGCGATGACAACGATGATTGGCAACAGTAGTTTCAGAAGAGTGGCTCTGCGGTTATGTCCTGCAGGATCGGGGAGAGTTTGTTGTTGGTCTGGGCACATGCTATTTCCCTCGTAAGTTTGGTCGTGACATTTCCCATCCGCCGGCCAATGCCCGGCATAGGTTGATGCGGTTAACGAAGAGTTCACGCCGGGCTGAAAGCTGGGTGCGCTGCAAGAGCTGTTTGGAGAGGATTGCCCCGAGAACCCTTTGGTAGTCCTCGGCACCGTTCAGGTAGCGGTCGATAATGCGCTCGGTGGATTGCTCGGACAGCGCCAGTTGGCGGTCGATACTCAACAGGTACTCCTGCTGCCTTTGCTCCTGGATCAAAGTATCTTCAACTTCGGTCAGAGCTTCGAGAATGGTCTGGCCATAATCATGGAGAGCTTCTGCTGCCACAGCCTGGCTACGCTCGATTTCGGCGCGACGCTGACCGCCATCGACCAGTGGTGCCAGCAGGTTGGCCGCCATCGTGGCCAGCCAGTCGTCAAACAAATCCTCAACCTTTTCATCTGTGGTGCTGGCTCGGCCGGTAAGGCTGAGGCGGGGGAAACGATCAGCGACTGCCGCAGCCACCCGCTGGTCAGCCGCCGCTAGCCGCAACCATGCAGCGTGTACGTCAGGGCGTCGTTCGAGCAGGCTGCTTTGTAGTCCGGTTGCCGGAAGTGGAGGCAATTGACCAAGCTGGCCTGTGGTGACCTGCGGGGCCTGATCAGGAGTAACCCCAAGGAGCACCGCCAACTGGTTCTGCAATACTTGCGCCCGGAGAGCAGCCAGGGCTTGCTCTCCCCGTCGGCCCTCAACGATTTGTCGCTGTTGCAACAGGTCGGCGATGCTGGTCTGCCCTGTACGGAACTGCAGGCTGATCAGTTCAAGACCCTTTTCGTTAGTCTGTTGTTGCTGTTTGAGAATCTCTATCTGGCCCCGCTGCTCAAGCAGTTGGTACCAGGTCGACGCAACCCGGGCTGACAACGTCAGGGCTGCGGTCCGCAGATTCTCTTCGCTGGCTCTGGCGTCGAGTTCTGCTGCCTCAACTGTTGATCCAATACGCCCCCATAGATCAATTTCATAGCTTGCGGCCAACCCTAGATTGAAATTCTGCGATGAGCTGGTCCGTGAATTGGTGCGTGAGCGGGTGGTTCTGAACCCTGCCTCACCGTCGATGTGCGGGATAAGGTCGGAACCGGCCTTGCGTGCCACGGCCTGGGCGCGGTCAAGGCGGTCCCAGGCACTCTGTAAAGAGAAGTTGCCGAGCAGGGCCTGAGTGATCAGTTTGTTGAGGGTTGGGTCTTCGAAGGTTAGCCACCACTGTTCGGGCAGTTGCTCCTCTCCTGTTGCGGAGAACCCTCCCTGCAGTTGGATGGGGGAGGGTTGTTGGGCAACCTGCGGGGTGCAGGCGGAGAGCAGCAGGAATGCGACGCCCAGGTAAAACCCGACGTATTCTTTGGTAATGTTCTTGTCTGGTTTCATTTTGTTGCTCAGCCGGCCTGTTCTTGTAACAGTGATATCATTCTATATCCTAGACGAAACAGATTCGAAAAAGTTTAAAAAAAAACGCCCGCGAGCGGACGTTCCTTTATTGCGTGCTGTTGGCCAAGGCTATTCTTTGACGCGAGTGACATACTCGCCGGTTCTGGTGTCGATCTGAATCAAGGTGCCTTCTTCGACGAATCCGGGAACTTGGAGGGTAAAGCCACTTTCTACCGTGGCAGGCTTGTTGTTGCCAGCGGCGGTATCGCCTTTGACCCAGGGGTCGGACTGAGTGACACGCAGGTTAACGAAGATAGGCAGCGTCACACCAATGCCTCGTTCGCCATACATGAGGACCTTGACTTCCATATTATCGACCAGAAAATACTTGTCCTCACCGAGGACTTCTCCGTCGATGGTCACCTGTTCGTAGCTCTTCTGATCCATGAATACGTAACCGGTTTCATCCTGATAGAGATACTGCATGTCACGTTCAATCAAACTCGCTGGCTCGAAACTCTCACCACAGCGGTACGTACGGTCAAAGATTGCGACGGTAATCATGATGCTCAGTTTGCAGTTGAAAAGTGCTAGACCCTTGACGGGCTTAGTAAAATCGAACTGAAGAATGACATCTGGATCGGAACTGATCAGAAGATTAAAT
>CAZXBD010000291.1:0-42870 GCA_964638305.1 uncultured Geobacteraceae bacterium | reverse complement strand
ACGACAGGAGGTTCTTCCCCTCTGACAGAGCTTTACGACCCAAGAGCCTTCATCACTCACGCGGTATTGCTGCGTCAGGCTTTCGCCCATTGCGCAAAATTCCCCACTGCTGCCTCCCGTAGGAGTCTGGACCGTGTCTCAGTTCCAGTGTGGCTGATCATCCTCTCAGACCAGCTACCCATCGTAGCCTTGGTAGGCCATTACCCTACCAACTAGCTAATGGGCCGCGGACTCATCCGACAACGGCAGGCCCGAAGGTCCCCACCTTTTCCCACATTGTCCGAAGACATCGTGAGCTTATTAGGTATTAGCATTCCTTTCGAAATGTTATCCCTGATTGTCGGGTAGATTATCCACGTGTTACTCACCCGTGCGCCACTTTAATCACTTCCCGAAGGAAGCTTTCACGTACGACTTGCATGTGTTAAGCATACCGCCAACGTTCGTTCTGAGCCAGGATCAAACTCTCCAGTTGTATAACTGTATAGTTTTGATTCTGTTTGTTTCTCTTTTGGTTTGTTACCCACAAACCTTTAAACAAGTATCTGCTATTTAGTTTTCAAAGACCCGGTTTTGCTTCTCCGTCGCCGTTGCGACAGGAGAGAGAGAATATCGAAAATCAAATTCTCTGTCAATCTTTTTCTTTACTGCTTGTTGCTTTTTTTCCGCTGCCCTGTCGGTCGATCTTTCGATCCTTGCCGAACAAGTGAGCGGCGTTTATACCGGTTAACCCGGAGGCTGTCAAGAGCCTTTTTTGCTTTTTCTTCGTCGCTGTTTTCGTTAGCAACGAGGGGGGAATTTAATGGAGTTGGCGTTGTTAGTCAAGGGTTTTTTACAGGTTTTTTCAAAAAAAAATCACAATGGCTCAATCAGCTGTTTTTGCTTAGAAAATTACGCGTGCGAAACGACGCTTTCCAGCCTGCAGAATAACTTCACCAACGGGTTCTACTTCAATATCCGCATTACTGGTTTCTCCCCATACGGTTGGCCACCACCCTGTTTGCTCAAATGCCTTGCTTCACCGTTAGAAGCAACCAACCCGGCCTCATTCATCAGCTTTCTGATCCATATCGGTTCACTTGTTTCAATGCGCATTTCAAGGATGTCGTCCAGGGCCTCTTTCTGTTTGAACTGCCAGACGAAATTCTGCTCGATCTGCCCGGCGTCTGCTAAAGGATAGAAGCAGGCCACCAGCTCGCGGACAAGGGCCTTCCTGGTGGCTATCGCCTTTGTTTAGGTGACAGCTCCGGGAAGTAAAGCGCCCTGAGAACATTGATCTCAAGGCGCTTCGAACAGGAGGAAATATTGAATGGTGGCATGTAATGTCTTGAGCGGAATCACACCGCTTCGATGATATAGTAATTTTTCTTGCCCTTCTGTACCAGTATGTATGATCCGTTGATCAGATCCGCCCCGGTCACCAGGTATTCCTGATCAGTCAGCTTGGCCTTGTTCAAGCTGAGCCCGTTTCCTTTTATCGTACGGCGCAGCTCACCTTTAGACGGGAACGCAGCTGTTTCTGCAGCAAGCAGCTCTACGACCGGCACACCGGCATCGAGCTTGGCACGGTCGATTTCATAGGTAGGCACACCCTCAAATACCGATAGGAAGGTCTCCTTATCCAGGTTTGCCAGGCTTTCGGTCGTGGCCTTGCCAAAAAGAATCTCTGAGGCTTCTACAGCCTTGTTGTATTCGTCTTCGTCATGAACCATGCAGGTGATCTCTTTTGCCAAGCGCTTCTGCAGCGCTCGCAGGTGCGGTGCAACCTCCTGCTCTTTGACCAATGCTGCGACCTCTTCCTTGCTTAAGAGCGTAAAGATTTTAATGTACTTCTCGGCATCGACGTCAGAGACATTGAGCCAGAACTGGTAGAACTTGTACGGCGTGGTCAGTTTCGGATCGAGCCAGACGTTGCCGCTTTCTGTTTTGCCGAATTTACCGCCGTCCGCCTTGGTGATAAGCGAACAAGTCAGGGCAAAGGCGTCACCGCTTTCCTTGCGACGGATAAGTTCTGTCCCTGTGGTGATGTTCCCCCATTGGTCGGACCCGCCCATCTGCAACTTACAGTTCTTCTCGCGGTACAAGTGTAAAAAATCAGTTCCCTGAACTAACTGATAGGAGAATTCGGTGAAGGACAATCCCATCTTGGACTCTTCGCCCAAACGTTTTTTGACGCTGTCCTTGGCCATCATGTAATTAACTGTAATGTGTTTACCAATGTCGCGGATAAAATCGAGAAAACTGAAGTTTTTCATCCAGTCGTAATTATTGACCAGCTCGGCGGCGTTGGCAGCCTCCGATTCAAAATCAAGAAACTTCGCCAACTGTTTTTTCAGGCAGGCCTCGTTGTGACGCAGGGTCTGCTCGTCGAGCAGATTACGTTCCGTCGACTTACCCGACGGATCGCCGATCATCCCTGTTGCCCCGCCAACAAGCGTGATCGGTTTATGGCCGGCGATCTGGAAATGCTTGAGCATCATCACGCTGACCAGGTGGCCGATATGTAGAGAATCAGCGGTCGGATCAATCCCAACGTAGGCCGATGTCATTTCTTTTTGCAGTTGTTCTTCCGTCCCGGGTGTGATGTCGTGGATCATGCCACGCCAGGTCAATTCTTCGACAAAATTCATTTTCAATTCCAACTATTCAGTGTGTTTGGGTTATATCTTTACCTTGACTGCCTCCGCAGACAGGCAGACACCTCAATTGCCCAGCACCATGACCCGCTCTATCTGCCGGTATTCACTCGCCTGCAACTTGAACACGCTCTATTCCAGTGGCCTTGCCGGTCGATTCGTCGATTGAGACGACGACACCACAAAGCACCGGGTCCTTCTTGGCAATCTCATAGCGAACCGGCCTCTGGGTCATAAAGCGCTGGATCGACAGCTCTTTACGAATCCCGATGACTGAATCACGCGACCCCGACATACCTACATCGCTTATGAACGCAGTCCCCCCCGGCAACACCCTCTCGTCAGCAGTTTGCACATGAGTGTGGGTGCCGACAACAGCACTGACCCGGCCATCGAGATAGGCTGCCAGAGCCCCTTTTTCACTGGTCGCCTCGGCGTGAAAATCTACGAAAATAATTTTCTGGTCTGCACCAAGCTCTTCCAGAATGGCATCCGCTTTGCGAAACGGACAGTCCAGAGTGTTCATAAAAACCCGACCTTCCAGGTTCACGACCACTACGGAAAGCCCTGCCGCTGTTAGAAAAACACCGCATCCTCGACCAGGCGTTTCGGCCGGGTAGTTCGCCGGACGCAACAGTGCCGGTTCGTGGTCCAGACAGGCCAGCCCATCCCGCTTGTCCCAGACGTGGTTGCCCGTCGTCATGACATCAATACCCATATCAAACAATTCGGCGACAACGTCAGCAGTCAACCCGAAACCTGCTGCAGCATTCTCGCCATTAGCAACAACAAGGTCAATCATATGTTGATCAACCAAACGAGGCAACGCATCACGAACCAAGTGTCGGCCTGGGCGGCCAACGATATCACCAATAAAAAGGATTTTCAAAACAACTCCAAAAGCTAAGATTAGGCCAGCTAGAGAGGGAAATGGGGAGACAGTATAAACCAGCTCCCCATCTCACTATTTCATTGTCGCCCTGCGCTTCTTTTATTTAGCGTAATCAGTCGCGCGCGTTTCACGAATAACGTTCACCCGAATCTGGCCGGGATATGTCATCTCGCCTTCAATCTTGCGGGCGATGTCTTTCGCCATAACATGTGATTGGTCGTCAGAAACAACCTCACTTGAGACCATGACACGCACCTCACGGCCGGCCTGAATAGCGTAACAGGAGGTGACCCCGTTGAACGAAGTTCCTATGCGTTCAAGGTCATCCAGACGTTTGACGTAAGTTTCCAACATTTCACGTCGCGCTCCGGGTCGGGCACCCGACAAAGCGTCGGCAGCCTGAACGAGAACCGCAAGAATGGTCTCAGGTTTCTCATCCTCATGGTGGGCAGAAATTGCGTGGACGATCTCGGCTGACTCTCCATATTTCCTGGCCAGATCTCCGCCGATAACCGCATGTGAGCCTTCAACCTCATGGTCTACGGCCTTACCGATATCATGCAGCAGTCCGGCACGCTTGGCTTGCTTGACGTCTATCCCGAGCTCCGCGGCCATGATGCCGCACAGGAATGAGACCTCAAGAGAGTGCTGCAAAACATTCTGCCCGTAAGAAGTCCGGTAGCGTAAACGCCCTACCAACTTGACGATTTCCTGGTGGATGCCATGCACACCGACATCAAACGTCGCCTGCTCGCCCGCCTCACGAATCGTTCCATCAACCTCCTGCTCAGCCTTTTTAACAACCTCCTCAATGCGCGAGGGGTGAATCCGGCCATCCGCAATCAACCGTTCAAGGGCCATCCTGGCGACTTCCCTGCGGACCGGATTAAAGCCCGAAATGATGACCGCCTCCGGCGTGTCATCAATAATGAGGTCAATACCCGTAGCAGCCTCTATTGCACGGATATTACGGCCTTCACGGCCGATAATCCTGCCCTTCATTTCATCACTCGGCAAAGGCACTGAGTTGATGGTTTTTTCGGCGACGTAATCACCAGCATAACGCTGAATTGTCAGTGACAAGATTTTCTTCGCCTTCTTGTCAGCAGACTCCTTGGCTTCATCCTCAATCTGCTTAATCAGCTTGGCCGCATCATGGCGGGCCTCGCTCTCCATGGAGGCCACCAGTTGCTGCTTGGCTTCCTCGGTAGTAATCCCCGAGATCTTCTCCAACTTGGCGCGCTGTTCAGCCACCAGGGACTCAATCTCATCAGCACGTTTTTGCAGGTTTCCATCACGGTCAATCAATGACTGTTCTTGACGGGCCAACTCCCGGTCTCTTTCGTCAACTTCACTGACTTTGCGGTCGAGGTTTTCCTCTTTCTGAACCAGGCGTCTTTCTTGAGACTGAATCTCCCTGCGGGCATCACGAACCTCATCTTCCCAGTCAGCCTTTGCCTTAAATACGACATCCTTGGACTGGATTTCAGCTTCTTTTCGGATCGTGTCCGCATCTTTTTTCGCGCTTTCGACAATTTGAGCAGCTTCCCGCTCAGCATTCGCCAGCTTGGACCCCGAAGCTTTGGCACGAAGAACTGCGCCGACAAAGCCACCAAAGATCAAACCGGCAAGCAGTAACAATATCATTTCTGTATTCAAAGCCGTCACCTCCCTAATTGGCATTATTTGTTTGAAACACCCGCAGCCGCGACAACGGCCATCAGGCGGAAAAGTTCAACATACGGGTTTCCGTCATCAGCACGGAGATTAATTGATCATGTTCTGCTGTCGGCAGCGATTCGATTAATTGAAAATCGAAAGCAAAACCAAGCTTAATGCAATCGACCCGACACTCTTTCAGGGTGCGATCATAGAATCCACGGCCGTAACCAAGGCGATGGCCGCCCTGATCAAACACCACGCCGGGGACAATAATCAGGTCCAGGTTTGCGGTCGGGACCAGACTGCCTGATTGAGGCTCCAGGACACCAAAAGCCCCGGGGGCCAACTGATCCAGATCTTTGACAACCACAAACTCGAGATCGTCATTATTGATGCGCGGATAGGCCATCGCCTTGCCATCGGCAACAGATTGCCTGGCCACGGCATCAGTCAGCACCTCATTATGAATTGCGCTGTACAGGGCGAGACACTTGGCGTTGTGATATAGCTCAGAGTGCAAAAAACGCTGTTGAATCGCGACGCTCAAATCGGCGCAAGCCGCTGTCGGAAGCATTTTACGTTCAGCCAGAAACTGTGACCTGATGGAGCGTTTTGGCATAGACAGAGACCCGTAGTACAGGATCTCCGAGCGGGAGGATCAGATAGGAGGCAGGTCTATAACGACGCAGGGTAGAAGCGGCGGCATCAAACAATTTTTAAACAGGTCTCTCCGCGCAGTATAAACCCGACCATGTAAGTCGAAGACATCACTGCAAAAAAATATTCTGGAATTCCTGTGTTCATAATTATGATGCAGCCTTAAGCTTTATAGCGTCGTCTTTTCTAAACGCCCTTGTCAGGCGAAAATACCATCAACCAATCTATCGTCAAATCTCCGAACGGAGATGCTTTGTTAAGTCCACATTAATTACCGACTGCACGATTGTGACACTTCTAGTCCAGAGAAGTTTCAATCTTTTCAATCAGTCGGGTCAAGCGTTTTCCTTCTATCCCGGAACTTGTCGTCGAGGGCTTTTCCTCGAGGTGTGCTGCCGAAACATTCAGTAAAGCCAGGATTGCCGCCTGCAGAGAATCAACCGTCCGGCCACTTGAGGTCACCTGTGATATCTGGTCTTCTACAAACCGGGCAACGCGGTGGACCTGCTCAGGAGGGGCATCGCTTCTGAGGTTAAATTGTTGACCTAGAATGGAGACCTGAACGCTCTGCTTCATTTAGGCTTATCCCTCCAGACTCTCCAGTTTAGTCAACAACTTGTCCAACTCGTCACTAACGCGGGAGCGATCCTGCAACAACCGATCACACTCGGTGCTGAGTTCCTGATTGCGCTCCTGCAACTCAACACGCTCAGTCAACAACTGGTCAACAAGTTCTTCCAGCCGCGCAATCGCTTCCAAAGTCACTTAAACATCCCCCTGTCAGATGTTTTCAGCGTAGGTCAAAGATTGAGAAAAGTCAAGCGATCTCAATTGTTAGCAAAGAGAGCCGCAACAAATTCATCAGCATCAAAGGGACGCAGATCGGCAACACCTTCACCAACACCGATCAAGCGTACAGGAAGATCAAGTTGTGAACTAATAGCAACGACAATTCCGCCCTTGGCGGTCCCGTCAAGCTTGGTCAATGCAATACCGGAAACATCTACGGCATCCCGAAACATACGGGCCTGGATCAGGGCATTCTGACCAGTGGTCGCATCGAGGACCAACAAGGTCTCATGGGGAGCCCTGGGGATTTCACGATCGACGACCCGGCGCACTTTTTTCAGCTCTTCCATCAGGTTGACCTTGGTGTGCAACCTGCCGGCAGTATCCAGAATAAGGACATCCGCATTGCGTGACACTGCCGCCCGGGCCGCATCAAATGCCACGGCACCGGGATCGGAGCCTTCATTATGTCGGACAACCTCTGCGCCTGAACGTGCCCCCCAAACTTCAAGTTGTTCAGCTGCCGCCGCCCGAAAAGTATCACCGGCACCCAGAACCACTTTTTTGCCCTGGTCAGTGAATTGCTTTGCCAGCTTACCGATGGTTGTCGTTTTGCCGACACCGTTGACACCGACAACCATGATCACCAGGGGGCGACTATCGGGAGTTGGCCAGTCAGTCTCACACGTTTTCAGCCGGGCGCGGATTTCTTCTCCAAGGACCGCATGCAACTGATCCGTTTGGCTCGGGTCAATCCCCTCAAGTCGTCCGGTCAGAGCCTGCACCAAGCTCTGGGTCGTCTGCATGCCAAAATCAGCTGTAATGAGGAGTTCCTCGAGGTCTTCAAGGAACTCATCGTCAAAACGGGCATGTCTGCCAAGCAAGGCATCCACCCCGCCGACCAGTGAGCTGCGCGTCTTGGCCAGACCTTTCTGCATCCGTTGAAAAAGGCTGACAGCCCCTTCCTCGACGAGCGGAACAGCGGAAGGTTTTTCTGCTCCTTCGACAGGGGCCTCTTCGACTTCAGCTTGTTCAGCACCTTCGGCAAGACCGTCCTCGGCAACGGTACCTGTCGCTTCGACAGCCTCTGCAGAAGCCACATCATCCCGCACCTTGCCGGTACGAAGATTCCTTTTCAGCAAGAGTATGACAAGGACCAACGACAGTAAGGTCAAAGAAAGAAAAACCAGGCCCAGAGCCGCCATCTGCGCATCTTCAGCGGGGACACCCGCCGTGACCAGAAAATCAGAAAGTTTATTCAACCAGAGTTCGAAATCCATAATAAATCCTAAAAACATTGCAAGGCTTTAAAGCTGTAGCATTGTAAAGTTATAATCTTACAACCTTAAAGCCCTACAGCCTTACAGCTTTTCATCTTATAATTTTAAAGTTATCTTTTAAACAATTTCCTGGTAAAGCGCCTGGATACAACGGCGAGCTTCCATCAAGGCCCGCCCCAGGACATCTGAACGATCGAGAGTCAACACCAGGTAGTAATCCTTGGTAACAGGAAGCACCAGCGTTTGTCCCTGATTGGTAGTGATAATAATTTCTTTGAGTTCGTCGTTACCGAGCCGATCAACGACTTCACGCATATTTTGCAGGATAACGCCTTTATGCGCGCCGATGACCTTGAGATCGTAGTCGTCCATGATACCAACATGGTCGACGGCCTCACCTTCCCAGTCGGCAATAATCGCCCCCTGGGCTCCTGGGACGCGTTCTATCAATGAGTTCAGCAGAGATTTAAACGGCACGGCTCAGGCAACCTCTTTCATACATACAGAGACAAGCTTTGAAACGCCAGGCTCCTCCATGGTGATGCCATAGAGGTTGTCGGCAATCTCCATCGTTCGCTTATTGTGGGTGATGATGATGAATTGTGATGTTGTAGCCATGGTCGCGACAATGTCATTGAAACGTCCGATATTGGCATCATCCAGCGGCGCATCGACCTCGTCCAGAAGACAGAAGGGGGATGGCTTGATCTGGAAGATAGAAAAGATCATTGCGACAGCTGTCAGAGCTTTTTCTCCACCGGAGAGCAGAGTAACGTTCTGCAACTTCTTGCCAGGTGGCTGGGCAACCACTTCAATCCCTGTCTCCAGCAGATCGTTCTCATCAGTCAGGCGCAATTCGGCCTGACCGCCATTGAACAAGAGCGGGAAAAGCTCGCGGAACTTGGCATTGACCAGGTCAAAGGTTTCCCTGAAGCGCTTGCGGGTCGTCCGATTGATCTTGGCAATTGCTGACGATAAACCTTCCAGAGATGTCTGCAAATCCTCCTGCTGCACCGTCAGGAACGTATAGCGTTCTTCAAGCTCCTGGAACTCATCGATTGCCATCAGGTTGACTTCGCCGATATCGTCGATGCGGCTCTGCAGATAGTCGCGACGCTCCTCAGCCAGGGCTTCATCAAACGCCTCATCGAACTTTTCTGCGACCTCCGGCTCGGCCAGGTCGATCCGATAGCGTTCGAGAAACGCCTGCCGCATATGTTCGATTTCCAGCTGCAGTTCGCGATTCTGCATTTGCCTGGTGGAGAGGTCATTGCGTAATTGCTGCGTTCTGGCCCGTGACTGTTTGAGTTCTGTTTCGCGCCGTTCGATATCCTGTCGGCTTTCCTCAAAACGTTCGCGTAAAACGGCGAGCGCTTCTTCCTGCTGAACACGCTTGTGATACAGAAGCTCCATCTCTACCTTGAGCTCTTCGGCTTCGCCGCGCAAGGCCGCCTGCCTCTCAACAGCTTCCACAGTGTCCCGGTTGAGTGTGACCTGGCGCTGTCGTAATTCTTCACGCAGGCTGACCAAACGCTCCAGAGCGCTGCGACTGCTCTCTTCACGTTCACGCAGACCTGCAAGGCTGACTTTAAGGTTGGTGACTTCCTGACGCGCATCGTTTGCCCGCTCGCGCAAGCCGTGCAAATCTGCCTGCAAATTTGCGACGAAAGCTTCCAGTTCACGTTTTTCACCTTCACCAGACTCGCGTGTAGTGGAAGAATTATGTAAGTTCTGCTTCAGGGTCTCGATCTCTTCGTGCAGTTGCGCCTCTTCCAGGCTTAAGACCTCTATACGCTCCTGGAGGCGGGTATCCTCCTGCAACATCCCGTCGAGGTCCTTGCGGTTGTCGACGACGCGAATTTCCTGCTGATGAAGGTCTTGCTCGGTCTGGCGCAGAGCCGTTTCCGTCGTCTGGGATTCGTCACGCAGAGCTTCTCTGCGCTGGTTCAACTGGCCAACCTCCCTATCCAGACCTTTGACCTGCTTCTGTAACTCCTTCATCTCTCGCTTCTTGTGCAGCAGGCCTTGATCGAGAGCTTGGGCCCCGCCCCCGGTCACCTCACCTCGATGCGTAAGCATGTTACCCTCCTCGGTGACCAACGTGACACCAAAGGGCAACTTCTGTGCAAAATACGGACTCAGATCCTCAACCAGGTAAACACCGGAGAGAAGGCGCGAAACGGAGGCCTGAAAATCCGGATTTCCCGACAAGAGGCTCGCCAGAGGCTTGCCCTCCGGCATTTTGGGTGCCTCTGTAGCCGGGCATTCGGGCAACAGGAAAGTACAACGCCCTTCATTGTCCTTGAGGTACGCCAAAGCCTCCCGGGCATTCTCCAGGCTATCAGGCAAGAGAGCTTGAACACGTTCGCCGAGAACGGCTTCCATCGCAGCTTCATAACGAGCAGGCACCTCGAGAATGTCGGCAACCAAACCTTTCATGCGCTCCTTGTGCTGTGCGCTGGAGAGCAGGCTCTTGACACCGCGAGCATATCCTTCAAGGTTACGTTCCAGCTGTTGGAGTGATTCGAGGCGCGAGCGCTGACGGCTGAGTTCTTCTCGCCGAAGCAGCAGCTCGTTTTCAAGTTGTTCCATCTGAACCTTGAGACTAACTTGACGTTCCTGCTGCTGTTCGCGTCTTTCAACAAGAGCACAACGCTCTTTTTCAATTGTTTCGAGAGTGCCGGTCAGGCTGCTACTGCTGTTCTGCAGGCGTTCAAGTTGACCGGTCACGGCCACCGCTTCCTGACGATTGCGCTCCGTCACGTCAGCCAGCACAGCGAGTCTCCTGTCCGCCTCTTCCTGCTGACTGCTTACCCGGGTCAGTTCAGCGAGCAGATGATAAAGTTTCTGGCGTCCCTGCTCCAACTGTCGGCCCAGGCCCTCTTCCTGATCAGTCAAATCAAGAAGGACATCTTCACTCACTTTCAGGCGAGACTCTTCCTCGGCGAAAACCCGTACCTGCTCCTCCTGATTCTGGCGCAAGGCGGCCTCTTCCTGGTCAGCAGTGGCCAGACGGCGGTCGATCTCGACCAACTCGGCAGCAATTCTTTCCTGCTGGCGATCCAGTGACTCAACCTCTTTCCCGCCAAACTCAAGACGGCTCTCAATCCTCTGGATCTCACCGGTGAGGTGGAAAACCCCCGTTTGCCCATCGGTCGCCTCTTTGTCGCGCTCGGCGTGAGTCAAACGGGCCTGTTCAAGGTCAAGCTCCGCCTGCTCAAGTTGTCGGCTGACAAATTCAACCTGACCGTTCTGCTCTTCCGCTGAGCTGCTGACCTGCTCAGCTTTTTCATTCAGGGCCGCATATTGACGCAGTCCAAACTGTAATTCCAACTCACGGAGTTCTTCACGGAACTCGCGAAAACGCTTGGCTCGCTGAGCCTGTCGCTTCAGACTGTTCATCTGTCGACGCACTTCACTGACAATATCGCCGAGACGCAGAAGGTTCTGACGCGTTGCCTCGATTTTTCGCAAAGCGGTCTTTTTCCGGGCCTTGAACTTGGTGACGCCGGCAGCTTCTTCTATAAGGCTGCGACGGTCCTCGGGCTTGGCATTAATAATCATACCAATCTTGCCCTGTTCAATAATTGAATAGGCGCGGGTGCCAACCCCGGTATCCATAAACAGTTCCGTGATATCCAACAGGCGACAGGACGTTTTATTCAGCTGATATTCACTCTCACCATTTCGGTAGAGTCGACGGGTGATTTGAATCTCGGCGTACTCGCGGAAAGCGGCCGGGGCCAGACCGGAGGAATTGTCCATGATAAGAGTCACTTCGGCCATGCCGAGCGGTTTGCGGCTTTCGCTCCCGCCGAAGATGACATCTTCCATCAGTTTTCCGCGCAGAAAACGAGCGTTCTGCTCACCCATTACCCAGCGTATCGCATCGACGACGTTACTCTTACCGCAACCGTTCGGGCCAACGATCGAGGTGATGCCATCATCGAATGTCAGAATCGTGCGCTCGACAAACGATTTAAAACCTGTAATTTCAATACGTTTTATTTTCATGGGGAATAGGTGTCAACATGGCGGGAAGTCCGCCTTAGCCCTCTAGTTAGTAGCCGGTGATGTTAGCAAGCAATGGCAGTGCTGTAAAGGAGATTTAATGCCTTGCGCGCAGGGACTTTTAACGCTCGTGACACTTGCCCGAAAAAGCACTAACAGCTATCTTGTAGAGATGAATACAACACACTGGAAAACCAACCTTCGCGAGGAGAACAGGCCCCTGCTTGAAGCCCTTTCGCTACGAGTCCCGGCTGCACCATTGGCCTTCCTTCGACAACTTTGCAAAAAGCAAAGAGTTCTGGTCGATGACAACATTGCCGAAGCAGAGAGACCTGTCCATGTCGGAGAGGCCGTTGTCGTTAAATCATCCCAACGCTGGCTTAGTTGTCTGGAAAACTCACGCGTCCATCCTGAGCAGTTCCTCTACGAAGACGATCAATGCCTGGTGCTCAACAAACCGGCCGGGATGGCCATTCACCGCGCCCAAGGTCATGACGACAACCTGCTGCATCGTGTCCAGGACTTTTTGTACCTGCGCGGTGAAAAGTTCCAGGTCGCACCGATCCACCGATTGGATATCGGCACCTCCGGTGCGGTCCTATTCGGCAAAGGGAGAGCATCGATCAGCCAGTTGGGACAAGCAATCATGGCCGGCCTGATGACCAAGCGTTATCTGGCACTGGTCAGCGGCAAGGTCACTCTGTCCGGCGAATTGAACTCTGCGGTGCCCGCCAAAGGCAGCAACAAAGAGTCCCTGACCAGATTCTACCCTGTCGCCACAACGGGCAGATACACCCTTTTGGAACTGGAGCTTGTCACCGGCCGGCGACATCAGATCCGCTATCAACTGGCAAAAGCTGGCTGGCCGATCGTCGGTGACGCTCGTTATCACGGTACCATCATAGCTGACATGGCGCGCCCTTTTTTGCATTGTCATCACCTGGTCTTTCCACCTCCGGCCTCCGGTCAGGACGTCGACATCAATTGCCCACTTCCGTCCGACCTCCGGACGCACCTGGCCACTCTCGACTTTCCGCCGGAAGCCCTGTCGCCTGAGATTACCGAATTAAACAACGGAAAAGACCGATAAGTACTGCCACATGTCCGTAAATACAGGTATAATATCGGTCAGCTCATTGATTTCTACCCCAACAAGACGACTGAAGTCATCTCACCATGCCCCAAAACGACCATCATGACAGAAAAGGCCTACACAAACGCACGGCAGTACGAACCGCCGTTTATTATGCCATCTTTGCCAGCCTGTGGATTTATTCCTCCGATACAATTCTGGCAGGGCTTATCAACGACACGGCCCAGCTGACCAGAGCACAGAGCATCAAGGGGTGGCTTTTTGTGGCGGTGACAGCAACCCTGCTCTATTTCTACATTAAACACAGCCTCCAGTTGCTACGCGATCGTGAAGACGCAATCGACAGGGACCGCGAACAGGCCAAGCAAGACCTTCAGAACCGCTTCGAGCAACTCAACACCCTGTTCGATGCGATGAGCGCCGTGGTCTACGTTGCCGACCTGGCAACCTATGAGCTGCTCTATGTCAATCGATTTGCTGCAGAGGCTTTCGGTCCGGATTGGGGTGGAGTCAAATGCTACCATTACCTGCAGTCAGGCATTGAACAACCGTGTGAATTCTGCACCAACCCACAGCTTATCAGCGACGGTGAATCCGGTGGTCCGATCACCTGGGAGTTTTTGAACACCAAGAACAACCGTTGGTACGAATGCTTTGACAAGGCAATCCGCTGGACAGATGGCCGACTGGTGCGGCTCGAGGTCGCTCTGGACATAACCGAGCGCAAGGAACTGGAAAAGATCAAGGATGACCTGCTTTCCTCAATGAGTCATGAGATGCGCACCCCGCTGACCGCCATCAGCGGTTTTACCGAACTCCTTATGAACGAAAACGAGATGCACGAACAACACAGGCGTCACATCGGAATCATAAGCAGGGAAGCAGAGAACCTGACAGAACTTGTCGACAGGTTTCTTGACGTGCGTCGACTGAAGACCGACCGGTCACGTACTGACTACAAACTCTTGTCACTTGAAAAAATAGCATTAAAAGCGAAAGAGAGCTGCCGGGATTGCTCGGAACACCATGACATCCGCATAGAGTGCCAGAAAGACGTTAAAGTCTACGGCAACGGCCAGGAACTATCACAAGTGATCGCTCAATTGCTGAACAACGCCTGTCGATACTCACCCCAAGGGGGAAAGATTTCGCTCACGTCCGAAGCCAACGCCAAGGGAATCTCGATCCGCGTCACAGACCAGGGGATAGGCATCCCAGAAGAGGAACTTGGGGCAATATTCAAGCCGTTCCACAAGCTTGACACAGGGGATCGTCGCAAAACGAAAGGTGTTGGTCTCGGCCTTTATGTGGCAAAAGAAATTATCTCCCTGCACGGTGGAAAGATTCACGTGGAGAGCCCTACCGGCCAGGGCAGCACCTTTAGCATCCTGTTGCCTCTACCGGCCGGCAGAGTCAGCCTCCTGAGCGAGGACTCTTTGGGCGTCAATCAATCATGACAAACCGTGCAGAAAAACCTGTACTTCGAAAACGCTGGCTACTTTCTGTGATGCTGGCAACCATTATTCTACTGGCCGCCTGGATCACCTATTTTCTTATCAGTTTCGACCTTAACGATTACCGGCAACAGGCGGAAAAGAAACTTTCCGGCATAATGTCGCTGCCCGTTAAGATCGGTGACATACATTACAATCTCCACGACACCAGCCTGGCCCTGCACATTGCGAACCTGCAGATTGGCAACAACGACCGGGTTATCTCCCTCGAAGCCCCGGACCTCATGATCGACCTGCAATGGTGGGGTCTACTGAAACGCGACATTAAATTTTCCAAGATCAGCCTGACCAATCCTCAACTCCGGATAAAACCTCTGGGCATTGCGCAAACCATCAATGGCGAACCACGGGCTGAAGCTGTGTCCTTAATGAGCGATCAAGCGCTGCTACAAAAAATCAGCATTAAAGCCCTGAAAATTCTTGGTGGAACGGTGCTTATCGAAACATCGCTTCCCAACCAACCGGTACAAGAGATTGCTATTACAGAGCTCGATGGTGAGTTCTCTGATATAAGGCTGGGCCATCTTTCACAACTCACCGTAACGGGCGAGCTAAAAGCCCCGGGACAGAAGGCCAAGAGTCCTTGGCAACTGCAGGGGAGAAGTTCCTTAGAGTTTGACGAAAGCAACAACCTTGAGCCACGCTTCGACCTTGAGCTGAGTATAAAAGATCTGGACCTCAGCACGACCAAGGCTCTCTTCAACGAACAACTTGCCAAATCTTCGTTAGAGGGCATCGGCGATTTGCGCCTGCATATTGAAGGCTCACCAAGTAAAGGCATCGACTTTCAAACCAGTCTGACGTCAAACAGAATCACTCTACTGCCGAGCCCTGCACATACCAAGCCCGCCGCCATTAAAAACCTGCGGGCAAGTGGGCAGCTGCAGCCTCACGGCGACCGCCCTGGAATCAACAACCTGTCCCTGAGGGTTGACGATTCACACCTATCGGGTCGTATTGGTTGGACGCCCTCCAGTCAACCCTTCTCGGCGACCTTCTCTCTTTTTAACAGCGAGTTGTCGGTATCCCAGATCAAACAATGGCTGCCCGATAGTCATGAGTTATGGGGAACCATACGACAAAACCTTCGGGGCCAGGGTTCCGTCCAGATAGAACAGGCAGAGGTCACCTTCTTTGAGGACGCGGAATCAAACAGGAATTGGCGGATTGGGGCATTAAAGGGAGAGCTTCTGCAGTTGGGATGGGCATTCGAACAAACGCCTGCGGTAGAGATTACTTCCCTGCCCTTTGCCTTTGCCGACAATCTCTGGCAGATCAATAGCGGTCGCGGCCAACTGGGCTCTATCCAGCTGGTCTTCAATGGGACGGGCGGATACGGCAAGGATGGATTTGTCGTTACATCACTCGATTTTGCAGGGGATATACAACCGGACAAACTGCTGGAAGAATGGCACATCCCACAGCACTCACTGACAACAGACGGCAACATCGCCATCAGCGGACACTTTGCCGGGGTGCTTAAACAGCTCGACCTGGACCTGCAGGCAGACCTGTCACAGTTCAGCATCAATCATCCTGCAGATCTCAAACTTATCCCCACACCAGAGGACAAACTGACCCTGCACGACACGTTGTCTCCGCAGAAGATCAGCCTGGATCATGGCGCCCTCAAATGGTCAGTCGTAAAGGGGCATGTCTCAGGCAGCTACCTGATGACAGATCCTGACAGTCTGAGCGTCGATGCCCTGATGACGATTGACAATCTGAACAAACTCGCTGAGATCTTACCTGTCTTGTCGAAGTTCAGGTTGCACGGCCAGGCGGACCTGAATGTCAGCCAGAGGGGGTTGCCAGTGAACAATCACCCGCAAATGACTCTGACTTTACGCGATGCGGGCATGCATGCAACCAGACATATTGCCGACCTGAGCCATATCAACGGCCGGGTCCTTCTGACGCCAAGCGGTCTGGCCGCCGACAATCTACGTGTTCGATTGGGGCAGTCATCCCTGACCGTGCAGGCACGGCTGGAAGACTTTACAAACCCTCGGCTGCTCCTTGATCTCAGAGCTCCCGCCGTTCGTGCTGATGAACTCGTTTTTAATTCCGACAAAGCCATGCTCCGTAACATCAACGGCCATCTCGAGATCGATCGCAACGGACTATCCTTTGCTCCGGTTGATGTTCACCTTGATGGCGGCACAAAAGCCTCCGTGCGCGGGCTAATTTCCTTCGAGCCTCCGTTTGATACGCAGCTCCATGTAACTTCCGAGTTTGCCCGCATCAGCGAGGTGATAAAATTATGGACAGAACATCCGGAAGCAGTGAAGGAAAAATCGCCCCTAACTGAAAATGGCAAGAAACCGCGGGCAACAGTCAAGATCAACGCGCAGATAGAACATGGTGACCTGTACGGGATGACCTTTCATGATGCCACGGGCATCATCACTCCGAGTCGCGGACGTCTGAATATTCACCCTCTCAACTTTTCCGTTGGCGATGGGTTCTGCAATGTTCAGGTTCTCTCCGACTTTACACCCGGTTACCCGACCGTACTACGCATTTCCGGACACGCGGAAGGTGTTGATGCCTTGGAAGTTTACGGCGAGTTGCTTAATCAGAAAAATATCGTGCGCGGTAAATTGCGCGGCGACTTTTACCTGAGTGGAGAGACCGGTCCCAACTACCTTCCTTCATCCTACGGCAACTTCAATATCCAGATTGACGATGGCGTACTGCATGAATTTCCGGTCTTGAGCAAAGTTTTTTCACTGTTGAACGTGTCGCAAATATTTGCCTTCCAACTGCCCGACATGGACACCGAGGGGATGCCCTTTGACACCCTGTCAGCAAACTTCAACCTGGATAAAGGCATGCTCAAGACTGATGATTTAAAAATTCAGAGTGAAGCGATGAATCAGGTTTACATCGGGGAATTTAACCTGATAGACAAAGAGATCGACCTTTTAGCGACGATTCACCCACTCGGCACAGTTGACAAGATCATCTCACACATTCCGGTGGCCGGCTGGCTGTTGACAGGCGAGGACAAAGCTTTATTGACCGCCAGTTTCTCCCTCAAAGGGAAGGTCGGAAATGCCTCCGTTATGCCAATGCCCCTTGACACCATCACAAATCCGACAATCGGGCTACTAAAGCGAACTTTGGGGTTACCATTCAAGCTGGCAGAAGACCCACAGATTCTCTGGGGAGGCGATGCCAGTGCTAAATAACGGCAGGCAGGACTGAATTCAGGCTGATCGTGTTCCGACATGCACGGCAGCAATGCCACCGGTTAGATCGTAAATTTTGACATCCTCAAAACCGGCCTCTTCCATCATCCCTTTGAAAGTTTCTCGATCAGGGAATTCAAGAACTGAATCGGGAAGGTACTGGTAAGCGCTGCGCTGGGAAATCAGGCCACCCAACCACGGCAACACACGCAGGAAATAGAAGTAATAAACGGCACGGAAAAAGCGGTTGCGGGGTGTAGCGAACTCCAGGATCACAGCACGCCCGCCAGGTTTGAGGACGCGGGCCATCTCACACAGCCCCTTCTGGCGGTCAACCACGTTGCGAATACCAAAGGCGATGGTAATCCCGTCAAAGATCCCGTCCGGGTGAGGCATCGACTCGCAAGGAGCATTAACCAGCAGAATCCGGTCACGATACGGTGAGGTAGAGATTTTGTCCCTGCCAAGGACAAGCATACCCTGGGTAAAATCCGAACCCACGATTTTCACGGACGGGTCGGTTTGAGAACCTATTTCCAGAGCGACATCACCGGTCCCGGTGGCAATATCCAGCACCATTCCGTCTTTCGGCACGACAAGCTGTCGTACGGCGAAACGCCGCCAGCGCCGATCAATCCCCAGAGACAGGACCCGATTCAGCAGGTCGTAGCGTGGTGCAATCCGATCGAACATATCGCGGATACCGCGCCCTTTTTCAGTGAGATTGGTCATTTGTGCCTCTTCCCGTCATTGGAAAACGCCGGTTTTGTAACATAACGCGGCTGTCCGTGTCAGCAAAAATGTCCGGGATGAATCAGAATGGCGCGCGTGAAAAGTGACGCTTGGTGGCATCCTGAAGCTTGGATACCGCGTGAAAGGATTCTTTCAGAAGATCCTGCTCCGTTTTGCTCAAGGCATGAGGGTCAAGGAAATGCGAAGGCTTCTCCCCGGCTTCGATCAGGCCAATTTCGTGACGTAGACGCAAAAAGATCAAGGCTTCAAACGCAGCCCTGATATGCTCCGCAGTTTCTGTTGCAAAGACATTCTCGTCGACCAGCGTCTGCAGGCGTGCCATGGTGGAAATCCCATGGACTCCCCTTTCGAGGGCAAACATTCTGACACAATCAACAATGTAAACACAGCCGCCATACTTGACAGAGAGCAATCCGGCGTTGTCACCATCCTTTTCTACGTGGAAACGACCCAAAAGACCGAGCGGCACCTTGTAACGCAGGTCCAGTGTCATCATGTGGTAGAGAAAACCCTGGTGAATCTTAATACCTTTGGTAACAATTTCGCGGAGATCTTGTGCCAGGCCAACATCACCAACCAATGGGAAGAAATCAAAAAATATCGACGAACTCCTTACGTGGGTCGGTTCCGGGTCAAGCAACCAGCTGTTGATGCGCTCCTGCCAGTCGACCAAACGACCACACCAGTCCTTGTTTCGTGCCATGACGTCACCATCACAAAGAGGGTAGCCGACACTGGCTAGAGCCAGGTTAAGCTTTTCGCTGAAAGGCTGAAAAAAAGCATCGACCTCCGCCTGCCGTTCGTCTGCATAATTCTCAAAGATAAATCCATTGTCCTGATCAGGGTGCAGCAGCATTTCCTTTCTACCGGCACTGCCCATGATCAGGAAACAGTGACGGATATCAGGCGGGGTCATGTCATCAGCGGCCATTTCATCAAGACATATCTGATAGGTACGGCGAATGATTGCATGATGAATATGTGACAGGATTTCCATAACTTCTGGAGTGCTGCGGGTTTCAGAAAGCAGGGCACGGGCAACCCGCACGATTTCTCTATGGATTGAAGCCAGTCCATCAATACTCTCTTCTTCACGAATATTACCAAGTAACAACAGCGCCTTCTGGGAACGGTAACGCATCAGGTCGCGTGCCGTAACTACACCAACCAACTGATCACGATCAACAATAGGCAGGGAATTGAGTCCGTGACTGGTCATAAACGCCATGGCCTCGTACATGTAAGTCTCTGGAGTCATGGTTCTCGGCCCGACGCGCATCACATCCCTGACAGACATCGATCGGGCATCAACATTCTCCGGGGCCAACACCTTGGCGACAAGGTCACTGCCGGCAAGGATACCAACCGGTTCGTTGTCCGGATTGGTCACGACCAGGAAGCTGATACCGTGCTCCGTAAGTCGACGTGCAGCAGTAGTCACAGGAGTGTCGGGAGTACAAGTCACCACGGGAGATGTCATGATTTCGGAAAGACGCTTTTTAAACGGATAGGCTTCCATCTGCGTCAAGGCCGAACCAGAGTGTTCCGAAACTATTTGTGCGTAGAGTTTGCGAACCCTGGACAGGACGATTCCAGTAAAGAAACGGCCCAGTTGCGGGTTCTCTTTCTGTAGCTTGTGAAGCACCTCAGCCGGAATAAGATAGCAGATCGTCGGCTTTACGGTACGGGCACCACCGGCGTAGGGTTCACCGGTGAAGATCGGCGTGCCACCGAAAAATTGACCTTCCTGGCGATAATCGACCACCATATCGCCCCCACCCGGAGAAACCAGGTTAATGGTCACCAGACCTTCCTTGATTACATACAGGTAACCGGTTGGCGAGTCATTTTGCAGAAGGATATCATGATTGGCAGGGTATTTCCTTTCAAGCGCAGCCTCGCGCAGTTCTGTAAAAACAGACTCGGGAAGTTGGCTAAAAGGCTCTGTCTCCTGCAAGTGCTTGATTAGCGGCATAGGTCGTATTGCATCATCGATAGCTGCCTCAACGGCAACTTGGTTCACATTAAAGGATTAATTTATCATCAATCGCAGAAAAAGGGCAAACTCTTTAAGCGCCAGAATGTTGCCGTATTACAGTTACGGTCAAAGAGTGAAAGCAGCCCACACTCACGCGCAGAGAAGTGCAAACACAGGTCTTATAATCAGGTTAGGTTTCGAGGGATGTAGGGGGAGTGCCAGCCCAGTTTGGAAGAGATGATGCCACAAGTATCAAGCAATGGAGAGAGTATCTGATTTTTTACAGTGTCTTGCGAAAGCCTGAATTCCGGGCCAACGACACAAAGGACGCCGTGCAACTTACCCCCGCCACCGAAAAGCGGAGCTGCCACGCTGGTGATACCGTCACCCAACGCATTACAGTCGTGGGCGTAGCCCAGATGACGTATTGATGCCTGTTGATTCGATGCTGACACGGCATTATCGGCTAACGAATTATCTTTGGCATTATTGAAAGCCAGTAGAATCTGACCGGCCGCTGTTGTATCGAGGGGGTAACGTTTACCCACCAGTGAGACAATTTTTACCTTCTGGGTCGTATCAACCATATCGAGAAAGAGAACTTCCTTGCGACGGCGAACGGCAATGTACACGGCTTCATTGCAGCCACGCGACAATCTTTCAACGACCGGGCGTGCATGCCTCAGCAAGCCCATGCGGGAGAGGAACTTCTGACCGATTTCATAGGCGGAGAGTCCCAGCCTGTATTTTCCGGAGCGTTCTTCCCTTTCAACGTAACCACGATTTTCGAATGTAGCCAAAAGACGAAAAACACTTGTCTTGTTCATGGCAAGTTTTTCACTCAATTGGCTGATGCGGACGTCATCATCAATTTCACTGAGAGCTTCCAGAACGTCGAGCGCGTTTTCAACTGCTTGTATAGAATAGGATTCCTTATCTCTGGAGGACACTGGTAACTCCTTTGGGAATCTAGGGGAAGACTCAGAAAAAACACTTGCGGACAAAATAATACGACGTTTTATTATTGTCAACTGTTTGCTACAAAAAGATCTCAAAGAACAGATTAAAGAGGGTGTATAAATTTACATTTATTGTGTGTTTCACTCCGGAAAAGGTCTTAAATAAAGAGAAAATGCAGCATTTTCAATAATGACAAGAGGGGGAAATTGTGAAATTAAAAATGCTGTTCTAAAAAAAACAGGCATTCCAGACAGAGGGCTCCTGCGTGACTAATTATCGTTCAGGCGATCAATAATTGGTTGATCCGCAGGAAGAATTGGGAAATTTACCAGCTTCACTGGATGAACCCAGCGGTGTTCAGCAACGCCGACATTCTGAATGTTTTTTGTGAGGAGTTCGCAGCGATAAGCAAGAATCAGCACTGTTCCCCACTCATAGCGATAGAAAACTACTTCGAAAACGTCCACAACCTGAATCTCCACTTCAAGTTCTTCAAGGATTTCACGGCACAAGGCCTCTTCAGGGCTTTCCCCCGGTTCAATCTTGCCCCCGGGAAACTCCCACTGACCGGGGTGCCGTTTGTTTTCCGGACGGCGAGTGATTAGAACCTTGTCCCCGTCAAAGATAACGGCTGCGGTAACCAGAAGTGGCTGTTTCATTGTTTCTCTTTTGTGAGGTGCTGACATAGCAGTCAGGATAGCAGAATCAAGGGACAAAAAGCTATTCGCGCTGTTCGGGCCAGTAAAAAAGTAGCGGTATCAAGGAGAGTGCAAGTTCTTGCCGCGAAACGGTGATCGTGATAATTTGACACGATTTTTTCATGCAAACATAACTCGCTCAACCACCAAGGAGACACTCGTGTCGGTTCAAGAAATCAAGCACCCCTTAGTTCGCCACAAACTGGGTCTAATGCGTAGTGACGGGATCAGCACCAAGGACTTTCGTGAGCTCGCTTCAGAGGTCGCACGACTGCTGACCTACGAGGCCACAAGCGACCTGGAGACAGAAGAAGAAACCATTGAGGGCTGGGCCGGACCGGTCTCTGTAGATACTATCAAGGGCAAGAAAATTACCGTGGTACCGATTCTGCGAGCGGGTCTCGGCATGATGGATGGTGTTCTCGACTTAATCCCGAGTGCAAGGGTCAGCGTCGTCGGTCTCTACCGTAACGAGGAAACACTGGAGCCAGTAGCCTATTTTCAGAAATTCGCCAGCCACATGGAAGACCGCACCGCAATGGTACTTGATCCGATGCTGGCTACCGGAGGCAGCCTCATTGCCGCCATAGACATGCTTAAAGAGGCTGGCTGTAAAAAGATCAAGGGCTTGTTTCTGGTGGCAGCCCCGGAAGGGATAGCAGCCTTACAGGAAAAACATCCTGACGTCGACATCTACGTGGCTTGCATCGACGAAAAGCTTAATGAGGCAGGCTATATACTTCCAGGACTTGGCGATGCCGGAGACAAGATCTTCGGTACCAAGTAACCCTTTCTCAGGAGAGACCTACATGTCAGACCAGCTGCAGAATAATCCTCGCCGAATCAACCCCAAAGAGATGGTCATTGGTGCCCAGATGCTCTTCGTCGCTTTCGGCGCCCTGGTTTTGGTTCCACTTCTAACCGGCCTCAACGCCAACGTTGCGCTTTTTACCGCAGGAGCCGGCACCCTGTTGTTTCAAATCGTCACCCGCGGCAAAGTCCCTGTTTTCCTGGCTTCGAGTTTCGCTTTTATCGCGCCGATCATTTATGGCGTGCAACAATGGGGGATTCCCGGAACCATGTGCGGGCTGCTCGCAGCGGGCATTTTTTACGTCGCCATCAGCTTTGCCATCCGCGTTTTCGGGTCAGACATCCTGCACCGCATCCTGCCGCCGATTGTCACTGGACCGGTCATCATGGTCATCGGACTGGTCCTGGCGCCGGTTGCGATACACATGGCCTCGGGCCGCACCGGTGACGGTTCCGCCTGGCTGGTGCCGCAACCGACAGCATACATTATTGCCGGGATTGCTCTGTTGGTCACCGTACTGGTCTCACTGCTAGGTAAAGGCCTTTTCCGACTGATCCCGATTCTCTGCGGTATTGTTGCCGGCTACCTGGCGGCCCTGTTTCTCGACATGTCGGGCACCTCTGCTTCACTCCAGGCCTCTTTTGACCCCGGAACACTGCAGAACTGGACCGGGTCAACCCTCATCTCCATGCAGAAGGTCCTGGAGGCACCGTGGCTGGCCATGCCCGATTTCACACTGCCCGTCTGGAACCTGGAAGCTATTCTCTTTATCGTTCCAGTGGCTATTGCTCCGGCTATCGAACATTTCGGCGATGTGCTGGCTATCGGGGGCATCACCGGCAAAGACTATGTCGAGGACCCGGGTATTGACAAAACCCTTCTCGGCGACGGCCTTGCAACCACCCTGGCCGCGTGTCTCGGCGGCCCCCCCAACACCACCTATTCTGAGGTCTCCGGAGCCGTAGCACTGACTCGTTCTTTCAACCCAGTCGTCATGACCTGGGCTGCGGTCACAGCAATCCTGCTAGCCTTCGTTGGCAAGTTAGGAGGGTTCCTCAACTCCATCCCGGTCCCGGTCATGGGCGGCATCATGGTGCTGCTCTTCGGTGCAATTGCAGTGATCGGTATCAACACCCTCGTCAGGGCTGGCACGGATCTGATGGAACCGCGCAACCTGACGATCGTGGCCGTGATCCTGGTCTTCGGCATCGGTGGCATGAGCTTCGATCTTTCCATCGTAAAACTTGGCGGCATCGGCTTGGCCGGCATTATCGGTGTACTCCTCAACCTCGTCCTCCCCCAATCAAGAGGATGACATGGGAATTAAACCTGCACGAAAAAGCCCCACAGTCTGAAGAGAGACTGTGGGGCAACATTTTATGGATTTTCGGTAAGCAGATCAGAGAAAAACAGACTTTCGTTGCGGCAGAGGATCACCTGATGATGCAGTCCTTGGCATAATCAGACGCCTCGTTAGCCGTCCATTCGCCTTTCGGCTTCTCTTTCATATCCTCACACCATTCCTCGCTACCAACTTCCGGTGAACATCCAGCAAACATTACAATCAGACAAAAGAAGAATAACAAGCGGGCCTTTACGAGTAGATGCATAGTTCTCTCTCCCTGGACCTTCATAATAGGCTGTTGAGTGCGATCATGCGCTGATGACAATCTAACCCAGTCGGGGGCCAAGGTCAAAGCGAAGGGCTTTTGATTGACCTGCAAAACGCGAGAAACCACAATGGGGAGGGGATCAAACCCTAAGCCGCCCATTTTGTTGTGGCAGCACCAAGAGCTTCTCTCTTCGGGACAAGCATCAACCAATTGCCAACCAGACGCCGACCCCCATCATCAGGGTCCCTGCGATCCGGTTAAGCACTTGGACATTCCCCTGTTTCATCAATAAGCGATTGAGTGTTTTCCCGCCACCGGCGTAGAGGACGAGGCTGAGGAATTCGACAACAAGAATAATCCCCAACAGGAGACCCAACTGCGAGTAAAGAGGTTGCTGGTAGTCAATAAATGGCGGCAAGAGGGCGATAAAGAAAGCCCACCCTTTTGGGTTGGCAATGGCCGTAATGAACCCCTGCATGGCAAGCTGTCTTGCCGAGACTTCCAATCGAGTCGCTCCTGCCTCAAAGTTGACCGCCATGGAGCCCTTTGACATCCACATCTGAATCCCGAGATAACCCAGGTAAAGTCCTCCCAGAGATTTGAGCAGCAGGAATATCACTGGATAGCGAAGCGTCACGGCCGCGACCCCGACAACCGAAGCAGCCGCGACCAGGCCGACCCCCAAAAGCTCTCCATACATCATCCAGAACGTCCGGCGAAAACCGATTGTCATCCCGAGGGACATGGACAGGGTCATGCACATCCCGGGGGTCAGTGAAACAAAAAGGAAGGTAGGGATAAAAACTGTCAGGATTGTCGAGTTCATGGCTTAAGAGAACCACTCTGGGCTTGAAGGCCAGCCGGCCATAAAAAGTAGCGTGTCAGCCTCATGCAGAGGTTAGCAGTTTATAAATACCAGGGCAGCAATGCCGCAGACAAGGCACACTCAATCTACTGCAGAATCATAGACAGGTAAAGGCTTCTCCCGCACTCTTCCGGTGATCATTTTCGGACTCCCTGTTTAACCATAGGCTCTGTTCGCGTTTTGTGTTGATAAATGAGTGGTCTTATAAATCCTGCCACTGACACACTCGTACTATATTACTGTGGCCGGGCGTGTTCAGCACACAGCCCGCCAACATAGAACACGAACAGAACCTAACCATAAAGACGAGCACCGAGAAACCCCGCCTGATGAGTGGAAGAAGCCCCACAGCCGGTAGAAGGACTGTGGGGTAACGGGTTTTGTGTTTCTTTTAGGAGGTAAGATATAAACTTATCTGTCTTGGCGTCTACTTATTACAATTTAGTCAGGCATGCCAAGCACAAATCATCCTAGCTCAATCCTTTCGCATTAAAGAACTGAGAATATTTTTTGTCACACTCCTTGATATGGTTTTGCAGCCAGTCACTCAAAAAGAGAATAACCTGAATTGCCAGCACTACATTTCCTTTCTCTACTTCGGTTTTAAATTCTAAAACCTTCTGCGAAAAGATAGTGTGCTCCTGTTTGTGACTGGCAGCCTCCGGATAGCCAAACTGATCGAAATATCTCTCTTCTGTTGCAAAATGAGAATCTGAATATTTAATCAGACCATTTACGACCTCGCCTACAGCCAACTTGCCGTCCCCTCGTTTCATCGAACTGTGCAAATAGTTGATCATGGAGACGAGAGCTTTATGTTGCCCGTCTATTTCCGTCACGTTCACGCTCAGGTTTTCTTTCCATTGGACGAGTTCCATCTTGTTCTCCGGCAGTAAATCTTTAAGAGTGAATAGACAATTTAGCACCTGGCGACCCAGACGTCACCTGTATGCCCCAATGGTGCACATCTTCACATCTCTTTATTTCAGGAGCAATGAAAAGATCAAAGCGCCCCGAGAATATCGGGGCGCTTTGCCATCATTTGTTTCTTTGAGAGTTCCCGTCGTGGGAATCTTTATCGGACAACCCGACTGCTGAAGTCCGAAGTTTTAATTGTATTAAATTGATGAGATGTTCCCTGACTGGCCCGGCGGATCAGAGACTGACATAAAGTCTTCCTCCTTTGCATTCGAGAAACCTCTTTTCCTTTTGAGGTAACTAAACTATACCACAAAGGGCCATCAATAAGCCAACGGGAGATAAATTTTATTCAGGGCAGTTTTGCGTTCTGTATTGATGTTGAGTGCGTCAAAATTCATGAGGATTCGGACACCCCCTACTGTTTTATGAGTGCAAGAAACTATTCCTAGAGACATCAATCCCATATGGGTTACGATTTTGTTTGCGTAGCCTCTTTTGACCCCTTGTCTTTGATTTGTTGGAAGATACTGGTTTTTTTGCCTTCCATCGTGTCCTGGAATCTCTTGACAAGTACATCCACAGCATATCCTGCCACCAGAACTGCCGAAGGGTGCATCTTCTCAAAATTAGTTTCTGTCAAGTCTGAGATATCAAGCAACACGATCGCTTTTTCATCTCCCGGTTCAGCCTGTTTTATTGAGGTGTCCTCCCAAAGCAAATTGCCATCGGCATCATATGCAACCAAAGATACGGTAACATTGGATGCGTATTCCTTCTCCCCGACAGTAAGGGGTATACCCCCCATTAAACTCGAGGCGGCCGCACTCAAACTTGATTTCATTGCGACAACGGAGAAACCCATATTAACGCAAATGACACCATCCACGTTGAGCTCCTTCGCTAGCGAGGCCAACTTCTTCTTGTCTGCTAAATACTTGTATCCCCTAGCCACATTGAGATCGGTCTTAAAAAGACCCATTTTGCTAATTTTTTCGTCTTCATCAAGCTGTTTGTAAGGGTCGCTGTTGACGATAACCCGCATCGGGACAGAAGTGAAATATCCTGTCTGGGCCAGTTTGGCACGAACTACGGGGACAAGTTCATCGATGACCGGTTGAGTATCGATCCCCTGGACATCCTCATTATCCTTGAACATCTGGAAGAACCCTTGTTCGCCAGAGAATTCTTTTGTTGCCGCAATGGTGACGAGAGCATACTTCTCTTCTTTTTTGAATGCTTCCTGATCGACCTTGGCTCTTCCGGTCATAGCCATGGAACAACCGGAAACACAAATGACTAAACAGAGAATCAACCCAAGGGTGCTGGCTTTATATCTGTGCATGGTTTCCTCCTGTGGATCCTTGTTTGTAACTATCAAACGCAAACCACCCATTTCGAGAATGGTTTAAATCATTAAACCTGAGCATATATTAGACAGTAGAGTTTCGAAATAAGCCCGCCGATCAGACTCTTGGACGCATAATTACCCGTGTTTTTTCTTTGATTTATTTTTGTTTTTGCCTTTACCTTTTGCCTTCGCTCCACTATCGGCAAGAGATAATTGGATATTGCCTTTTTTGAGGTCGTGAAAAGCAGATGACCCGGGTTTGATTCCCAGACTCTTAGCCATTGAACCCCAACCGTGGGTCTTGTTGACTCGGTAAACCTCCAGGACCCTGTCAATCGGTTGCCGGGATTGCTCTCCTAGCCATAAAACTATTGCAACATCAGCAGGGCTCTTTACTGATCGGAACACGGCTTCCAGCTGAGCGCTTGAAGTACCAAACCTTGCCTCTAGTTTTGCCTTGTAGCCACCCACATCTCCCTGAGCAGAGATATTGAGGTCACGAATGTAGGCATTCAGGTCAGCGTGGGCAAGGCCGACAGTCAGCAGTATGAAACAAAGTGAGATTTGGATCGTACGAATAAACATAGTAAGTCTCCTCCATGCAATAAAAATAGTTCCGGCTAACAATCATCGATTGGCGGAACAACCAGTATGCTAATGTATGCAATGGACGAGCCAATAAAAATAGTGTGTATTGGGCACACGAATCCCCATAAACCAGCTCAGATCGTTAATTAATCGGTGGGAAGGCGGGTAAGCAGTGTCAATTTGTGGCTTCGGGTCATACCGTAAGATGAAATGGCCACCCGGTGATCGAAACAGGCGACAACAACTCATGAATTTAAGAGTATTTGATTGATAGCCTTCAAAAAGTGGCTCGTTTCGCTAGGTTTTCTGAGAAATATAATTCTCTATATCCACCTCATCGATCTGATCGGGGTCGAGATATTCACGGGCATACTCCAAATGCACGCCGCTTCTCAAAAACAGGTCAAACAGGTTCGGATCAATATGATGGTCCTTTTTAAAGAAGCTCATTACCCGTATCGCTTCACTCAGTTTTTTAGCTTTTTTGTACGGCCTGTCCGAGGCGGTCAAAGCTTCAAAGATATCGGCGATAGCCATCATTCTGGCTGTCAGTGGCATCTGCTTTGCGTTCAACCGTTTCGGGTAGCCATTGCCATCCAGCGTCTCATGATGACCTCCGGCGAGGCTCGGGACCTGCCGGAGATGTTTCGGATAGGGTAATTTTTCCAGCATAATAATTGTTTGCACGATGTGATCATTTATTTTGTAACGTTCCTCTGTCGTCAAGGTGCCCCGATCTACCTTGAGGTTATACAGTTCGCCCAGGTTATACCGGTATTCAGGTACATCGAGCTTGAATCCCCATGGATTGTCAGCTGGCATCTTTTCATTTTCACTGCGTTCAATCAGATGATCCTGCCTGTCGGCGATGACACTCTCTTCTGCCGGAAGTTTCTTTTTGGGTACGCGAGCCCTGCGCTTTTCTTCCTCCCAGGACACGCCTATCTGATCGTCGAGTGTTCGCTGCCAGGCCCTTGTAGCGACCCTGTCTAATCGCTCTTTCTTCTCTGGCGCCATGAATTCGCCACCTACATTACACTCCGCGACAAAGGCAAAGTCATCGTCAAGCTCCTGGAGCTCCCTGTCCATTACTTTGCGCAACTCTTGTTTGTCACCGCCATCTGCAACCTGCTCCCAGTATCTGATCTCCACATCTCTTTTCATAACCTCGAAACGGGTGCGTATTTCATGAATACGGTCGTAGATCGTTTCCAGCTTTGTCGCCTTGTCCACAACATACTCAGGTGTCGTGACCTTGCCACAGTCATGCAACCAACCGGCGAGATGCACCGCCTCCCACCCCTGTTCATCAAGCTGGAAATCTTTGAACAGGTTATTATCTTCACAGGCGGCATTAGCCAGCATTTTTGTCAAAACAGGCACCCTCTGGCAGTGACCTCCTGTATAAGCCGACTTGGTATCAATCGCTCCGGCCAGAAGGTGCATAAAGGAATCCATCAACCTTTTCTGCATCTCCAGCAAATGCCTGCTTTCCAGTGAAACAGAGGCAAACCCGGAAAAAGTCCTAACAAAAGCCATGCGTCCGTTCTCGGACTCTTCATCACTATTGCGCGTTGTGCTTTTATTGAGAAGACATAAAAGACCGATCTCTTCGTCCTGCCTGTTGCGCAAGGGAAACGCAATGACAAAAACTTCATCGCTTCCCAGCCTCTCAAAAAGTCTGGTTAAATCGTCACGATCATCTTTACGAACGTGAATACGGCTGACATCCTTTTGCCGGGCGGCCTGGGCCAGGACATTGTCTTCATCCACTGCATAGGAGGGCAATCCATCGAGGCTCATCTTGCCGCTAAGTTTGTCAAAAAAGGCTGCCGGCACGAGTCTGTTGCTGTCCTCGTCGACAAACCATGTCAGGGCCCCATCGGCGCTGCTGATACTCATCGTTTCCTCGGTAATCTGCTCGAGCATGGCATCGAAGTTTTGCTCACTGGCCAACGATTTGATCAGAGAAAGAAACCGGCTGAGGGTATTCTTCATCAGCTCCATTGATTGGACCAGTTCATCAATCTCCCTAATTTTCGACCGGCGTACAGCCGGCCGTTTAAAATCAAATCGACTGATGAAAACAGCTTCCTCGGCAAGTGCAACCAAAGCTTTTGAAATTATTCTGGCCAGAACGGAAGCAAAGGGAACCGCGAGAAGGAGAATCCCCAGGGTAATCAGAAGAGAGTTTTTGAGCATCCTTATCGCATCGGTCAACAGCTCCTCGAGTGGAGACAGCATGACGAGTGTCAGCTCTCGTTCATCAGAGCTGCGGACCTTGAATGTATGGGCAGCGCCGTGCCATTTTTTTCCCTTATATTCAAAATCCAGGGATCCTGGCCGCAACAACCCCTGGCTGTTTACATAAGTAAAAACTGCACTGCCAAGTTCATCAATCCGGGCGATTCTGAAACGATCATCGTCTACGGGAATGATTGTATTCTCAGGCTTGTTATATCCGACCACCAGGCCATCGGCATTAAGCAGGGCAATCTCTGAACTTGGCGTAAGGAGATAACTGATTAAGGTCTCTGAAAGTTGTCGCAGTGTGACGTCAGCCGCTATCACCGTATTTGAACCGGGCAATTGGTACGAAATCGTCGTACCAATTTCCTTTAAAAAATAAAAAAAATAGGGCTCTACCGCTGAGGCCTGACCAGAGTTGATTGCCTGTAAGTACCAGGGCCTAACCCTGGGGTCGTACTCCGTTATCTCCGGAGGATGGCGCAGGATCTCAATCAACCCCTCGTCACAAAATATTCTTTCCAGCAGTCTCTGGCCACTCACAGGATCCGTTGAAATGTTGTCAACAACATATGCTGTTTTTTCAGGGGCGTGAAAAATGGCTCGGATACGATCTGAGGAAGCAGAACGGACAATAAAAAAATCACCGTTTGCATAACCGACCTGCAACCCGGCCACTTCGGCCTTGCTCTGAAGGGCCGTACTGAGAAGGCCTAGCTCCTTCATCCTGTCATCAAGAGTTGAAGCCTTCATAACAGGAGTCTTGGAAAGAAGTCGAACTGCGTCAAAGACAGGTTTGTAGATCTGCTGGAAATTCCTGGAAAACCCAACCAGGGTCTGATCGTAGTCCTTATCAGCCTCGGTGAGGACTATCTGTTTGGTGTCTCTGTAGTTATGCCAGGCAAGAAGTCCGCCTATGATGAGGATAAAAACAACAAAGAGGGAATTGATAGACAGGTAAAATGACGGTCGGTAGGAAGTCTTGTTAGCCATTACATGCCTTTCTGGCGCAGCGTAGACAAAGGGAAGCCTTTGTCTACGGCAATTAAATATCTTTTGCAAAAGTTTATCAGAGGCTAAATCAATTTTAGAGACAGATGGAAGTGGCGGTCAAGCTACGAGGAAAAGCCTGCAAATTCTGCCCCGGCCAATAATTCCAATTCAAATGTCAGTGTAACGCAGCTCTGTTTGATCTGATAGGCTCATCCATATTTTTATCTGTAATCCTTGGAAAGTTGTGTTACATCTATCATCTCGATGCTTACGTCTGTTCCCATATATACCGTGACTACTGATATTGATACTGAACAATGCATGTAGACAATTCTTTGAAGCCTATTCCTCACCCTGCAAAACACTTTAAGTTCGTCTCCTGCGATTATGTCCCGGAAACAGCCACTGCACATCTCCGGTACGCCGTCGATGACATCCTCTTCGAGGAAAAACTGGTTTTTGTCGATGCACAAACAAACCTGAGCCATTCCCAGTTGGATGCGATTAACCACACCCTGTACTACCTGCATATTGCCGCGGGGATCAGTTATTACAAAGCGTTCCTGCCGCAGGAAATAGTCATCGAAACCCGCCCCCTGTCGATACTCGCAGCCAGTTTTTTCGATGAATTTTACCTTAAGGGCCTCGGTGAGTTCGCATACCTGAACAACATCGATCTCAGTAACCGGATCAACTTCCCTCACTCTCCTGATGCAACGACCAAACCGTTTGATCTGTGCCTGCCACGTAAAACCGGCGTCCCGGTAGGTGGAGGCAAAGACTCCAGCGTCACCCTCGAACTGCTGAGGAGAAGTGACGAGCCTCTCTCTGTCCTGTCGGTCGGTCATCATCGTGCCATTGATGAAACCGCTGCGGTCCATGGTGTCCCGCTTATCCACATCAAAAGGACTTTGTCCCCGAACCTCTTTATCTATAACAAGCAAGGGGCCTACAACGGACATGTACCGATTACGGGCATTCTAAGCTTCATCTTTGTCATTGCTTCGGTCCTGTATGGTTTCGACACAATCGCCATGTCAAATGAGCGCTCTGCCAATATTGGCAACTTTGACATGGACGGATTCGAGGTCAACCATCAGTGGAGCAAATCAGAAGCGTTCGAAATAGCATTCAGCGAGCTATTGAAGACCGAAATGCTTCCATCGCTTCAATATTTCTCCTTCCTTCGCCCTCTTTCAGAGCTCTCTATTGCCAAAGCCTTTGCTGATTTGGGCGATTACCACGATAGCTTTTCCAGCTGCAACAGGGCCTTCAAGATCGAAAACAAGCTGGAGTCCAGATGGTGCGGTGACTGCGACAAATGCCGCTTCGTATTCCTGATCCTGGCCCCGTTTTTCAACAAAACAGCCCTTACGGACATTTTCGGCACTAACCTGCTAGAGGATAAACACCAACGGTCATCATTTCAGGAGTTGCTCGGCCTCCAGGGCCAAAAACCATTTGAATGCGTCGGTGAAATAGAAGAATCGATAGCAGCACTGACCCTGCTTACGAAGCATCCGGAATGGCAGGATAGCCCTGCCGTGAAGGCCTTCACCGCACAGCTGAACATCTCATCGGACAAGGCAGACAGCTATATCAAGAGATACCTGGCAAAAGATGAAGCGGCCCTGATGCCCGATCGATTCAAAAAGGTGCTGGATGCGATTACGTGACCTTGAAGGAAAAAATGTCGCAATCTGGGGGATCGGCAAAGACGGCGAATCAGCCCTCCGCTGTCTGCGCTCACTTTTTCCCGGCAAGTGCCTGACTATCCTGTCTGACCAACCGATCCCGGAACATCAGCAACGAGAACTAGAGCAGATCGGCCCTGTCGTGTTTACATCCGGCCACGCTGTAGGCGAAGCCCTCTGTCAGCACGACGTCGTCATCAAATCCCCGGGGATACCGTTGTACAAAGACACTCTCTTAACGGCCAAAGAACAAGGGACCCTGTTCACATCAAGTGCAAACCTGTTTTTTGCCGAGGTAGAAGGTCGTGACATTATCGCCGTCACCGGGACCAAGGGGAAAAGCACTACGGCCTCCATCATCCACCACTGCCTTTTAAAAAGGGGTGTTTCTGCTGAGATTTGTGGCAATATCGGCAAACCATTCCTGGATTATATCGACAAAATCCCCCAAACCGAGATCTGGGTGGCGGAACTATCCAGTTATCAGGCGGCCGACTTGATACCCTTCGCCAAGATTGCCCTGTTGGTGAATATGTTCCCCGAACACCTTGACTGGCACGGCAGCCGGGACAGTTATTTCCGCGACAAGCTGCGCCTGTTCAGTCCAGGAAAAGACAACTCGACGATTATAAATTTTCTCGACCCACAGAGCCGGCTTCTGACTGCTGACCTGCCAAATGTCACCTTCTTCAATGCACCCGCCGCAATCCATGTAAAGGGTTCTGACATTTACCATGGGGATGAACGGCTGGGGCCTGTCCCGGCCGGTGATCTGGAGGGGCAACATAATCACGTCAATGTCTGTGCCGCACTCACAGCACTGGAGGCCGCCGGCTTTGACGTTCGTACCAGTATCAACGAACTGTACGACTTCCGGGGTCTGCCTCATCGGCAAAAAGTTCTCGGCAGCGAAGATGGGCTGACTTTTGTGGATGACAGCATCTCGACCACGCCGGAGACAGCGATCGCAGCCATAGAACGCTTTAGCGGCAGCCCCCTTTGTCTCCTCCTGGGCGGGTATGACCGACAGCAGGATTATCGGAACCTGGCAGTATTAATCTGCCAAGAAGATATCCCCCTGGTAATCACGTTGCCCGAAAATGGCGACCGGGTTGCCACTGCGATCAAAGACGTTAAAGAGAAAACCGGGACAGGCCCCGTACTCTTTGCGGCAAAAGACCTACGTTCGGCGATCATGATAGCTAAAACAGAAACACCCCGTGGCGGCATTGTGCTTTTGTCCCCCGCAGCGCCAAGCTACGGCTCTTTTGAAAATTTTCAAGAACGCGGGCACACGTTTGCGAAACTCGCAGGCGTATAGCTGTAAGGAAGATTCGAAGACACAAGCAACGGCAGAAATTCTCGCATCAGGTCGGCCCTGACATGGGCAGGGTTACCTTTTTATCGATCAAAGCCGGTTGATTTCACCGACACATCAAAATCCGTGACAAAATAATAAATGGCCACTCGAAATTGATCCGGGTGGCCATAATTTTACATTTAAAAGTAGCTATCCAGGTTAACTTTTCCATGCCCCGGACTTGAGAAAAGCCATAAGTTGACGCTCTTCTTTGAAGTCGACGAACTCCACACCCATACCTGACGGCATGGACATATCGGATGGTGAAGTTGGAACATTAACCCAGGCCACCCGACCCTGGCATAAGATTGGAAGGTTGTTCCCCGGAAGGTGGAATTTGAGGCTCAGTTTCTCCTCAAGGGGTAGCGGGCTGGTCGATTCTACGAACACTCCCCCGACACTCATATTGACGGTCTGCCCGGAAATCATTTCATTGTCGCCATAAGAAATTTCCAGTTTCACCTTAATCCTCGGTGCCTTTCGTTTGCTGAGGGTAATTTGCAGCAGGGTTTTCAGCTGACCTTCTTTGGGCGGTTTACTGAGAAAGGTTGAAACACCCATGGCCTTGGCCTTGGAAATCTTTTCATCACTCCCCTCACTGGAGAGCATTACGATTGGCACGAACTTATAGTGAGGTTTAGCTTTGACATGCTTTGTAAATGCCAATCCATCCATGACGGGCATGTTTAAATCTGTGATGATCATGTCGTACCTGGTTGACTCAACCAGTTGACAAGCTTCATTCGTGTTGTCGACAGTCGTAACGTCATAATTGAGCTTCTCCAACATGTCGCTAATGATTGTCAACATGAAAGGAGAATCATCTAAAACGAGAATACTTTTTTTCATAAATAACCCCTAAATGACATTCCCGGCGATTCCATTCCCCCCGGGGTGCCCAGATTGGCGAAGGCATCAAATTCTTACTGCCATGAAAGACTCAAAGGCATATCTCTGTAGTCTGGTCTTTTCCGTGTACCGGAAAATCAACGCAAAACGCAAAAAACCTATATTTATTTCTCTGCACCTGTCAAGACCGCGACTAGCCCTTCGGCCTTGCTCTTGAACTCTTCGAGAGTGCCCTCGTTGAGAATCTTCCCATCCCAGGCATCGTAATCATCCAGGGACGTCTCACTGGCATGGTTGTTGGCGCCATCAAAACCGGGCCGTTCAATCTTGACAATCAGGCCATCGTATTCCTTGATCACATTCAACTCGTTTATGAAACGAACGTCATCAACGAGGATACACAAATGCTCAAGATCGAACTGTCTGACCTTTCGGCCCCAGGCCTTGGTCCAGTAATCCGCATCTTCAGCCCGGCGATATTCCGTTCCCCACCACTGCAGGATACGACGCACAGTAACGGCTGTCTGTCCTTCCCTGTCCTGTATCTCACGGTTTTCAGAAACAAAATGCATCCACTTGGAGCACTGTTTTTTTGACCGTTGCTCATCTACGTAGAAGACCCTGACTTTGTCGTCCTGGTCACCGTAAACCAGCGGGACCGATTCATCGGCACCCACGGCACGCAAGAAGGCTTCGACTTCATCTCGCAGCACCATAGCCATCGGCACAATTTTACATTCCATCCCCATCAGGGGTGCCAGATGTCTGGCTGCCGTGGTCTTTCCTGTTGCCGCCTTACCCGCAAAACCGATGATCATCCTGTTACTCCAGCAATATATTTTAGCAATTCGATCGGGGAGACCCTTCGAACAAACTGCATGAGCGAGTGTACTTGAATCAGCGTGTGGCATCAATCCCAACCGTGAATCAGCCGCATAAAAACCGCTACCACATCTTATGAACCAGCCTTCGTCCTTCTCGAAACGTTGCTGAACTTAGTATTTTAGCCCAACAATTTTGCATGCTGCGTTGTCTCCGCCCCAACAAGACGGTATCCTTTAAACAAGAGGAAAGCATGAATATCATTTACATTCTTGATCTTGTAGGAACTGCGGCCTTCGCCGCATCGGGTGCCTGGGTTGGCGTGCGCAAACACATGGACCTGTTCGGAGTCCTTGTTCTCGGCGTGGTCACGGCTGTCGGCGGTGGCACCCTGCGCGATCTGCTACTCGGAGACATTCCGCCTTTTTCACTCAAAAACGAGACCTATATCTACATTGCCATTACCGTTTCTCTAATTGTTTTTGCCAACCGTAACCGCTTCAAGGTTTTTGAGAAACCACTCCTTTATTTCGACGCAATCGGTCTCGGCACCTTCGTGGTAATCGGTACGACCAAAGCCCTTGATTTTCAGTTGGGCCTGCTTGGATCTGTTTTGATGGGCGTCATGACCGGCACGGCAGGCGGGGTCATACGTGATCTTCTGGCTAACCAGGTCCCGCTGATTCTGCGACGTGAGATTTATGCTTCCGCCTGCCTCGCCGGAGCCCTTCTACTGGCAACTCTGGAGCATTATGGAGCAATTCGCCCGGTCGCTGCCCTGCTTGCAGCCAGCACTGTTATCGTGGTTCGCTTAATGGCAATCCACTTCGAATGGGCACTACCGAGATCATAGACAACAAAGGCATGAACAAACAATATCGACGGCAAGGAGCTGCGAATGAAATCCCTGCACATCTCATTTCTCAATAGTCGCAACGAAAAACTGGCCGCCCGACTCGATCTGCCGGATGACGAACAACCAATCGCTTACGCTCTCTTCGCTCACTGTTTCACCTGCACAAAGAATATCAAGGCTGCAGTCAATATTGCCGCCGCCCTCAACCGCGAGAAGATTGCCGTCCTGCGTTTCGACTTCACTGGCCTGGGACAAAGCGCAGGAGACTTTGCCGACACCAATTTCACGACCAATGTAGCTGACCTGGTCGCTGCCGCAGATTTTTTGGCGTCTGAGCACCAGGCACCACAGATCATTATCGGGCACTCTCTGGGAGGGGCAGCAGTCCTGCAGGCCGCCGCCGGGATACCTTCCCTGAAAGCCGTGGCAACCATTGCAGCGCCCCATGATCCTGCCCATGTTACCCATCACTTCACCATGATGCGCGAGCAAATCGAAAAGGATGGAGCTGCCGAAGTCAATCTGGCCGGTCGAAAATTTACCATCAAAAAGCAGTTTCTCGAAGATCTCGAAATGCAACAACTTGATGCTCACATCAAAAAGCTCAAGACCGCTCTGTTGGTCATGCACTCACCACGGGACAATACTGTGGCGATTGACAATGCCGCCAAAATCTACCAGGCGGCCAAGCATCCAAAAAGTTTTGTCTCCCTCGACAACGCCGATCACTTGCTGATGAACGAACAGGACTCCCTCTATGCCGGCATGATGATCGCCGCCTGGAGTCGTCGCTACATCGACGCCCCTGAGACAAAAGCGCCCACGGAGATGGTGAGCGATAATCGGGTGACAACGAGTACAGACAACCAGGGTTTCTTCACCGACATCTTTGCCAACGGTCACGCCATGACGGCTGACGAACCGACTGAATATGGCGGCACCGACCGTGGCCCCTCGCCTTACGAATACCTGCTTGCAGCTCTCGGAGCCTGCACCAGCATGACCCTGCAGATGTACGCCCGCCACAAAAAACTCCCTCTCGACAAAGCTGTCGTGCGTCTCACGCACAGTAAAATACACGCCGACGATTGCGACCACTGCGAAGCTGCAAACGGCAAGATCGATCGTATGGAGCGTGAAATAGAGCTATTCGGCAATCTCGATGACGAGCAGCGTCAAAGACTGCTGGAAATTGCTGAACGCTGCCCGGTGCACAAGACGTTACACAGCGAAGTGGATATTGTTTCAAAGCTTAAGGATTGATGTGCACAGAATCTTAAAACCTAAGGAGAGATGAGATGCCTTACGTCAACATCAAGCTAACGCGAGAGCAGGAACCGATAACCTCTGAGCAGAAGGCCGCACTCATCAAGGGAGTTACCGATTTGCTGGTTGAAGTCGTTAATCGTGGACCAGGAACAACCGTGGTTGTCATTGATGAGATTGAGACTGATAACTACGGGGTCGGCGGCGAAACGATTACCTTACGTCGAAGCAAAAAGCCTTAGACTATTTCGGGGCTGGGCAGGTCAAACCAGCGAAGCTGTCACAGGAAAAGGCAACGTGTTCCACAAGGCGCTCCTGCATTTTTCTGGAGAGACCCAGCTGGTCCAGTTCTCGTTCCAGTTCTTCGCGCTCTCCATTACATCCGAGGTAACCATTGATATGCGCAGCTGCTGTAGATGCAGTAAAGCTCTCAGCATCCGGATAGATAGTCTGTAACTCCCGGAAGATTCCTGTCGCCTTGCGCAACAGGTACTTCTGGTGATAATCCTCTGCGGCATAAAACTCTCCAGCAGGCTCTACTACCGAGTAAATCCTGCCACGGGAGTCTCCGGCAATCTCCTTCCACGAAGCTTCGGCTGTTTCACGCTGCTCGTCATTCAGGTAAAAGATTGCGTTGCGATACTGACGGCTGTAAACATCGTAACCGGGATCATGGCTCTCCCAGAAGATTTCCAGCAATTGCGCATAGCTCACCCTCTGCGGGTCAAATTCAATCCGGATTGTTTCACTGTGGTCGCCGATATGGTGATAATCAGGGGATTCTGACACACCACCGGAATAACCGACAGTGGTACGCAGAACGCCAGGGACACTCCCGAACCGGGAGTCGACACCCCAGAATCAGCCCAGGGCAAAGAGAGCGTGCTCCGTCTCTTCGTGAAGGATCTGATCAATTGCCGGCACAACAGGCTCGATCAGGTGCTCTTCATTTTCCATGGCACGCTCCTCTGCAAAGGCAGTGACAACGCTTGCCCGGCTGGACTTGAAAGTCCAGGACAACGGCGTGGGGCCCAGCGGAGTATCTGACAGCGACTCCACATACCGAGCGGATATGGCCAGGGCCAGACCGCCCAGACAACCAAGAGCAAGAATCAGTTTCAGACGCCAGGTCAAAAACTTATTTTTTTTCTTCATGATTACGATTGTAACAGCTGCAGCAAAGGAAAAGCCAATCGGCATTTTTAAGGTATTGCGAGTTGAACTGTTTGCCAATGGGTTTAGACTCAATAAATAAGACAATAAATCATTTGTAGGGAAAACCATCGATGAAACCTCATAAACAACCGGTTGACCCAATCTGACAACTGCACATGCAACAAGGACTATAGGACCTTCGATCATGCAGATTCTCTCACCGAAAGAAAAAGATCTTGGCGGATTTTCCGTGCGGCGCCTGTTACCCGCGACTGACGTCAGGAGCGTTGGCCCCTTTGTTTTCTTTGACCACCTGGGCCCGACCTGGTTTCCGGCGGGTCAAGGCATCGATGTACGCCCCCATCCGCACATCGGTCTTGCCACCATCACTTACCTGTTTGAGGGAGAGGTCCTGCATCGCGACAGCCTGGGTTGCGTTCAACCGATTCGTCCCAAAGAAATCAACTGGATGACTGCCGGTCGGGGGATTGTCCATTCGGAACGGACACCGGCCGAGATTCGTTCTTCAGGTCACACTCTTCACGCTCTTCAGCTTTGGGTGGCGTTACCGGTGGCGGACGAAGAGACAGATCCGGCATTCTTCCACTACGATGCGGCAGAATTACCGGAAGTCGAAGCTGCCGACAGGTCAGTGCGTGTGATGATCGGCGAAGCGTTCGGTGTCTGTTCGCCTGTCAGGACATATTCGCCGACCCTCTACGTTGAAGTGAGCCTAAAGACCGGCGCTACCTTGACGCTGCCTGAGCATGTCGAGGAACGTGCAATTTATCTGGTCTCGGGCGCACTTGAAGAAAGAGGAAAGCCCCTGTTTTTGCACACCATGGTGGTTTTTGACCAGACATCATGTATCAAACTGACTGCCAAGGAAGACTCTCGACTGGTTATCATCGGCGGGACGCCGTTGGGCAAACGAACAGTCTGGTGGAACCTGGTGGCCAGTCGCAGGGAGTTGATAGAACAGGCAAAACAAAGCTGGCAGAAGGGCCTTTTTCCCAAAGTTCCTGGCGAAACGGAGTTTATTCCTCTGCCATAGGCGTGCACAGGAGCTAACAATGAGAATCATTTCCCGACTCACAGTGATCAACCTTTTATTACTGGCAACCATTGTTGCGTGTCCGGTCCCTGCAAGTGCCGTTGAGCAAACATTTCGTTGTGAACCAACCCCGGAAGATGAAATGGGGCCTTTCTACTCACCAGAAGCTACCATCCGTAACCGTGTCGGCACCGGTTATCTTTTGCAGGGCACCATCAAATCAGCTAACGACTGCGGCCCTGTCCCTGGCGCCAGGGTTGAATTGTGGATGACCGGACCACAAGGCCGTTACGGAGAGGAATGGCGGGCAACTCTCTTTAGTGCCGACAACGGCACTTATTATTTCGAGAGCCATGAACCGACCGACTTCGGCAATCGTCGACCGCACATCCATATCAGGGTTACAGCAAAAGGGTTTAAGCCGCTCGTTACCCAGCACTACCCGGCGAAGGATGCTGGTGAAGGCCTTTTCGATCTTGTCCTGAGTCCGGTACCGCAACCGTAAGCTGTACCATTCAGTTGATGCACGCCTTGCAGATTTCTAAAATATGGCGGTGATCTGTACCGCAACAACCGCCGAGGACATTCAATTGCGGCAACTTTTCTCTTAACCTTCTGTACTGCTTGCCAAACTCCAAAGGGTCACCATCGTCAAGCTCCTCTGCTTCATCAAGCTCTGCATGGCTCTTGGCAGAAGCATTGGCACGCAGGCCCTTAATCCGTTCCAACCATGGGCCCCCTTCGACCAGAACATTCTCGAAATGGCCCGGATGAGCGCAGTTGATCATGTAATAGACAGGTGCCGCGCCAGTTGCCTCATCAACAGCTTCAACCGCCTCACCCAACATCTCACCGGAAGGCAGACAACCGTCGGTCTCGACAGTAAAAGAAATCGCCACCGGCATATCAGTCGCCTGGGCAGCAAGACTCAGCCCGATCGCCTCCTCTGAATAGTTCATGGTAAAGGCTGAAACCATGTCGGCCTCTGTCGTCTGCAAAGCTGCGATCTGTGGCCTATGATAGCATTCAGCCTCTGACACGCTCATCTTGTCGGCAACACTATATCCGTCGCCGCGCGGCCCCATGCAACCACTGATCACCATCGGGGTCTGCTCTGTTTCACAGTCGTTGCGGATGTCAGCAAGCATTTCGACCGCGTTACGATTCGCGGCAACAAGCGCATCATCCTTATATCCAAGTCGTTGCCCCCATGATGAACTGGCTCGCCAGGTCACGCTCTCGAGAACAAACCCCAGTCTATTGCTCCGGGCAATTTCGGTATAGGTTCGGAAATACTGTTCAAGGGTCTTTCGACCGGGTCCATCTTGCAGGAGAACGAAAGCTGCAAATTCCGGGAGATCGAAACCATTGTGAAAAAGCAGGGTCGTTTCCAGACCGCCATCGGTCAGAAACAGTTTGTCGGAAAGTTGTGGCAGTTTTTGTCTGTATTTTGCCATGGCACACCTCCTCCCACTCAACAGTAACTTATGGTAATTCGAAAAATCGACGACAACAGGTTACATTTCACCAGGCACCTCACATATACTTGACAAATATTATCAGGTTTTTGACTCCAGTCATGTTTTTCGGACAATATCGATTGTATACTCTGGTCAACAATTGAGAAAAAAGGAGTTTAGACAACATGAATCTTCCACACGACATCGGCGAACAGGCCATTAATAACGTTATTGAAGAGCATCCAGTCATCGGCGAGATCCTGGAAAAGTATGACATTGGTTGCGTAACATGTGGTGTAGGCATCTGCCTGGTGAAGGATGTCGTCTCGATTCACGCCCTTGGCGATGAGATCGAAGCTCAGATCGAGCAGGAAATCACCGACTATCTGAACACACAGAACATAACTGAAGGAGAATCAGCATGAGTAAACTTGCTTGCGGCTGCCCCGGGGCTAATGTCCGCACTATAGAGAAGAAAGAAACGGAAGAGACCGTCTCAACTGAAAGCCGACCATCCGAACTTCGCCAGTGGCCGACTCAACTGCACCTGGTGCCACCCAGTGCACCTTATCTGCAGAATGCACATCTGCTCATCGCTGCCGACTGTGCGCCTTTTGCTTATGCAGATTTTCACCGTGACTTCATCAAGGGTCGCGTACTGGTGAATGCCTGCCCGAAGTTAGACGACACCAGTTCCTATGTCGAAAAACTGGCGGCAATGATCAGCCAGAATGACATTCAATCGGTCACGGTACCAATTATGGAAGTTCCCTGCTGTCGCGGTCTGGCAATGATGGCCCAGGAAGCGGTGAAGCAGTCAGGCAAGGATGTTCCGGTCGAGATTGTGATTA
>CAZXBD010000290.1:0-39878 GCA_964638305.1 uncultured Geobacteraceae bacterium | reverse complement strand
CTCGCTAACGCCTTGCTGGAAGCGGCAACAATAGGCGTACCGATACTGGCAAGCAAAATCCCCGGCAATGCCGCAGTTGTCAAACATAACGTTAACGGTCTTTTGTATGGCAATGAAGCGGAATTCACGCATTATGCCCGGCAAATGCTCAACCAAGGCAAACGCCAGCAATTCACCAGCCGGGACCGGGATCGCTACGATCCGGAACACGAGACGACAGAATTGATCAGGATTCTTCAAAAAACGATAAAGGGCTGACAGAAACCACCACAGGCTGCTGACAAAGTTCAGTATTGTGTCAATGATTGAAGTTGGAGGGGAGATAATTACTGAGCGCAACAGATCGTTAATCTGTTCTCTATATTTTTTCAGGCCAAAGAAGAACCGGCGGGTCGCGTCCCGCCAGACGCCATCCGTTTTGTCCAAGCGGCCACAAAAAGGATGCAAAAAAGACCTTGCTCCTGGCGGAGGGCATCTCCTTTGCCAGCCTTCACAGCCTTTAAGATATGACAGTGCTAATGAATCCGGCCCTGTTCGCGGGCCTTCCAGGTCGTGGTCTTTTGTAGGAAAAGGCATAACACACAGAAAAAACACCAACCAGAGCCATAGAGGTCCTCAAGGGCCTCGGGGCTAACGGGGGAAGCGTAGCCCCTTAAAGGATTCAAACAACTCTACTTGCCACCAGAAACCCCCGAACTAGACATGCCAAGCGCAGCGCCAAGCTTTCTTTTGCTTCGTTTTCTTTGTCGTTACAAAGAAAATTACGTTGCTGTCGGGCAACCCCGACGGTTTTGCTTATATTCTTGGATTACAAATTCCAACAAAAAGAGCAACAGATTAACAATCTGTTGCTCACAATCTACTGAAAGCCTTCAATGCGTTCCAATTGCCAACTTACAAAAGGACAAACCCCACATATGACCCAAAGTGGGGTTTGTCAACAATCTGAGGCCGCTTTAGAGGCCTTTGCTTTTGTTCTGTTTTCTTGTGTAGTGGCTGTTCGGGTTTACAGTCCCCACACCCAACACCCGACAGCGATAATCGCTTTTGACTGACCCTCCCCTTTGTGACGCAGCCGGAACTGGAATCGTTAAGGTGAGACAAGCGAGCAACGGTTTAAGCCGCAGGCGAGTTTTGCTCGCGCACCTTGGGCGGCACGGGATCGGAACCCCGGCATGATATGTCACTGGAAAGTGGAAAATTTTGGAGTATCAAGGCTAAGGATGAATCACGACAAGAAGATTTCTTGTCACTTACCCCCGTACCTTTCCCGGTGTACCTGATCAAACAGTAGGCTTTCGGCAGAATGACCATCTTTCTGCTCTGCGGGATAACCAATGCCAATGATACATTCGACCGCATGTGTGCTTGGCAAGTCGAGTAAATCCTTAAGGTATTCTCCTGCACTGAGCTCCTCATTATGAGTGCGCAAACGAATCTGCGCCCAACAGCTACCCAGACCGAGTTCTTCGGCCGTCAGCTGTACCACCATGGCAGCAATAGAGCAATCTTCCGTCCAGACATCACTCTTGCCGGCATCTGCAGCAACCACGATGGCCAGGGGAGCACCAGCCAGAAACAAAGAACCATGTTCCTTGGCGTTGCCGAGTTGAACCAACCTCTCAGGGTCGTTGACAACAATAAACTCCCAGGGACTTCGACCTCGTGAAGTCGGCGTGCGCAAAGCCGCCTCGACGAGAAGTTCAATCTTTTCCTGTTCAACGGCTTGGTCTGAAAACTGACGAATACTGCGACGTTTACGTAAAAGATTGAGAATCTCTGTTTTCATGATTAATTAATATCCAGGTAGGCGTGAATAAGCTCCACCGACGCCATATCGATCGACTGAAACTCAATGCCGATTCCCTGGGCTAGTGACATGTTCTGCCGCGGGAAACCCTGGTTGACCCAAGCGATGCGGCCGGAAATTTCAATCTTTTTAGAACTGATCGTGGGGAGAAGAAAAGAAGCCGTTACGCGACTGTTGGGAGGGAGTTCATCACGAAATTCAAGATAGAGACCGTGCAGGCTGATATCAACACCCATTCCCTGGTAAGCAACGCCATTAATAGAAAAATCTACCGTCATTTGACAAGGCACACGTCGCTCGCGACGCTCTATATTAAAGAGGTGGCGGTGGCCGAGGTTGAGAAATTCTTCCCGACCGAAAGGCTTGGCCAGGTAACCGTCGCATCCTGAGGCCTCAACATCCTTGAGCTGCGCATCCCGGTCTGGCGTAAAAACCAACAGAACCGGGATTTTTTTAAGTGCAGTATGCGCCTTAATCTTCTGACACGCCTCAATGCCTGAAAGCCCTGGCATCGCGACATCCATATAGATAAGATCGGGCCATTCGCGCATAGCGATATCCATCGCCTCTTGACCGCTGCTGGCGGTCAGAATCGTTGCGGGAGTGCGCTTGAAATAGTCACACATCACATCACGAAAAAAATCGACATCATCAACCAGAAGAATTTTCAGGTTGTTCTCGCTCATTCTGAGCACCTCCCAGGCAACAAACAGTACAAAGACAAAAACATGCTGATAACGACTCCGCTATCAGGCGCCAGATATTAACATTTTAGAGATAAATGTAAAATCAGTAATTTAAGGAGAAAAGGTCCAGACCTGATAATTCCCGGGTCATTATAATTAGGGCCTTACGCATTCTCGTTGAGCAGGCACTCCAACTTGACGATTTTCTTCTCAACCGCTGCATTCAGTCGATCTTCACCAAACATATATGTCAACTGTCCAACCATGAGAAATACATCGGCCAGTTCATTTACGACGGCATCCTCGTTAACCTTGTTCCGGGAAAAATGTTGTAGCGTGGCAATCAACTCCGCGCACTCTTCAATCATCTGACTATACTGGGCCTCTTCTCCCCATTTACTGATCGTTTTTGCATAGAGGTCACAATAGCGCATCATGTTATGCATCTACTTTCCGGGCAATGCCCGATACTGTCACCAGTGCAATTTTTGCACTGTTATTGCGACGTAAAATATTTATTCCAGCAAGAGGTTAACAGGAAAAGAACGAGAAATGAACTTCAAAAAAACAGGACAATTAATCCTCAAAAACCGGCACATTATCCGGAAAGAAGAGAATCGACATGTCTGTTCAAAGAAACAGGAACAAAACGCCCAATACTATAACTTACTGTTTATCAGTGTCTTTCTGTAAAGCATCGCACTTCTGCATGGTCTCAAGGCAGACATCTCTGATCATGTCATATGAGAGACAAAAACCTTCTACAATTTCTTTTTCTGCACGGTCACATTTTGACAGATCAATGTTTCTCAGGTTCATGATGGCCTCCTCTATTCGGTTCTGGCCTTCTATCCTGGAATCCCTCCTGATGATATAAACAGCAAACGTTATGCCATGTTCAACAGATTCGGGACGTGATAAAATCAGCCAACATAAAAAAAATTAGGACCTTGCCTTCTGTTCTGGATAAAAGCATTTGATAAAAGGGAGATTTGCATGTGGAGAGTAATATTTCTGGTCGTTACGACTCTTCTTTTTGGTTGCACAGCACCTGCTCCTTATGCCTGGCAGGATATGCGGCAACCCGCTCGCGAAACGGCAGCCACTGATCTCGAAGAATGCCGCGCTTTTGCTGCCAGACAATATCGCCCCGGGATGCCTGCCGGGGAACCTTACCTTAAAGATCAGCCGAACGTGGCTGATGTATCGGCTGAAAACAATCGAGGTGGCGAGTGGCGCCCAGATCGCTCACCCTGGCCCACAACAAATGTCAACGCCCAACCTGTTCACGATATTCCTGTCGAATATACAGGTTTTCCCGGGGAGCTCGATTATTCTCCAGACTATCTTGATGATATTCTGGAGAAGTGCATGCACGATCGTGGCTGGTCTTATGAAGCATTTCCGGAAAATCAGGGTATTGAAGCTGAAGGCTCCAAAGCGAAGCTTGATTAGCTTCGGTCTTGTATTATCCTTCCAGACCTGAGCCCTTCCAGTCTTACAGTTCGCTAAAGAGACAACGTCTCCTTCCCCTTCAAAAAAAACCCACTCCAGACCAGGAGCGGGTTTTTGAATCTATTAAAAAAGCAATTAATGGGGCCGCCGCCTAATGTACATCTGTGCGCCTCTCCGCACCGTGCAACCGGGAACTCGAGCTCCTTGCCTTTTTACTTCTGATCGGGTCGTCACCAACAGTCACCCAACCACCCGCCCTTTTGAACTTGTGAACACGATTACTCTCCAGGAGGATGCCAAGCACACGCGGCGTGAAATAGTGATAAGTGCCATCCTTCAAAATCACATCGATATAGCTGTGTTCTGTTTTGCTGAGAAATGCTCGCTCTGGCATATTACGCCTCCACACATCACTTTAATCCGTACCTAACCGATAGCACCTTTTCAGGTAAATGCAAGAGGAGAATGATTGTTTTTCAACAACTTACCAGAATTACTATGAGTTTTCATATTCAAAAAAACCGTAAACCGGTCAACACTGCTGCCGCCGTCAAACCAACCAGAAGAGCCCACAAGCCGTTGCGTATCCAAAAGTATTTCCGGGTAAGCCGATGCTTACCGAGATAATAAATCTCCCGCAAATAGGCATCATACAATTTCTCTTTGTCGGCGAGAGTCTCCTTGAAGGCCGCCTTGAATTCATCTTCAGTGACACGCTCAAAAGACCGAAAATAAAAAAGGTTCAAGACACCCTTTACATGCAAAACCGGGATAATTGCGAAAATGGAGAACAGAATTGCCAGACCTCCGGTCGCCATCACAACAGTGAAAGTCGGCAGATCAAGTTTGTCATACTGAGTCACCGAGATCGTCAGCATTAAAGAAGCCGTAGTCATAATCATTGAAGCCTTGTGATCGGCCATCTGATTAAGAGTCATATGCTTGGACAGGTTGGCACGCAAGGCATTACTTGCCATGAGGCGCGGCAGGATTGATTCTTCTACGTTCGGTTGCTCCATTATTGTCTCCTTAAAAAGACCGGTTTATTCATTTTGTCATAATATTAACGCAAAGAGGTAAAATTGGCAGGCAAGTTATCTGAATTCGGGTTCAATAATAGACAAAAAAACAGCCACAAAGCAATCAAGCTAAGTGGCTGTATTATATGGCGGCCCCGACAGAATTCGAATCTGTGACCTACCGCTTAGGAGGCGGTTGCTCTATCCAGCTGAGCTACGGGGCCAAAGGAATCGTTAACGGCTAGAAATTCAGGAGACTGAAGACCTTCCCTTCGGGGAGTTTTTTCCGCCCTTCAAGAAAATCAAGTTCAGCCATGAAAGCGCATTCAAGAACTTCCGCGCCAAGGCCCTCGACCAACTTGACAACGGCAGAGACTGTGCCGCCTGTAGCCAGTAAATCGTCGGCAATGATAACCTTGTCGCCTTTCTCGAAGGCATCCTCGTGGATTTCCAGGGTATCTGTGCCGTATTCAAGGTCGTAGGTAACCTGACGCACCTTGTAAGGCAACTTGCCAGGCTTTCGCACCAGCGTTACACCGAGACCAAGCTTATAGGCCAGAGCTGAGCCCAGGACGAAACCACGTGCTTCCACACCGACAATCTTGTCAATGTTCTGCCCAACGTAACGATGAGCGATCAGGTCGATCATGCGATGGAAACTGCGGCCATCGGAAAGCAGCGTCGTAATATCTTTAAAAATGATTCCCTCTTTAGGGAAATCAGGAATATCGCGAATAATTCTCTTCAATTCTTCCATATTTCAAGTCCACTACTTTCGTTTATACTTCAACATGAGGCATCAAAAACGGGTCGAACATTAATCATCGTTTCGTGTGGGGTCTCGTTCGGCGAGTAAAACACGTAATTTCTCGAGACTCTTGGCCTCGATCTGACGAATCCGCTCGCGGGTAACACCGAACTGTCGACCGATAGTGTCGAGAGTTTGCGGGTCACGGTCATTCAGACCGAAACGCAGAGCGATAATTTCCTTTTCATTATCATTAAGGGTCGCCAACAAATCCGCAATAAGCTGGTATTTGTTCAGCCACTCGGCAAGTTCGAGAGGGTTAACGACACTGGAGTCCTCGATGGTGTCGATCAGGCTGTAGTCACTGTTTTCTCCCATGGGGTGCTCAATAGAATAGGTCTTTTTGAGCAGGACCATGAGCCTGCGAACATAAGCAGGTTCAACCCCCATGGCTTCTGCGACCTCTTTTATCTGTGGCTCGCGGTTATATACACGCACCAGTTCACGGGTAATTTTAATCAGCTTGTTGATATCGTCCGAGACATGGACCGGCAAACGAATGGTCCGGCTCTGATTGACCAATGCACGCTCTATGGACTGTCGAATCCACCAGGTGGCGTAGGTCGAAAAACGACATTCCTTGCTAAGTTTGAAACGTTCCACGGCCTTGATCAAGCCAAGGTTGCCCTCCTCGATCAGATCGAGAAACGGCAATCCGCGATTCATGTAGCGTTTGGCTATTTTGACAACAAGTCGCAGGTTGGACTCAATCATCTGATCGCGAGCAGCCATGTCGCCATCATCGATACGTCGGGCGAGAGCCCGCTCTTCTTCTGCCGTCAAAAGGTTGGTTTTTTGAATATCTTTCAGATAGAGCTTGATGGCATCCATCGAAAAGTCTTCATAATCCTCCGTTGCAGCCTTTTCTTTCTCTTCACGCTCTACTGCTGCCAGACTTGCACTATCAGGCTCTACGTCATCCAAAACCGGAGACGTTTTCTGGACATCTTCCTCAAGATCGACTTTTTCACTGTCCTGCAAGGCATCACTCATGACATGAATTCTTTCTGTACAGGGGGTTAATCATGCTCAACTACTTGCGATAATCCAGTAGCACCATAGAGCTTCGATATCGTCTTTACATGGCAAAAGAGTCTAAGGGAGCAACTGGCCTATGGCAAGTACAAAATCGGATTCACTGCAGACTTGCCCTTACGTATTTCGAAATGAAGTCGGGCACTTTCTCCATTAGGCGGCAACCCGCTCTGGGCAATTCTTTCGCCCTGACCTACATGATCATCCATTTTGACCAGGTTCTTCTGGTTGTAGCCATAAACACTGAAGAAGCTGTTGGAATGTTCAAGGATAACAAGGTTGCCAAAACCGGGGATTGCATTGCCACTGTAAATGACTTTTCCGGAAGCTGCAGCAACCACGGGTGTTCCTTTCGGAACACTTATTTCGATCCCCTTGTAAACTTTTTTTCCTTGCGATCCGAATTTATTCAGGATTTTACCCTTAGCCGGCCAGAGGAAGATGCCTTTGGTCGGTTTAGCAGAGTAGGCAGGTGCGACTTTCGCCGGGGTTGGAGTTGTAGTCCTTTTCGAAGCTGTTGATTTCCGGGTTGGTTGTGAACCGGCAGTGGTGGTACGCGTACCCTTGACGCCGTAAGGTGTTGACGTCACGGGGACCTTACGAACTTGAGTTGCATTTGGAATGAATATCTTCTGGTTGGCCCTAAGCTGCGTCGGATCCTTGATATGGTTAATGCTGGCCAGACGATCCTCATCAATTTCATAGGTTTTGGAAATACGATACAACGTCTGCCCCGGCTGAACGGTATGGTAAATCCCCGTCGGTGCACAGGCGACCAGCAGTAAAAAGATACCTATAAGAATCAGGCTATTTTTCTGAACGGGTCGTGGCATTGATGTTCTAGCCTTAGGTTAGATGTTCTTCTCTCGCTTCTCACTAAGCTCGTGCCAGTGTCCTACATCAGTGGACATATTTCAACAGCAGGAAGCCACCGAACAGCAATACCAGGAAAACTATGCTGAGCAGATTGAAGTAGCGGTCAATAAATTCTCTCATACCCGGGCCGTAACGGCGCAGTAGCCAGGCAACCAGGAAAAACCGCAGACTGCGACTCACCAGTGAGGCGACCAGGAACACCAGCAGGTTGATCTGAAAAACCCCGGACCCGATGGTGATGACTTTGTAGGGAATCGGAGTAAATCCGGCGGTAAAAACCACCCAGAAACCGTATTCGGCGAACAGGTTCTGTACCTTTTCAAAAACGGCCGGCGTGAAGCCAGGGATGTAATGAAAGAAAAAATCATTGACCAACGGCCAGGCACCCCATCCGATAGAGTAACCGAGTAAACCGCCCAGCACAGAACCAATGGATGCCAGCAGCGCAAAACGCCAGGCGCGCGTTGGCAGCGAGATACACAGGGCGATCAGCAGAACATCCGGCGGAATTGGAAATATTGAGGATTCCACAAGGGCAAGCAGAAAAAGAGCCGGGGCACCATATGGAGTCTCGGCCCAAGAGAGAACCCAGTCGTATAATTTACGTATTACTTTCATTGATCAGAGCATCTCACCGCCAGCCATGGTTGCCTATAAGAGGGACAAATCGGCACCCCAGCATCGTTTCTTCCTGATATTCATCTTCACCGGTTCGCGTGATGCGCATCAGCACCTGGCTTTCACGATCACCGACCGGGATGATCAGGCGCCCCCCCGGTGCAAGCTGCGCCAGATAGTCCTGCGGAACAGCAGGAGCTCCTGCAGTGACGACGATAGCATCGAATGGGGCCATGTCCTGCCAACCTAGAGTGCCGTCCGCCAGGCGTATATTGACCTTGCTGAAACCACACTCATCCAAGACCTTACGAGCGCGTCGTGCCAGCGACGGTATTCGCTCCAGAGAGAAAACCCGGCTGGCGAGTAAAGCAAGGACCGCAGCCTGGTAACCGGAGCCGGTACCGACTTCGAGAACTTTTTCGGAACCATCAAGAGCAAGTGCCTCACTCATGACCGCCACCATGTATGGCTGAGAGATCGTCTGTTTTTCTCCTATCGGCAGGGGAGCATCCTGATAGGCCTGGTTTTCCAGGGCTTCTTCAACGAATTTGTGACGGGGGACTTTGAGCATGGCATCAATGACACGTTTGTCGGTGACACCACGACCTACCACCTGCACCTCAACCATACGTCTGCGTGCTATCGAGAAATCTTTCATGACGTCGACCCTGGTGTACTGTCATGCAGGGGCATATCTTCCATTCGCCACTGCCGCAGGCGATCAAACGCCGCATAATTGGTTAAATCAAGGTGGAGCGGTGTGACCGAAACATAACCGTTATGCACGGCATGGAAATCTGTACCCTCGAGATTCTGGAAGCCAAGTTCACCGGCACCGATCCAGTAGTAGTAACGGCCTCTCGGGTCACGGTTCTTCACCACAGCATCTTCATAAATCCGCTTACCTTGCCGGGTCAAACGCAAACCAAGCGGTTTTTGATCAGGGACGTTGACATTAAGGAAGGTATCCGCTGGCAGACCATGTTCCAGGACCATGGTCGCCAGCTGCCCTGCAACCTCAGAAGCAGTTATAAAATCATCATAACCGAAGTTGTGCGACGAGAGAGAGATCGCTATCGCCGGGACTCCCATCAAGGTCGCCTCCATCGCCGCCGCGACCGTACCCGAATAGGTCAGGTCATCCCCCATATTGCCGCCCTTGTTGATTCCGGAGATGACCAGATCGGGCTTTTCCTCCAGAAGCGCCTGAATACCGAGGCTGACTGCGTCGGTTGGCGTGCCGCTGACCGCCCAACGGTCATTGGCGATCTCTTCGGCACGCAACGGCGCGTGTAAGGTCAACGCATGACCTACCGCACTCCTCTCGCGGTCAGGAGCGACCACCGCGACCCGGCCAAAAGACTGCAACTTGTCTGCAAGAGCCTGCAAACCAGGAGAGTGGATTCCGTCATCGTTGGTGAGTAAAATCAACACAGGGGATATATCAGGCAACAACGGGAAAAAGGCTGTAACGACTCAAGGTTATGATTCCAGACTTTTCTTGAGACGCAGAACATCCTGGCGAATTTCCTTGAGTATTTTCGGGTCGTAAGACCCGGCGAGGGGTAATGTCATCTGATCGCTGGCAGAGGCCTTTGGCGAACTCTCTTGAGCAGACTCCACGACAACCTTGGCAGGCTTCTCACGCAATTTCTTGCGCGCGCCAGCAATGGTGAAGCCCTGATTGTAAAGAAGATCCTTCAGACGCAGGATGAGATCAACATCCTGCTTTCGATAGAGTCTCTGATTACTGCGACTCTTGTTGGGGCGAATTGTTTTAAACTCTGTCTCCCAATAACGGAGGACATGAGCTTTGACGCCGGTGAATTTAGCAACTTCACCGATCTTGTAATAGAGTTTGTCCGGTATCTGAAAGTCCATGCGCCGGTATCCTGGAGATGGCGGAGCGGACCTGACTTAGTCCTCCGACCCGTTAATTGCGGCCTTGAGGACCTGGCTAGGCTTGAAGGTCAGGATCCGGCGAGAAGAAATCTCTATTTCCTCACCGGTCTGCGGATTGCGACCGCGGCGGGTGGCTTTATCCTTGACGACGAAATTTCCGAAACCGGCGATCTTGATTTTGTCACCATCTTCAAGAGTGGTTTTCATAATATCAAAAACCATTTCGACGATCTCAGCGGACTCCTTTTTGGAGAAACCGGTCTTCAGATAAACATTTTCGACGAGGTCCGCCTTAGTCATAATAAATCCACCTCCTGATTGATATCTACGCGAATTTTCAGGTTTTTATATCACATCATGAACATACTAGGCAACTGATTTTTTATCTCAGCTCTGCAGAAAGTTCTCTTTCCATTGCCTTGATCAACTTTCCGTGCATCTTCTGAATCAGTTCATCGGTCAAAGTTCGGTCCAGGGCACGGTAGCAGGCACGAACGGCCAGGCTCTTTTTCCCGGCGGGAACTCCTTCGCCACAGTACACATCAAACAGCTCAATACTCTCAAGATCTTTGAGTTTGACCTTGCCAAGAACCGCGAATACCTGTTGCGCGGAAATATCGTCATCGACCAGAAAAGCCGAGTCGCGCTGAACGTCCGGAAAACGCGATAACGGCTGAAACTTGACAGTACCGCCACTCAATTCGATGAGAGCCTCTACGTCCAGATCACAAAGTATTGACGATTGGCCGAGATCAAAATTATGCGAAACTTCCGGATGGAGTTCTCCCAGCGTACCAAGCAGGCGCGAGCCCTGATAGAGAGCGCAGGATTTTCCCGGATGATAAAAAGGCTCATTATGATCGCCCTGCCAGCTCACGTCGCTGATACGCAAAGAAGCCAGAAGCTGCTCGACAGCACCCTTCATATCGAAGAAATCGGATTCGTCGTCTGGCTGTGCCCAGCCTTGCGGTTCGCGACGACCGCAAAGCAGTGCGCTCAGGCGCAGACTCTCACAGGGTAGTTCAGCACCATCAACAAGTTGAAACACCGGTCGGAGTTCGAAAAGAGCCAAGTCTTCACAACGATAAGCCAGGTTACGGGAAGCCGTTTCCAACAGGCTGGGCACCAGTGTGGTTCGCATGCTGCCCTGTTCTTCGTTCAATGGATTGAGAATCAGCACATTTCCCCGCCGCGGATCATCTTTGGAGAACCGCAGTTTATCGAGGCAATCAGCATTAAAAAACGAATAGTTGATGATTTCTGCATACCCAGTCTGCGCCATAAAATCACGGATACGGCGTTCCAAAGAGAGGTGTCCGGGAAGTTGCTGGCAAGTCATGCTACTGACCGGCATTGTCACCGGGATCTGGTCGTAGCCGATCAAGCGGGCAACTTCTTCCACCAGGTCAATTTCGCGTTCCAGGTCAGGGCGGAAGTTGGGGATTTCAACATGCAACGCATCACCATCGCTATCCCCGGAGAGATTGCACTGCAGTCCGATTGCACTGAGCTTAACTTGGATCTCATCAGCACTGACATCAAGACCCAAAACCTGACTGGTTCGGGATGAGCTGATTGTGACAACCCGACAAGTCAACTCTTCCGGATAGACATCCACCCTTTCACGAGCGACCGACCCGGTTGCAAGCTCTGCAATCAAGGCGGAAGCGCGGTCCAGCGCCAACGGCACCATATCTACATCAGCACCACGTTCAAAACGGTGTGACGATTCCGTGTGCAGCCCCAGGCGTTTACTGGTGCGACGAATAGTGGTCGGATTGAAATAGGCACTTTCCAGTAGAATATCAGTCGTTTCCTGGCTGACTTCAGAGTTCTCGCCACCCATAACACCTGCCAGCGCCACAGGACCGACACCATCACATATGACCAGATCACTTTCAACCAGCGTCCTCACCTGCCCGTCGAGTGTCGTGAACTGATCACCCTCACCTGCCCGACGTACGACAATCCGCTGCTCGCGCAACCGGCTGAAATCAAAGGCATGGAGAGGTTGTCCCAGTTCCATCATGACAAAGTTGGTGATGTCCACGACGTTATTGATGGAGCGCATCCCGACCGCTTCCAGGCGCTGGACAAGCCACTCTGGAGAAGGGCCAATCTTGACGCCTTCAATCAGTCGTGCAGCATACCTTGGGCAAAGGTCTGCGTCTTCAATCACCACAGAGGTTTTATCGGTGGACAAGGTTTCACTCTCGGCGATGGCAGGGTCTGGCAACTGCAACAAGGAACCAGCCATAGCTGAAACTTCACGTGCAACGCCGACAACGCTCAGGCAGTCAGCACGATTCGGCGTCAGACCAATTTCATACATGACATCCTTGAGACCGAGTTCTTTTAAAACCGGCTGGCCAAGAGTCAATTCAGGTGACAAAATCAGGATCCCTTCAGCATCTTCGGCCAACCCCAATTCACTGACAGAGCAGAGCATGCCGCATGACTCCTGGCCGCGAATTTTCGATTTCTTGATCTTGAAATCACCCGGCAACACGGTACCGACTTGCGCCAGGGCGACCAGGTCGCCGGTTTTGTGGTTCTTGGCACCACAAACAACCTGCTGGACATCGCTGCCCGTTTCTACCTTACATACCGTCAGTCGTTCGGCGTCAGGATGTTTCTGAACATCGGCGAGGCGGGCGACAATAACACTATCAAGCCCTTCACCGAGACGCTCCATAGCATCGACCTCAAGGCCAGCCATAGTCAAACGATGTGAGAGTTCATCAGCGGAATAATCGAAATCGACATAGTCCTTGAGCCAGTTCAAGGTGACTTTCATTCTTAAAGTCCTTTGTGAGACAAAAACCGTAAATGTTTATAATTGTTTGGAAAAAGCAAAAGTGGAATAGACAGATGTTCCATTCCCCGTCAGCTTCATCTAAAACTGCTTCAAAAACCGCAGGTCATTTTCAAAGAAGAGCCGCAGATCATTTACACCGTATTTAAGCATGGCAATGCGTTCAATCCCCAGACCAAAAGCGAAGCCGCTGAATTGCTCGGGATCATAGTCAACCGACTTGAAAACTTCCGGATCGATCATGCCGCTGCCAAGAATTTCCAGCCATCCCGAGTGGCTGCAGACCCGGCAACCGCTGCCTCCACAGATCACACATTGGATATCAACTTCAGCGCTCGGCTCGGTGAAAGGGAAAAATGATGGGCGAAAGCGGACATCGACATTCTGACCAAAAAATTCGTTGATAAAGGTGGTCAGGATCCCCTTCAGGTCGCCGAAAGTGACCTTTCGATCAACAAGAAATCCCTCGATCTGGTGAAACATGGGGCTATGGGTAATATCCGAGTCACGACGATAGACGGTCCCGGGAGCAACAACTCGCACCGGTGGTGCGTGCTCGAGCATGGTGCGGATCTGCACCGGCGAGGTATGAGTGCGCAGGACCACCTCTTCCGAAACATAAAACGTGTCCTGCATGTCACGGGCGGGATGATCTTTGGGAATATTCAGGGCTTCAAAATTATAAAAATCTTTTTCGATCTCCGGGCCCTCAGCGACACCAAAACCAAGGGCGGCGAAGATGGCAACAACCTCTTCCGTCACCTGGGTTATCGGATGTTTGTAGCCACGCCGGCTGAGACGTCCGGGGAGAGTAACATCCAATCGCTCGTTGGCCAGTTTCTGCTGCATAACTTCCTGACGCAGGGCTTCCTGGCGACTGGCAAAAACAGCTTCGAGCCGATCCTTGACCTCGTTGGCAAGTGCACCAACCAGGGGACGCTCTTCCTGTGTCAACTGACCCATGCCTTTCATCACGGCAGTAATTTCACCCTTCTTGCCGAGATAACGTGCGCGAATCTGCTGTAGTTCAGATTCCGTGGCAACTGCTGTAACCGCCAGGGACGCAGCCTCTTCAATTTTGTTTAGTTTGTCTTTCATATTTTTCCAGACTAGAGAATACTCCGGCCTGACTTTACAAAGTCAGGCCGTAACTAAAAAAAAAGAGATGGGGAAGGCCCCATCTCTTTAGCGTTCACCAGTTACTGAAGCTGGGCCTTGGCTTTCTCTACTATCGAGCCAAAACCGGTTGGGTCTGTAACGGCCAGCTGGGCGAGGATTTTACGATCAATACCAATCTCTGCCTGCTTCAGCCCGTGAATGAGGCGGCTGTAAGAAAGGCCATTGTCCCGGGCGGCAGCATTTATCCGGGCAATCCAGAGCGCCCTGAAGTCGCGCTTGCGAACACGACGATCGCGGTAAGCATAATTAAGTGCGCGGTCTACAGCTTCGGTAGCGCTCCGAAACAGTTTGCTGCGCGCGCCACGATAACCCTTTGCAAGTTTTAAAACCTTGTTACGTCTACGTCTGGCCTTAAAACCTCTTTTTACTCTTGCCATTGTTTTTCTCCTTGTGGGTCAGTTAAGCGGCAGTGCCGCCACCCGGATCTGCAGGGGGAGATATTAAGCCCCACAGTTCACGAGTTGTTGAATGCTACCAGCCCCTACAGGTAAGGGATCAGGCAGCTGATATTCTTGGCATCACTCTTGTCAACCAGTGTCGACTGGCGCAGATCACGCTTACGCTTGGTCGACTTCTTGGTCAGAATGTGACTGGTAAACGCCTTATTGCGACGGATCTTGCCGGTTCCGGTCTTACGGAAGCGTTTGGCAGCTCCGCGGTTTGTCTTGATCTTGGGCATCTTTCTTCTCCTTAATTGTTTATCAATCTGCAACAGCTTAAGCCCGATGATCCGGGAGCCGTCATCTTTTATTTTTTCAGGGGGCTGATTACCATACTCATAAAGCGTCCGGACATATTCGGCCAACTTTCAACCTGGCCAAGCTCTTTGACATCCGTTGCGACCCTCTCAAGAATACGACGACCGAATTCTGGATGAGTAACTTCACGACCACGGAACATGATCGTCACCTTGACTTTGTTCCCTTCACCAAGGAAACGCATGGCGTTCTTCACCTTGAATTCATAGTCGTGCTTGTCGGTTTTGGGCCGCAGCTTGACTTCCTTGATTTCAACCCGGACCTGCTTCTTCTTCGCCTCGGCAGCACGCTTGCTCTGCTGGTACTTGTACTTGCCGTAGTCCATAATCCGGCAAACCGGTGGCTTTGCGGTCGGAGAAACTTCAACCAGGTCGAGGCCCTGCTCCTCTGCTGCCTGCAATGCAGAGTTCAAATCCATAATCCCCAACTGATTGTTCTCATCATCAATGACGCGAACTTCGCTGGAGCGAATAGCCTGATTGATATTTGTTGTGTCCTTACTTATGACGCACCTCCTAATGATACTGTTGACATTCGTTCTGGATGAATCGCACAAAATCCGCCGGCGACATCGGCTCGAGGTTTTCACCAGAGCGGTGGCGAGCGGTCACAGTGCCGGCGGCCACTTCCTGGTCGCCGATCACGAGCATATAGGGTACTTTCTCCATCTGGGCCTCGCGAATCTTGAAACCCAGTTTTTCGTTACGCAGATCGGACTGAACACGAACGCCCTGCGCACGCAACTCAGCGCAGACTCGCTCGACATAGTCAGCCTGACTATCAGTTACGTTGAGAACCTTAACCTGAACCGGAGCAATCCAGAGGGGAAAGTTACCGGCGTAATGCTCAATCAACACACCAATAAAACGTTCAATGGCCCCCAGGATGACCCGGTGGACCATGACCGGCCGATGCTTCTCGCCGTCACTCCCGACGTAGTTGAGATCAAACCGCTCCGGGAGGGTAAAATCGCACTGGATTGTAGCACACTGCCACTTCCTGTCAAGAGCGTCCTTCAACTTGATATCGATCTTTGGACCGTAGAAAGCGCCGTCTCCTTCGTTGATCTCATAGGGCAGGCCGGTATCATCGAGAGCGCTCTGTAATGCCTTGGTGGCACGTTCCCAATCTTCATCGGAGCCGATCGCCTTTTCAGGACGGGTCGAGATCTCCAATTCGTACTCGAAGCCGAAGATGCACATGACATCCTGTACAAAGCTCAAGACGTCCTTGATTTCACCGTCTAGCTGCTCCGGCATACAAAGGATATGCGCATCATCCTGGGTAAAACCGCGCACGCGCAACAGCCCGTGCAGCACCCCGCTCTTCTCATGGCGATGGACCGTCCCCAGCTCAAAATAACGTAATGGCAGATCACGGTAGGAGCGTTTTTTCGACTTGTAGATTAGCATATGAGCGAGACAGTTCATCGGCTTGATGCCGTAACTCTGCTCGTCCACTTCGGTGAAGTACATGTTCTCGCGGTAGTTATCGAAGTGGCCGGAGGTCTTCCAGAGTTCGGTGCGCAGGATCTGTGGCCCCATCACGATATCGTAACCGCGCTTGAGGTGTTCGCGCTTTTCAAAGTCTTCAAGCAGGGTCCGCAGCATGGCACCCTTCGGATGCCAGATAACGAGGCCCGCGCCTGCTTCCTCATTGAAGGAGAAGAGGTCCAGCTCGCGGCCAAGCTTGCGATGGTCACGCTTCTTCGCTTCTTCGAGGCGGTGCAGGTGCTGCTTGAGTTCTTTTTTGTCGGTAAAGGCTGTCGCGTAGATACGCTGCAGCATGGCGTTTTTTTCGTCACCGCGCCAGTAGGCGCCGGCCACGCTGGTCAGCTTGAAAACCTTGAGTAGACCGGTCGACGGGATATGCGGACCGCGACAGAGGTCAACGAAATTGCCCTGACGATAAAGGGTCACCTCTTCTTCGCCCAGGTCTTCGATCAGCTCAACCTTGTAATCCTCGCCCATTTCGCGAAACAGGGTGATCGCATCGGAGCTTTTTATAACCTGGCGCTCGATCGGCAGGTTGGCTTTGGCCAACTCCTTCATCTTCTGTTCGATCGTGTCAAATTCTTCCGGGCTGAAGGTGTGTGCATCACTGAAGAAGTCGTAATAGAAGCCGGCCTCGATCGCCGGGCCGATCGTCACCTGGACATCACGGCCGAACAGCTCTTTGACCGCATGTGCCATCAGGTGGGCTGTCGAGTGGCGATAGATTTTCAGACCTTCAGCGGTGTTGAGCGTCACCAAACGTATTTCGACATCGGACTCAATGGGTGTTGACGCATCAACCAGTGTATCACCGAGGTATGCGGCGACTGTCTGGCGCGCAAGACCTTCACCGATGGAGCGCGCCACATCGAGGGGCGTTGTCCCAACAGCGACTTCCTTAACGGTTCCATCCGGCAATGTTACATTCAGCATCGACATCCTGAATTCCTTTAGTCTCGCAATACTAACGAAAAGAGACATCCAAGGATGCCTCTGCGTGACCTGGGTGTAGTTTTTGGTAGGCACGGTCAGGATTGAACTGACGACCCCTACAGTGTCAGTGTAGTGCTCTCCCACTGAGCTACGCGCCTGCACCCAAAATGCTGCATACATTTAACAAAGGAGCCTCAAGCTGTCAAGCCTTTTTCATCGCAATTTCCGCTATTTGTTAAATTTTTCCGACGAAATAAGACCGAGCTCGGCTTTCCCTTCAAAACGAGTCATTCAGGGTCGCATCTCTCCTCCCCTCAATGACGTTAAGAGAGATTATAACGAGCGCGAAATCCTTAAGTAAGACCGGGCCAGTCAATCGCCAGCCCCTTTGATGAACTCTGAGCCTAGGTTTTGCCCTCTTTCGATAAGGCCTTCGCTCCAACTTTCCTGAGCATTCTTCATGTTGATTTCGGCCATTTCGTCGCCATTTTCGGCGGCTACGACCCACCAAGCATAAGCGTCCTCGTAACTTTGATGAACACCCAGGCCTTTTTCATACATATCGCCAAGGTTCAATTGGGCTTCAGCATATCCCTGCCCGGCGGCCAGACGATACCATTTCAATGCTTCATCGTAATCCTGCTCGACACCCAGGCCAGACCTGTATAAGTCGCCGAGATTGTTTTGTGCCTTGGCATACCCCTGCTCGGCTGACAAACGATACCACTTGGCGGCCTCTTCAGGATCTTGCGCTACACCCTGTCCTTCATCATACATCATCCCCAAGTTGCTTTGTGCCTGAGCATCACCCTGCTCTGCGGCCAGACGGTACCACTTGACTGCCTGCTTGTGGTCCTGTGGCACGCCATGGCCTTCATGATACATAACTCCGAGATTGTTCTGAGCGTTCATAAGCCCCGTTCTGGCAGCCTCATCAAACCACATAAACGCTTTGCCGTAATGCTGAGGGACACCAAGACCGTTTTTATACATGATACCGAGGTTATTTAAAGCCATGTCAACACCGTCTTCAGCCGACATGCGAAAGTACCTCACGGCTTCATTGTAGTTCTGCGGCACACCCAAACCATCTCTATACATGACACCTAAATTATATTGAGCACCCAAATCACCCTCTTCAGCAGCAACGAGAAAGAGATCATGGGCCTTTTTATAGTCCCCGGCGTTATAGGCCTGAAAACCATCATCAAAGCTGTCGGCAACAACAACGGACACCAACGCCAAAAGAATAAGCAGCAAGGAACTGCACCGTAGAAAATGTTTCACATAGACTCCTGGAAATATCCTGAAACAATAACAGGATTATGCACAAATTGAGAATCAAGAGCAACAACCGAGCAGAAAAGCCCAGCAGACAAAGGAAGGGGATGATTATTTGCAGGGAAAAGCTGTGGTCATGCTCTCATGGACAAGAGCTGCGGCAGGAAAATGCAACCTCTCATGATGATCAGACATGTATTTTTCGACGATCTGCCTTACCTGGCCTATGGTCAGGGAAGCCGGTTGGCAGATCTCACGTTTAACAGGGTGGTTACCCTGGGTAAGGTTAATAGCATCCAGAGCCCCTACGATGAAAAAAGTGCACTCATCCTTTGAGGATTTGCAAATCTCACGCAATTCACTGCCGTTGTAAAAAGCCGTGTACGAAAACGCAGAGCTGAAAGAAAGAGAGATAAGGACAAGAGTGACGAGGCACTTCTTCAACATGACACACCCCTGGGAAGAGCCTCTTGACTATGGGTGATTAACTTGGTCGAAATAGCTTAATACTCGAAGTTTGCTTCAATGAAAGCTGTAACAGCTCGCTCGGTGCAGTCTTTGATATGCCGCTCCATGAAGTCTTTTGAGCCAATACCCATGTAGCCGAAGTCAACATCATAGATAACGGGTGGGTAAGGTCTATGACGCCCATATTCAGCCATCACAGAAAAGATGGGATTATTATTCTTTAAAGGGACACAGGTAACCCCCACGTTAAGGTAAACCCTGTCATAAACATAAATGTCTTCTTTTAATGGTGTTATTCGGTTATCGAGGAAGACATTTTCAACAATTTCCTGCACCTCATCCGTACTGACTGGACAATCACGCACTGTGACAAAATATGCCAACTGCTCCGGGTCGTCCACTTTCAGTGTCTTGTAGAACCATCCCGGGGCATCACCAGCATATGCAGTTGATGCGGCCAGCGCCAAAACCAGGAGTGAAATTACAATCCTCATCATTTTACGCCTCCTAACCCTTTGAAGACTAATCTGGGTGCTGCGAGTGAGCCATCCTGGATGGCAACGCAGACAATCATCAAAGCCTGCAATTCAAACCCATGAAGCGGAACACAATTCAGGCCGAAGACACCTGAACAAATAAGAGCATACGATTCTAACAAAACCGGAGTTGCGACCAAAGAAACGAGTCTGACAGTTTGCCTGGTCACGGTTAATGCAAAAAAAACTCCACTGCCTTATATGTCTGGAATTACTAAGTATTACAGACTGAATCTAGCCAAAATAAACTACTGTCAACTTTTTCGACACCATCGTTACGCTAAGTCATAACGCCTAATTCAAAAATCTCTTTTCACTTGACTGGCAAAACCGCGCTCACTACAAAAAAAAATGCCAAAGCATCAAATGCATTGGCAGCTCGGCTATCTCCTCAAGATGAAAAGGTCAAGACCCGTGGCTTTCCGTCCCTACCTCACGATAGGTTTGGCTAAGTCATATAAAATTTTGGATTAATAGAGCTAAACTAGCATAGAACCTGAAACTGCAAAATGATTTTAATCATTTACCGGAACTTGCTTACAATTACTCAATAAGTGATCTGTTTCCAAAGTCTCCCTGCAACCTTGCTGCGAGGGCACTAAATCCTGTCTTAAATATCCCTAGATGATCTAAGAATGAGTTGCGAATATATAAGAAGACTGTTAGGTGGGTTGCAGGGATTACTGTTAATCGTGGTTTACAGGACACTTCTTAACACCCGCATGCGCTTGTTAGATTATTTTAGCAACTTTCCCAACTCAGTTTACGTATCATCTGGCAAGGGGATGGTATCTATTACTGGCCCAAAACGAACTGGATCTTTTCCTGATGGCACCTGATGATATCGCGGTAGGTGATCCGCCACATCGAACCAACTTACTCGATCGATATCAAAAACATGTCTTTCTGGAGGAAACAATTCGGGATTATCCAGCGTACCGACAAAGAACCCGATAACCATTTGTCCTTGCCACTCTGCCTCGTAGGAAAGTGGTGTGCCACAATCTGGGCAGAATGTTCGATTTACACCTGGTGACGATTCATATGTTTTCCGTTCACCACGAGTAAAGTGAACCTGCTCTGGTAAATAAACCGAATAGACAACCATCGGTGCGCCTGTAGACTTTCGGCAGTCATCACAGTGGCAACAAGATACGTAATCAGGATGGCCATTAACCTGGTACCTGACGGCGCCACAGTAACAACCACCATAATGATTTTCGTTTCTTTCTCCCAACTGTTCCTCCTCAAAAACATGTATTTCTAGATCAAAGCATGTCTAACTTTTAACTGTCCTACTCACCTCCGGTGCTGACACACCCTCAATACTGTTTCAACGTCATGCTACTGACAAAAATAGATTTCTCTACATTAATGACCTGTTGGTTCAGTCAACCAAGCAGCATCACGCTCTATAGCATCCTGTAGCATCGTAAGATACTCATGCTCAGGGCCGAATTGTTTTGCGTATTTTTTACCCAGTGCATTGTCCAACTGGTAGATCGCTTGCAAAGCATCCCCTCGGAAGTAGTAAATTTCTTCCTTTGATTTTAATATCATCCCTAAAGTTGGAATCGCTCTTTTATCGCCTATGTATCCCAATGAGCCAATGGCGTAACGTCGCAAATGCATATCTTTGTGTTTGATGGCCTCGCAGATAACTAAAGTCATTTCCGGGCCAGCTTCAATAAGCGGATCATCAAGCTCTGGTTCATGGTCACCATTATAAAAGCGGGTCCAAGTGGATGCGAAATCCTCACCACCTGGACGATACTCTTTGTCACTTGCAAAGCCGGATTGTGGCAAAACAAACAAGCAAATTATCAGGCAAAGTATTCTCATTTCTTCGTTTTATTAACTGTCCTACTCACCTCGGTCCCGACACACCATGTTTAGCGTTCCAGAAGCGTGACTTATGAGAAGGGGGGGGGGAATGCTTTAACGGTTCAAGCTTGGTTTTTCAAGAAACTAGCTCTTCAAACCTACAGTTCTCAGGCGCTTTTTGCGGTGGGTTCCTTTGTTAAATTACGAGAAGACTTTTCCTCGCTCAAAACCTGATTGTCGATCTTTGCTCTAATCTCATTTAAAAGTTCATTTACCGCAATCTTCCTTTGAGATTTTTCCTTCTTAGCCCACCACAGTAACCGCCACATCGTTACGACACTCATTCGAGAACTGCCCAGCACCAGAGTGTTTCCGCACTGGCAGTCCGAAAAAGAAAAGGTTCCCAAAGGGTTTTGGGGCCTCCAATCCTGTATCTCCGCATCATAGGAATGTGGGTAGCCGACATGAACTGTATTTTGCAGATATTCTTTCAACGAGCTAAAACGACGGTCACAGGTGTTACAACTCTTGGGGAACTGCTGTTCCACGTTAGTCCGTATGATATTAATGACTTGATCTTCGGTCATAGATATTCCCCTGATAACCCTAGGTATGCATGTCCTTTAGAAAAAAAATCAACTTGAAAAATTCTCAACCTATCCATAAGGCAGATAGACAATAAATAACAGAAAAAATAGCAATGTCTATTAGCGAGGGAAATTTCACAAATCTCATAACTCCTGCCGCTGACACACTTTTCGAGTTAACCATTTAGGATTTGAGCAAGCATGGCTTATCAATGTCGCCTTCATCATAATAGCGAACCTCGATAACATTCTCCTCAGGATCACGAAAATAAATTGATACTCCTGACCCATGAGCACCCCAGCGTTTAACTGGGCCATCATCAATCTGCACACCGTTCTGCTTTAACCTACCTTGCAAGCTCTCCCATGAACTTTTGTCCGTTGACAGGCAGAAGTGATTAAGGTTTGGCCGACAGACATTCTCTGGATTTGTTTTCTCCCAAAGGTCCTTTGGGAAAAGATCGATGATGGTGTCTTTAGTTAATCTAACAGACGGGAAAGGAACTCTCTGATCTTTGAACTTATCAAGTCGTTCACTGGGCAACAGGAGAACCTCCGTATAGAACTGCACCATTTTATCGATATCAACTGCATTAATAACAATATGGTCCATTTTGAAGGTCATAATTTACTCCTGAAAATGTGTCCTAGATACCTCGTCGCTGACACACCCTCAATCACGTCTCAGGGGCGTGGTTTGTGCTTAAATTTGAGCACAGAAGGATATCTGAGAACAAGGGTCTTTCAAGATATCAACACAAAACACTAACAGAGCCTTAATCTTTTCATCTTTTCCTCGGGCTACAAACAAACCGTTCTGTATAAATCACCTTTATGCAGTGCCCCTACTCTACAGGTTCAACAAAAGCCTCCAACTCAGTGACTAGCCGATCCAGGGCATTTACTACTATCGTCTCTATCTGCGTACCTTTCTCAGCGCTGGCCCGGGCCGGATCTCCCCACACACCACTCGGCCAGAAATGTCTTTTGTTGCGTACCAGGATATGTTGAGGGAAACGTGGATAATCCTCCACCGCACCCTCTTTGACCAGATGCGGGCGTGTCGCCAGCATTCGCGAAGCCTCAATCTCGCCGGCATGTGAATCGCCCAGCGTCTCTATGAGGTCGCGACCCTCTCCTGCCGCCAGAGCATATTCTGTCACTACTGCGATTCGTGCCTCGGGGAGTCTTTCCAGAAGCTGTTCCCCGGCGTCGAGCAGTGTCGCGTTATGAGTTCCTCCAGCATGACCTGAGAGTACGACAAAATTACGCAATCCCTGACGGTAGAGTGCTTCTGTAATGTCAAAAAGGAGGCTTTTCAGGGTTTCGGTGCGAAGGCTTAAGGTCCCGGGGTGTTGAGATGTGGACCGGCAAACACCATAAAGGATTGGAGGTGCGACAAACACGGGTCGATGTTCTGCCAGACGGCGGCATACATCGATCGCCTGAAAGCTGTCCGTTCCCAACGGCAGGTGGTCGCCATGCCCCTCGGTTGCCCCGATCGGGATCAACACCGTGCGGGTCTTTTCGAGCCCGGCAAGAAAGTCACGGGATGTAATTTCCTCGATAATCATAGTCACCTCAAAGATATGGGATCGATTGTTTGGTTCGCTGACAAACCAAACGCTAAGACTAATCCCAATCAGTATCCAAAGAACTGGGGACATCCGCACCAGGTTTGAGATCTGAAGGTAGCATTCGAGAGCCAGAACAGGTTGCTTCTCAGGCGACACCCAACCAGGGATGAATTTGCGGGATAACACGTACATCCCGATGCTCTGCAGCAGCAATCTCCTGCAAGCGGAGCAAAGCCGAACCTTCGAGGACCGGTTTTTCAGCGTGGGTCCGCGGTTGCAGTATAAAAGGGACGTCTGGGGCATATCTGGTGACCAGACGAGCGGCTTCCAACAGTTCGGAATCTGTCGTGCCACCGTCTACGACCAGTTTCACCTGGCAGAGCCGCTCACCAGCAAGAGCCAGAAAGTCGGCATGGTCAGACCAGGGCGTCGGTGCGCCGGTTATAGCTGACCCCTTGATATCCATGGAAATCCAGTCGACCAGAGGCAGGATCTTTTCGAGCTCGGCTGGGAGCGTACCGTTGGTTTCAAGAAAAACCGGTAAGAGGGACAGTATTTCCGGCAACCACACCTTTAAAGAATCAGCGTGAAGTAACGGCTCACCACCTGTGAGAACCAGTGAATGGTGCACATTGTTGCAGATATGCTGCCAGTTCAAGATTAAACGAGTGATTTCAGCCAGGTTGACTGGATTGTCATGGGCTGTGAATTGGCCTGAACCTGGCTCTCTTTCGATTTGGCAGGCAGGACGTGGCTGATAAGGTGTATCGCAGTACTCGCAGGACAGGTTGCACCCGGCAAAACGAACGAAGACCTGGCGACATCCGATCAACACCCCTTCCCCCTGCATGGAGGAAAAGACTTCGATCAAAGGGACTTCAATCGAGGGAATAGCTGGCACAGGCGTTCTCCGACTCCCAGACGTTAACCTGCTCAACCGTAACATTGTCGTTGTTCAAGTCGCGACTCAGTCGCTCAAAAAGATGACGGCTGATATTTTCCGAAGATGGGCTTTCATTTATAAACGGCTCAAGATCGTTCAGATATTTGTGATCGAGCTCGTCGAGCAAGAGGTTTGTTCGTTTTTTGAGAATCTTGAAATCAATACCCAGACCAGCTTCATCCAGCTCTTTTGTAGCAACAGTCACCTCTACCCGCCAGTTATGACCATGCAGATTCTCGCAATCACCTTGGTAGTTGATCAGGTTGTGAGCTGCGGCAAAAGCTGTTTTTATCATCAAGCGATACATTAATTATGACCTTTCAATGTCTTGTTTTTCTTTATGAATTGAGATGACATTGTCATCGATAGACAGCTCCTGTCTGGAGCCGGCAATACGGTAGGACTCGTCAGCCCATTGGCCGAGATCAATCAGGCGACAACGATCTGAACAAAACGGGCGATGCGGGTTGTCTTGCCAGGTTGCTTCCGCGCGGCACTGGGGGCAGTTGATTTTTGTTTTCATTAGCAGAAAGCTCCGTACCAACAAACTACCACGGCGTAAATCTTCAGGGCAACCGGGTAAAGCCAAAACAAAACCAGAGAAAAACAGGGCTTCAGGTAAAGCTGAGACCCTGCTCAATGATTATATAAACTAAAACACCTTATCTGGTTATCTACTTCGCTCCACCAATAACCATAGATAACCACAGTGTCTTAAACCTTTTTTGAACAGGGATAGGCAGGATAAAGTCAAAAGCTTCGGGGCTTGGATAAGTCACTAATATTTGGTTCTTATGGTTTTATCCTGCACATCCTGTATATCCCTGTTATTAATATTTCTTTTGACCTTAAAGCCTCTTGATTTGTAGGGATAAAATGGTTTTCTGCTAACTTCGATAAGTTAGTTGAGTGAAGTGGATAACCACAATACCTTATTCGATCTTGAGGACCGCGTAGGCAAGTTTATCACCATAGAAATAAGGCTGAAGATAAATACCGTAATGGCAAACGTAGTAGTTACCTTCCGGGCCGGAAGCGCTTGAACAATTCTCAGGCAGCACACCCAACAAATCACCGGGCCGCAACACATCTCTTGCCTTTTTGGGCAATCGATAGATTGCCTGGGTAGAATCCCCTGTTTTCGGGTAGAGAATCCCTCCCTTGCTGATCAATTTTGTCTCGGCAGACGCGTTTGTTGCAAATAAGGCCAGAGCCAGAAGCAGGTTGATTGCGATCAGTATGGATAATTTTACGAGTATATGGCTTGTAACTTTAGTCATTATATATCCTCCCGATCACTGTGGAAGAGCCAGGCTCGGAGCCGGCAGGAAATCTATCTGCAGCGCACCCTCGGGCTTTTCAAATTGGAAGTTATTTTCCGCCAGAACCGGGTCCAGGTTCCAGAGAGTGAATAGAGCCGTAACCTGCGGTGCTCCGGTTACCCTTTTTTCCGTCGAGACAAACTTTCTCGGTAGTGGTTGCTCTCCTGCATCAATCCAGATCTGCCAATCTACGTCACCGGAACGAAAAGCAAGATGGTGACATGGAAGACCCAGGACGCGATGGATCCCTAAATAACGGCCCTCGTAAACATCACGGGTCAAATAGTTGTATGGTTGAGAATAGACAAACTGGGCAAGTGGAGCTTGAAGGTTGAAATTCTTTAAAGCAAAAGGCATTGCCTTCTCCAATGTCATCGGCACTGCCAACTCAGCAAAGAAGTTAAGACCGACGTCGTGAAGGACGACCTGCCCCTTGTTATAAAAGAATTTCAAAGACCTGAGGTCTCCAGTGGCTTCAGCAAACAGATTTCCCGGGCGCTTGACCGTCACATCAACCCCGTTGGCAAATTGAAGCATTTGCCCAGAGTCTTGCAGCTCATCTCGAGAATTTTCGGCATGGAAGGTGAACTGCTTCTGCCCTGAAAGAAAGTCGCTCATTTTTTGCAAGACTTCATCTGCCTGAGGATCAATATGCGGCAAGTCTTCTGACATGGCAGGGACAATGGCGGTCAGCAACAAGACCATTGGGACAACCATGGCTGTGATCATACGTTTCATAACAAACCTCCCTTAAGGGGTAAATCATTTGTCAGCAGAGACTGTCTAACGCTCACACATTAACACGACCCGCAGTTATTGGATACCAGGCAAGAAAACCCCAAGACCGTCTCATTTTGCAAGGGGGAAGCTCCTGAACATCTTCCCTACAATACGACTAACCCTTTCTCTTCGGGCCTTTTCCGACAGATCGAGAGTCACATAGCCTTGCATAGCAGCCCTCCACAGGGATCTCGTAGACACCGCGTCAGAGACATCGATAATAATCGTCCCTTTCTCATATGATTGTCCAGACCGGCTCTGGCTGGGCAACCCCGGGTTGATGCCAAAGGATTTGTCAAGCTCCTCATCAGACAGCGACCGCTCGAGGGCTGCAACATAACTGACCTTGTACTCCCCGCCCCGGCCTTCAACACGGTGGCCACGCGAGACAATCTCCCCTTCAATACTTTCACGCAGGAGTTTGTTCAGGTCGATATCTCCGAACACTGGATCATTATAGACACGGGACTTTTCTTCTGACCACGAGAAGAGCGAGCCGGGAGGAAACACGAGACCGGGGCTCGTGACAGTTGTGAAGGTTCCGGCGTTCTGCAGTCGGTTGACGTCCTCTGTCTGTGAGGCACAAGCGAAAAGACCGCAGGCTAAAACCATGGTCAACAATAATCGAAAAAACATCAGAAGCAATCCTCTATCAAATCAAGCGGTTTAAATCAAACCTGGCTCAGGAGCCAGAATTCATCTCTAGATCGCATATTCCGTGTAGTAATGACCCACACGACCAATCGCCAGAATGTACGCTGCCGTACGCAGGTCCGGCACATCCTCGCGGGAATGCCAGATCTCGCGTATTTCCTGGTAGGCCTCACACATGGTGTCTTCCAGACCGGAGCGCACCAGATTCAATTCGTCGGCTTCTTTCTTGAAGCCTTGACGCATCTTTTCCGGGAAATTATCACCCATAGCTTGCTCCAGCGCATCTATGGCTGAATCAGCCCTGGACTGCAGGAAGCGGCGCCCCATCTTACCAAAGCGCATATGAGCCAGGTTTTTAGTCCACTCAAAGTAAGAGACTGTCACCCCGCCGGCATTGGCATACATGTCCGGGATGATAATTTTGCCGCGCTGGCGCAGGATCTCGTCGGCCTCTGCGGTAACCGGGCCGTTCGCAGCCTCAACGATCAGGTTGGCTTTGATTTTATCAGCATTGTCCTCATGAATCTGGCTCTCCAGTGCCGCCGGCACCAGGATCTCGCAGTCAGCTTCAAGCAGAGAGGTCCCGTCAGCGACGTATTCGGCGTCAGGATATCCTTTAACACCGCCATTCTCCCTAAGATAGGCAGAGACACTTTCAACATTCAGGCCCTTCTCGTTCCAAAGGCCTCCATCACGCTCGATGATACCGAGGATTAAACAGCCATCTTCCTCCTCGAGGAACTTGGCGGCATGGTAACCAACATTGCCGAGGCCCTGGACAACCACACGCTTCCCGTCCAATCCGGGCGCCAGCTTGGCTGCATTGACATCCTCGGCATGACGGAAGAACTCCTGCATGGCGTACTGCACGCCGCGCCCTGTGGCTTCAGTCCTGCCATCTATCCCGCCCATCTCAGGAGGTTTTCCGGTGATGCACGCCGCGGCATCGATATCTTCTGGATGCAGCGTCCGGTAGACATCAGCCATGAGAGCCATTTCTCGCTGGCCGGTTCCCATATCCGGAGCCGGCACATTCAGAGCGGGGCTAAGATACCCTTTCTTCTCTAGTTCGAGAGCAAACATGCGGGTGATCCTATCGAGATCTTCCCGATTGTAGTCTCGAGGGTCGAGACAAAGGCCACCTTTAGAACCGCCGAAAGGAACATTGACGATCGCGCACTTGAAGGTCATCAGCGCAGCCAACGCTTCGACTTCGTCCTGATTGACTGCGGTGGCGAAGCGGATACCGCCCTTGGCTGGCAACCGGTGCTCGCTATGGGTTGCACGCCAGCCCTTGAACACCTCGTATTTACCTTGGATTTTAACCTGGAAACGAACCTGGTAAACGGATCGACACTCCCCGAGCAGTTCAGCAATTCCTGGCGGCAAGTCTGTCCGCGAGACGGCAAAATCGTACATCCGCTTGACACTGTGCATGAAACTGGGATGGTGGTCAGCTGACATGGCACTCTCCATCTGTTTTGTAGTTTCAATCATATCCAGACACTACCGTAACGAACTCCGAGGTTACGTCAGTGCGTTGTCACCCATGACATTCAATATTACTTCATGCGATCAAATGCACAAGTTCTTGAAGTTGATTTATTTTATTGTAAAGCTCTGTTATTACAATCGCTTGCATTGAAGATGGGTATCTCAAGCATGGCGAAAAAAAGGCAGGCAACTTATAAAAAGCAGCCTGCCCTGTTTGTTTTTTAGCTTCTGCTACAGACTCCTGGCTCCAAGCTCCAAGCCCTTAGCTGCCCTTATCAGGAGAAGCTACTTTAAAGAACATACAGTAAAGCACCGGAACTACGAGCATAGTCAGCACTGTACCGAAAGCCAGTCCAGCCATAATGGTAATCGCCATACCGACCCAGAACACATCCTGTAGCAGCGGCACCACACCAAGCACCGTGGTGGCAGCAGCAAGCACCACAGGTCGCAGACGAGCCAAGGCAGCTATAACCACGGCATCATACTGCCCCATACCACCAGCAAGGTTGATATTCACCTCGTCGAGCAGCACGATAGCGTTCTTGATCATCATCCCCATAAGACTCATGGCGCCGAGCAAGGCCATGAAACCAAACGGTGCCTGAAAGGACAGAAGGCCTGTCGTGATACCGATCATGGCGAAAGGCACGGTCAACATGATGACGATAGGCGGCTTGAAAGCATTAAACAAAGCCACCAGGATAAAGAGGATGACTGCAAAGGTTGGAACAAAGCCCGGAAGCAGCGCCTTCTGCGACTTGACCGAGTCCTCGGTGGTTCCGCCCCATTCCGCCTTATAGCCAGGAGGCAATTCGAGCGCCTCAACCTTGGCCTGGATATGATTCATAAGGGTCGGTAGTGTGACACCAAGAACAGTATTGGCCTGAACAGTGACCGTTCGACGACGATCACGACGCCATATACGAGTCTCCTCCCACGCCATCTTGATGCCATCGGTCACCTGGGCAATCGGGATTGTGTCAGTAGAGAGCCCGGGCTGAACCTGCAGGACATCCATTGAGGCAAGGCTGGCACGATCATCCTCAACATGGCGCAGAATGATCGGCAGCAATTCGTCATTCTCACGATAAAGACCAATCGGCAAGCCGTCATAGGCCCGCTTGGTGGCATGAGCCACGTCTTCGCGTTCGACGCCGGCAAACCGGGCACGTTCCTGATTATATACCGGCACCATCATTGGCACCTTTTGCCGCCAATCCAACTGCATTGCACCTGCTGTTGGTTCTTCACGCAAGATTTCCAGGACCTGTTCTCCCAAACCACGCAACACCTCGATATCGGCAATTGCCGGACCACTGATCCGGTACTGAAACTGCCAGGTCTGTCCAGGGCCGACATCAAACTTACGCATCGGCACCATGGCGTCAGGGTAATTCTCGGCCAGCCACGGGGTCATATCCTTAATCAGACCATCGATTTCACGGAAATCATGGAGATTGACGATCAACTGGCCATAGGCCGTATTGGCAGATTCAGGCTCAACGGGCAGATAAAAACGCGGCGGCCCGGAACCGATAAAGGACGCGACATTGTCGACTCTCTCATCGGCGAGGAACTTCGCTTCGAGAGCCGCCATATCTTCGGCGGTCGTCTGGATACGGGTTCCCTGGGGAGCATAGTAGTCAACCATGAACTTGCTCATCGACGAGGAAGGGAAAAAGAGTTGCTCGACATAACCAAAGCCGGCAAAAGACGCAACCAGCAAACCAACCATCACTGCAATGAAGAGCAAGCGTAAACGGATTGCTTTTTCCAATAGGCCACGGAAAATTTTATAGAATTTGCTGCCGAAGGGATCGTGATCCTCTTCCCGCGGCTTGGGATCGGGCAGCATATCGATGCATTTGAGCGGTGTCAGAGTCATGGAGACAAACCAGCTGACGACAAGAGAAACACCAACGACTGTGAACAGGGAGAGGCAATACTCACCAGTACTCTCTTTTGATCCACCGATCGGATAAAATGCCATGACTGCCACGACCGTCGCGCCGAGGAGTGGCATCGCCGGTGATCCGGCAGATTCAATTGCCGCCTTGATTTTATCCATCCCCTGTTCTCGCCGGACTGTGAATCCTTCGGCGACAACAATTGAATTGTCCACCATCATGCCAAGGCCAATAACCAAAGCACCTAGCGACATCCGCTGCAAATCGATGCCCATCATCGCCATGACGATGAAGGTTCCCAAAATTGTGAGCACCAGGTCGATACCAATAAGGGTTCCCATACGCCAACCCATGGCCAACGCGAGGACGATGAGAACGATAATGACTGCCTGTGCCAGGTTGACGAAGAAACCATTGACCGAGTCAGCAACCACATCCGACATCCAATGGACATGGTGAATTTCCATGCCGATCGGTAGTTCTGCCTCGAGTTCATTCATCCTGGCATCGACATTACGGCCAACATCAACAATGTTCGCCCCGCCAATATTGGTAATGGATATGCCTAATGCAGGCTTACCGTCGAGTCGCATCATAGTCGGCGGCGGATCAGCGTAACCACGGCTGATCGTGCCGATATCGCGAATTCGAATCAGTTCATCGCTCGACAAAAGCGGTTGCCCTTGTTCTAGGCTCTGCAGGCTGTCAATCATCGAGGGATGAATAGCCAACTCCGCGATGTCCTCAGGAGAGTTGAATTCACCGGTCGGTGCAATACGCACCCGTTTCTCTTGAACATCGACACTACCGGCATCGACAATCATGTTCTGCTGCTGCAGAGTGGATATAATGCTCTTGTCGGAGATTCCGAGCTGGCTCAACTGGGTTTCAGAGGCTTCGAGATAGATCACCTTAGGCTGGACACCCCAGAGCTCGACCCGGGCAACACCCTCGACCAGGCTCAGCTCTTTTTTGAGGTCCTTGGCTGTGTCTTCCATTTCGGCGTAGGAAAAACCATCGCCGGTGATTGCCATGATGAGCCCATAAACATCACCAAAGTCATCATTGATAACCGGCCTTTCACAACCTGGCGGCAGAGAGCCCTCAACCTCGCGGACTTTGCGCCGCATCTCATCCCAGATTTGCGGTAGCCGGTCTGACCAGTATTCGGTCTTGATATTGACCCATATCTGCGAGTAGCCCGGAGCGGAAAAGGACTTGATATAATCGATCGTCTTTAACTGCTGAAGGATGATCTCGATACGATCAGTCACCTCGAGTTCGACTTCTTCCGCACTGGCGCCCGGATACTGCGTCAGGATTACGGCCGTTTTAACACTGAAGTCAGGATCTTCGAGCTGGCCGAGAGACATGAAACTGGCGAGTCCTCCGACAATAAGCAGGAAGGTTACAAAATAGGTAACGGCTTTTTTCTCAATGGCTATTTTGGCAAGATTCACAGACGAATCTCCTCATATATCAGGTTGTTCAACAAAGTATGGCAGGTTTTTCATCAAGGACATTTGCTATTCAAGGATGCGGACCTCTTGACCCTCAACAAGCAGGTTGGCCCCTGCAGTCGCTATGGTTTCAGCCTTCTCCAGACCGGTCACCATGGCACCGGTTTCAGTCAGGTTGACAAGAGTCACCTCTCGCTTGTTGACCTGATTGCTGTTCTGATCAACCACCCATACAAAGGTTTTATCAGCATCGTCTGAAAAAACTGCGGTAATTGGAATTTCGAATCCAACCATGCCAACATTCCCGGCGATCTTCGCAGTTGCTTCTTTATCACCTTTCGCCTTGCCGGCCATTCCTGGAAGGATCTTGAAACCATCGGGTTGAGCCATAATCAAGGTCACAGGATATGTACGCGTAGTCTTAGAAGCCTCTTTGCCGACTTCTTTGACTTTGGCCGGTACTTTAACACCGGGGTAAGTATCGAAGACTACGAAGGCACCCAGGGTTCTAACTATATCAACATGTTCCATCAGGGTTTCCGGCACCTGCACCGTAAATTCGATACTACTGTTATCAAGCAGGCGGGTAACCACTTCTTTGGCCTGGATATCTTCGAACTGCTCGACAAACCTCTCAACAACCACACCGTCGAAAGGCGCTTTCAGGTAGGTGTAGCTCATATTGTCAGTGGCACGCTCAACGGCAGCCTTGGCGGATTCTATTTGCGCTTCGGCAGAGTCTTTCTGCGCCTTGCGTGTGTCGACCATCGACTTGCTGACAGCACCGGGATCTTTTTCAAAAACTCTTAAAACTCTGTCATATTCCGATTCAGCCAGTTCAAAACCAGAAATCGCCTTGCGCTGCTGAGCCTTCGCATTATTCAATTCGACCTGGTAATCCCTTGGATCAAGGCGAGCGAGCAAGTCCCCCTGCTTGACCTCATCACCAATATCAACAGGGATGCGGTTAACCGTTCCTGCAATCCGAAACGACAGGTTGGCCTCCTGGGTTGCTGTCGCCTGACCTGGGTACCAGCGCCCACCGAAAGGTTCAACATCAGCGATCTTCATTGCCCTGATCGGCCGAACTTCGTCTTTTCCAACAACTTCCTTTTCCCCACAGGCGACAAGAGTCAGTAAAAGTGGGAGAAATGCGAGAAGCGAGAGGATCCATATCAATCGATTTTTCATAGCACACCTGTTTCAGTTAACAGTGAAAAGTTAAAGGCAAAAAGCACCTGATCAAGCTTGGTTGTGAGTTTTCGCGCTACGTCTTATTTACCAATCCGGCCAGAGCCAGCCAGATTCTTTGCTGGCCTCGTCTGCTTCTTTTTTCGGTTCTTCCAGTAGGCCGCCCCAGTCAGTGCGCTCTGCCATCTGTTGTTGTGTCTCAGGTTTAACAAAATCCTGGCCCGTCCTGGTCTGCCATCCGCCACCAAGGGCCTTGTATATGCTCACTAGATTGAGAACGACCACGCCCTGGGTTCTGGCCAAAGCGTCCTGGTCGAGCGACAACCCGCGTTGTGCATCTAAAACTCGCTGGTAGTCAGTCAGGCCCTCTCCATATTGCAGCAGAGAGATATCAACGGAGCGTTGGGAAGCAGTTACGGCATCTTCAAGGTGGAACGCTTCCTGCTGTTTCTTCAGGAAACCAATTATGGCGTCTTCCGTTTCCTGAGCGGCCCGTAACACCGTATTCTGATAATTAACAATTAATTGCTGCAAACGAGCATCCTGCACCCGCACCTGGTTCTTGATCCGTCCGTAGTTGAGTAAATCCCAGGTTAGTGAGGGCCCGGTGAAATACGTCAGGCTGTCACCGCTGAAAAGATCACTGAAATGACTACCGCCTTTGTTCGTCAAGGAGCTCTCGCTGGCTTGCAAACCAACGCTGCCAATCAAGGTAAAATGGGGGTATAAGTCTGCCTTAGCCACACCAATCAGAGAGCTTTGGGCTACCGCCTGGAGCTCTGCACGACGCACATCAGGTCGACGGCGCAAAAGATCTGCAGGCACCCCGACAGCAACCTTTACAGGCGCCTTAGGAATGCCTGCCACATGGCCGGGGGCATTTAGGGTTGCGGTCATATCGCTCGGCGGTTGTCCCAATAAGACGCTCAACGCATTCATGGCCTGGTGATAACCAAGTTGCAGTTGAGGAATTGTCGCAAGAGTATTGGCGAGCAGGGAACGCGCCTGTTGTACGTCCAGCTCAGTCACAAGCCCACCATCGAAACGGTTTTCAGCAATTTCCAAAGACCTTTTCTGGATTGCAACACTCTCCTCAGCCAGAACAATCCGTTCTTCATTGGTGCGGATCAAAAAGTAGGCCCGGGCAACGTCTGCCGTCAGAAGGACCATAACGTCATCATAATCGGCGATAGCTGCCAAAAACTGCGCATCGGCAGCCTCGACTCCACGTCTGAATTTTCCCCAGAAATCGATTTCCCATGCGGCGTTCATGCCGGTGCTCAGATCTTTAAAATGCAGATCGCCACCAGCGGTGTTCGCTGCATGGCGACTCGAACCGACAGCGGCAGTGCCGGCAAATGCTTGTTGTTGTTGCGGATAGAGGTTGCCGGTAGCAATCCCGAGTTGTGCCCGCGCTTCTAAAATTCGCAAACCGGCAATCTGCAGGCCGAGGTTTTGTTGGTAGCTGTCTTCAATCAGCTTGTTCAGAACGGGGTCATTGAAAACAGTCCACCATTCCTCATGCTGATCTGTTTTGGCAGTTAATTGCTTGTTGTCTGGCTCCAGCCAGGAATCAGCCACCGGGGCCGGTGGCGTGGTGAAATCAGGACCAACCTTGATACAACCTGACATCAACAAGGTCGTGCCCAACATCAGAATTACAACAAAACGCATCTATACCTCCTAAAGGCTCAATCAGTGGAAGTCCGCGTTGATTTTCTATGAAATCAGATAGGCTTGTTAGCCCATTAAAAAGGTGTAAATCAATTCAAAACCAACGGATTTGATAATACTTTATATGGTTAAAACTGCAAACCATTAATAACGGCTTACCTTGATATAAATATCTACCATTATAGCAAGCTTGGATGCTCGACGGTTTTTTGATAATTGTCCTTTCAGTCACAATACGCCTTTTAAGTATTTTAAATCAAAAGCCCTCGTTTCTTAGAAAGAGGGCTTTTGTGATCTTTTGATGGTGATTTTCAAGACATTTTTTAGAACGCAAAGGGTGATAGTAAACATAGGCGCGATTCAGTCAATCAAGGTCCAAAAGCTATCATGCAACCGGCTAAACCGTTTATGCTCCTTGCGAAACTTCCGGAACTTCTTTTTCTCGTCAGTCATGTCTGTTTAGCAGCTGACTTATTCAGTTAACAGTCTGAGTGGATTCTGCAGTTGCCTCAACTGTCCCCTGATCAGCAATATCAACCCAACCACCACCCATGGCCCGATAAACATCGACCAGGCTGCTTAACACGTCGGACTGGGTTTGCACGTAGTCAAGCTGTCCCGAGAAAAGACTCCGGTTGGCGTCAAGGACCTGCAGATAACTGGTCGTCCCTGCATCGTACTGAGCACCTGCAAGCTTCGCATAGGTCTGTAAAGCGTTGACTCTCCGTCCCTTGGCAGACTGTACTTCGCGTCCCTTGGTGGTTGCCACCAGGGCGTCCTCCACATCACGGAAGCCGGTAATGATCGACTGCTGATAACGGTATAAGGCTTCACGCTGAGCGGCCTCGGAGGTCATGACCTGCCCTTCGATCGCGCCAAAGGTAAAGATAGGAGCCAAAACGTTGCCACCGATATCCCATATCGCAGACGGGCCCTCGAACAGATCATTGGAATGGATACTTGCAGTACCGTAAGCACCAGTCAGTGCAACGCGAGGAAAATAAAGTGAGCGGGCCACTCCGATTTGGGCGTTGGCGGCAATCAATTCCTGTTCGGCCTGGATAATGTCGGGGCGTTGTGCGAGCAGTTCCGATGGGAGCCCGGCCGGAATTTCCGGAGGGGTTAACTCGTCAATCGTTTTCCCCCGTGTAATGGTTTGCGGATTGCGCCCGAGCAGAACAGAGATCAGGTGCTCCTGCTGAGAGACCTGGCCTTCCAGTTGCGGGACGGCCTGACGGGCATTTTCATATTCCGATTCGACCTGGCTGACCTCAACCAGTGAAACGGTACCATGCTTGTGACGCAGGCGGAAGATGCGCAGAGACTCGGCATAAGCCTGCTCAGTCTCACGGGCAATCTCCAACTGGCGATCAAGTCCGCGCAGAGTCAGGTAGCTACTGGCGACATTGCTTACCAGTGTTAACAAGACAGTACGACGACCCGCCTCGCTGGCCAAAAGATCGGCCTGAGCTGCTTCATTCGAACGACGGATTCTCCCCCACAGATCGATCTCCCAGGTCGCATTGAGCGCTCCCTGGTAAGAGCTGTAATCATCATTGTCGCCTGGGAACAGTCCGGTCTCTGTGTCCTTCTGCCGGAAAGCACTCGCCGAGGCGCCGATCTGCGGGAAGAACTCAGAGCGGGTGGTGCGCCACTGGCCGAGAAACTGGTCAACCCGGGCCGTAGCGGCCTTGATGTCAAGATTATCAGCCAGCGCCGTAGTGATCAGTTCGTCAAGGACCGGATCGTTGAACTGCTGCCACCAGGTGGTGTCGACCAGGCCGGCCGCGGCGTCATAGGAGACCGTCCACGCTGCGGGTGTTTCGACCGTTGGCTTTACGTAGTCGGGGCCGATGGTGCAGGCACACAGGAACAGAAGGATAAGACCGGCAAGCAAACGGTTATGCATGATGGTCACCTCCTTGGTCCGCAACCTCTGGCGCAGACTTCTTTTTCCGGCTGAACAGCCCGGTGGCATCCTCGAGTACAACAAAGAAGAGCGGCACGAAGAACGAGGCGACACAGGTTGAGGCGAGCATGCCGCCGATGACCCCGGTGCCGATCGCGTGCAGGCTATTGGCACCAGCGCCGGTGGCGATCGCCATCGGCACGCAGCCAAGAATAAAGGCCAGCGAGGTCATGACGATCGGCCGTAGTCGCAAGCGGGCCGCTTCGATGGCCGCCTCGCCTACTTCCATCCCGTTATGCAGGTTCTCAACGGCGAACTCGATAATCAGGATGGCGTTCTTGGCCGCCAGGCCGACCAGAGTGACCAGGCCGACCTGAAAGTAGACATCATTTTCAAGGCCCCTTCCCCAGGTCAGCAGCAGGGCGCCACAGACGGCGAAGGGGACCGCCATGACGACACCGATCGGCAGCGACCATTTTTCATACTGTGCGGCCAAGATCAGGAAAACCATGATCAGGCCGAAGATAAAGGCGGAGTTTGAAGTCCCACCGGCCTTCTTCTCCTCGAAGGCCTGGCCAGACCAGGCAAAACCATAGCCCGAGGGGAGAACCTCGGCAGCAACCGCTTCCATGGCGGCGATCGCCTCCCCGCTACTGTGACCGGGGGACTGGTTTCCGGTCAGCTTGGCCGCCGGGAAGTTATTGAAGCGCGGTAGCAGGCCGGGGCCGGCGACATAGCGGACCGTGGCCAAGGACGTGAGCGGTATCATATTGCCGTTGGCCGAACGCACATAAATCTGTTCAAAATCAAGGGGCTGGTCGCGATATTCAGGCTGAGCCTGGATGATGACCTGCCAGATCCGGCCGAAATCGACGAATTGGGAAACGTAAGAGGAACCGAAATAGGCCTGCAGGGTCTGGTAGACATCCGCAACCGGAACGCCGAGGATTTCCGCGCGTGCGCGGTCGAGATCAAAATAGAGCTGCTGCTCCGACGCGGAGAAGGTCGTGGAGACGCCGGTCAAGGTCTTGTTCTCGCGGGCTTTGGCAACAAAATCTTTAGTCACCTTATCCAGATCCTGCGAGCTACCGCCGCCCATGCTCTGAATGTAGAACTCGAAACCGCCGGTGGTTCCCAGACCAGGAATCGATGGTGGATTGAGAGGGAAAATAATACTCTCTTTGATGCCTCCCAGTTTTTTACGCATATCGGCAACTACGGCAAAAGCCGACTGATTCTCCTCCTTGCGCTCATCGTAAGGTTTTAGCGAGGCAAACATCAGCGCCGTGTTGGTCTTGTTCTGGCTATCGATGATGCTGTAGCCGTCAATCTGGGCGACCGCATTCATCGCCGAGTTCTCGAGGAGCATCTTGACAGCCTCGTCACTCGCGGCTGAGGTCCGATCCAGGCTGGAAGCGTCGGGCATGATGCTGCCAACAAAAATATAGCCCTGATCCTCCTCGGGAACGAAACTACCCGGGACAATACTGAACATAAAGACCGTGCCGACCAGCACACCGACGAACAGCAGCATACCGATCAGTTTGTGTCCGATCAGCCAGCGGACTCCGCCCACATAGTGATTGGTCACCCAGGTAAAGCCATTTTCAAACCACTTGAAAAACCCCTTCTTCTCATGCGTGGCCGGTTTGAGGACACGCGCCGCCAGAGCAGGTGAAAGGGTCAACGCAACAATGCCGGAGATCACCATGGCGATGGCGATGGTGATGGCGAACTGTTTGTAGAGGGTTCCGGTCATGCCGCCCAGGAAAGCGACCGGCAGGAATACCGAGACCAGCACCATAACGATAGCGATCAGGGCTCCAGCCAATTCCTCCATCGCCTTGACCGCCGCTTCCTTCGCATTCATGCCGAGGGTCGCCATACTGTGCTCGACGCTCTCAACGACGATGATGGCATCATCGACCACCAGACCGATGGCCAGAATCATGCCGAACAGGGTGAGCATATTGGTGGAAAAACCGAGCATATAGATACCGATGTAAGTGCCGACGATACAGATCGGCACGGCGATGATCGGGATAATGGTCGCGCGGAAACTCTGCAGGAAGAGGAAGACCACCATCACCACCAGGATCACCGCTTCGAAGAAGGTGTGCACCACCTTTTCGATGGAAGCCTCGGTAAAGGTGCTGGTGTCGAGCACGATGTTGTATTTGAGACCATCTGGGAAGCTCGGCTGGATCTGATCGATCAGAGCACGGACATTGGCCGAGGTTTCGATGGCGTTAGCCCCGGGCTGCTGGTAGACGATAATCGCGGCCGACGTTTTGCCGTCAACCTTGGCTCGCAGTGAGTAATCCTTGGAGCCGAGGGCGGCGTAACCGACATCCTTGAGACGGACAATGGCCGACCCTTCTTCATCGGTACGAAGAATGATATCGTCAAACTCAGCCGGTTTGGTGAGCATCCCCTGGGAGGTGACCACAAAGCTCTGCTGGGTCCCATCCGTGGTCGGGTTCTGACCGATCGAACCGACGCCAAAGGCTTGATTCTGTCCCGAAATGGCGTTGGAGACGTCATTGGCGGTCAGCCCCATCTGCGCCAGACGGTCAGGCTTGAGCCAGATGCGCATGGCAACGTCAGGGACCGGAAACATACTCGAAAGGTTCGCACCTGGGATACGTTTGATGGCATCGAGCAGGTAGAGGTTGACGTAGTTGCCCAGATAAGTCTGGTCGTAGCGATCATCCTCGGAGTAGAAGCTGATGACCATCATGAAGGCGTTGGAACGCTTCTGCACGATGACCCCCTGCTTGGCGACCACTTCGGGCAACTGAGAGCTGGCCTGGCTGACGCGATTCTGCACGTTGACCTGGGCCAGATCCGGGTCGGTTCCCGGATCGAAGGTCACGGTCAG
>CAZXBD010000289.1:0-2313 GCA_964638305.1 uncultured Geobacteraceae bacterium | reverse complement strand
TGCAGCGACAGCACTATTGCCGGATTGCCGGGCTTCGCCGAGCCTGCCGGTAGGTTTATTTAGCTGAATAAATAAACTCAACCATGACACAGACTTACTGTTCCCATTGTGGTGACGGTATGGTCGATCTCGTCCCGGATTGAAGGATTGGCGAAAAACCCACTGTATCCTGCCAATCTTGGAATCTGAACACGCAAAGTTGACCAGAGTGTGCGGAATTTCAATTGAATGATGCGTGTGAGTGGTTGTTTAGTACTTTGAGTTTTAACTGAATATAGCGTTTATTTTACTTATACTCTGCCGATACTGGAATATAGCAGTGAGTCTGAACTCATGGGAAAGATTCAAACTGACGTGATTGAGGTTGCAGAGAAAAAGGTGATCGAACTAACCCCATGATCGTAGCAGGCACTTACCTACCCATTAGCAAAGACCTCGACAGCACTGCCCCTTTTCAGTGATTACCTGTCGGGGTGTTCTTATTGAAAGAGCCGCCAGTGATTGACGGCTCTTGCAGTTAGACGTTTAAGTTCGGCGCGGAACCGAAGCGCTTGTCTCTTATGGATCTATGTAAAAACAACCCTCAGAATTGTTCACACCACACTCTTCAGGAAAATTGTTTCCAGGTAAAACGCACATTGGTAGCCCCCCGCAAGTGTCAGGACAATCTTCTGAAGATTCACAGGTGAAAGTTTCTTCGTAGCAACCAATCTCAGGAAATCCACATACACACAACCCCTCTTCGAGAGGTGTTGGGATTCCACAGATAGATGACGAATCCACCGTATCTTCACTGTCGTCCAGGATGTCGTCACAGGATGCATCATCCGGGAAATCGGTACTGCCATCGGGCTCGTTGTCGAGGCCATCACTGCACTGTGATTGGTGGATACAACCGTCTTCACCGAGGATTTCTCCCAAGGCTGGGTCCGCCGGACCTTCAAGTGGGCAGTCATCAATGTAGTCGTCATAACCATCATCATCGCTGTCGGGGTCACACGGATCAGTGCCAATTTCACAGGCTTCAAACCAATCCGGCATTTCATCGCCATCTTCATCGCCATTGCCGGTGTAATCGATACCACCGCCATTGAGATCAGATACTGCGACCAAGCAGAGACTGTTGGTTTCCAGCAGAGGTGGCAGGCGATCGCCTTCGTCATCAAGAACAGGCTCGCCGGTGTCCGGGTCAATTTCGTAGGCCGCAGCGCCATTGTTCAGATACAAGGCACCGCATGAAGTTGGCCTGCATTTCTTGTTGTTTCTGCTGTCATGACAACGCGCGTCGACCAATACAGTGACCTCGCCTTCAGTGCTCTCAGGCAGGCAGGCCAGCATGGTTGCGCTCTTGCCATTGTCTTTCTTATTGGCGCCTGTAAACTCACAGTTCAGGTTGTCGTTTTCCAAACCCATGACTTGCCATTCGGCCGGTACGGTGTCTTCGATCTGTACGGGCGGTAAACTGGGCTGGTTGTAGTTGATCTTGAAGTCGTAGGTTGATTGGGTTTCTATACCGACTTCAACGGCGAGGTCAATTGCTCCATCGTCATCGTAATCATTACCGTCGGTGATCTCCTTGTCGAAGAACTCTCTCGGCAGCGTGGAGACCGAGAGCGTCCCAGTGAATGGGCTGATTCCCGACAACTGGTCGGGCGAGGCAAAGCCACCGATGCCTCGTACGATAATGTCACCAGTAATCGCCGCGCCGTTCCAGCTGAGTGGGTTGTCAAACGACGAAGCTCCAAAATTTGACAGATTCATCCCGAAATGCTCAGTGGTGCCATTAACTTCGAAAAAGCCGCCGAGCTGCGTGAGATTGATTGACGGCCCGACCGGAGTGGCTAAGAGATCCTTGGCCCATGAGGCTGCTATTGTGACGTATGTACCATTGACCGTTGTGTAGCTGATGCTCTGAATTACATACTGTCCGATCACGGCATTGGTATCATCAATGACCATGTCAAGGGAGAACGATGAGCCGATAGGCGCGGCGACCCCCCCGACCGTTGCGCCCGAATTATCGACCACACCGGTGAATGAGAGGTTAATTGAGGCCGCGCTCACGCTCCCGGGCAGCACGAGAGCCACGAAAGTTGCAACGCAAAGCAATTCAGAGAGTTTCATACATGATCTCCTTAGAAATATAGGTGTATCCATGCGGAGTTGTCCCTTATTACGCTATAGCGCGGCCTGGACCGCTATTGAGTCGGGAGGTTATTGGATTCTTATTTGCAGACTTTTATAAATAATCTGGCGATAAATAGCGTTCAAGAACGCATTAGGAATAAGTATAAGGAGTTGGACAGATTATTA
>CAZXBD010000288.1:0-1823 GCA_964638305.1 uncultured Geobacteraceae bacterium | reverse complement strand
GACAGTTGAGCCGGAAGGGAAGGTGACATCAAATGCATCCCGATTGCGTTACTCTTGGTCCACTACCGACTATTCAAATCGCTATCAGTTTATAAATAGGGAATCGTACAACATGATGAAACAACAGCCCATCCTGCTCTTCGTGATCCTCGCTCTGCTGGCGACGGCGCCCTTCTCCAGTGCGCAAGCGCAACAGCCCTCCGAAGAGCAACTGGCGAAAATGCTCAAGCGTTTTCCCCAAGCGGACGCAGACGGCGACGGCAAGCTATCCGCAGAAGAAATCGAGGCCGTGCGCCAACAGTTCCGCCAATCCAGGCAGAGGAAGACGCGCCCGGCCGCAGCGGCACAACCGACGCAGGCTGGGGATGCGGTTCAAGGCAAGGGAAAGGCGAGTGTTGAGGCCCCCTCGGTTGGGACGGGTGAAGTGGCTGCGAAATGGAAGACGACCGGTTTTCAACAGGCGAACAGCATGGGCGGCGGCGAAGCGGCGATTTCCAAAAGCGGAAAATTTCGCGTATTCGTCTTAATGGGACAATCTAATATGAATGGTTCGGGGCGGGCGACCGAACTGGAGTCGCCCTACAATCAAAAACACGATCGCATAAGAATCTGGGCGAATGGCGGGTGGGAATACTTAGTGCCGAGTAACAAGTTCGGGCCCGGCGTGTCATTGGCACATCAACTTGCCGATTTCTGGCCGGACGACACCATCGGCATTATCAAGGTTTCGTGTGGCGCAACGGGAATAAGCGCCTTTGAGAAGAACTGGTCATTTGAGCGGGCCGAGCGTAGCAAGGATGGTAAAAAGGGGTCGCTGTATAAGGATCTGATGAATGCTGTTGCTGAAGCCAAGCGAATTTCGCAGCCGGAGTTTTGTGGCTTTGTCTGGAAGCAAGCATCCGCCGATGGAAAAAAAGGGCTTGCCGAAGAGTATGATGATAATTTCAAACAGCTCATTTCGGACCTAAGCGCAGACCTTGGCGTCTCGAATCTGCCGACATTTGTTCCGTCCTATGCCAAAGACGAGCAGTTGCTTGGATCTGTTCTGTCCCGCATGAGTAAAGAACAGACGCTCGAAATCAAGAAGCTGGCGGGCCGAGGCCCAGTCAATGACGGGGACTTGCTTCAAGTCGCTCTGTCCTACATGGATGACAACGGCTTGCTCAAAGGCGCTACCCCGGTTGCCAAAAAACAGCGGCACCTCGCAACCGTCATCGCGGCCCAGAATAGAGCGGGTCGAGAACTCCCCAACGTGACCACTCTATATCCCGGCAGGTTGCCCATTGGGAAAGATGGAGTCCACTACAGCTCAGCGGGCTATATCACGCTCGGGAAGATCACGGCCACCGCGGTGGAAGAATTTTACAAAGCAAAAGAATAATGTCACCCGAGGATCATCACAGTAAGAGTGGTCATTGATTAATAAAAGTGTATGCCATATCAAATATCTGCAAAGGAAAAACAATGAATATTGAAATGAATCGAATTCGAATAGCAGCATCGCTGGTTATTCTCGCGGCTCTTATGGTTGTCGAAACGTCTGCCACCGCATTTGCACAAGATTCTGGTGTGAAACACGGCGTATTCAATACCGAAGAAATTCTTGACGAAAGCACGCTGGATATAAAGATCCTGCAGGACTGGCATGTGGACGAGGTGACAGGCACGACGCGACAGAAGCTGATTGAAATCAATGTCGCCGAATGGTGGCCTGGGCAAGACTATCGGATTCCGGTGCGGCTGATCGTGCCGCTCGAGGGCAAAGCAAAGGGCTTTAGTATTACAGGAGCAAATCCATATGAAACGCTGATGAAAGACTCGCA
>CAZXBD010000287.1:0-7159 GCA_964638305.1 uncultured Geobacteraceae bacterium | reverse complement strand
AGATGCCCTCCGCCAGGAGCAAGGTCTTTTTTACATCCTTTTTGTGGCCGCCTGGACAAAAAAGATGGCGTCTGGCGGGACGCGACCCGCCGGTTGTGCTTTTGGTTCTTATAAAGATACAAGGTAAACAGATTAACAATCTATTGCTCACAATCTACTGAAAGCCTTAAATGCGTTCCAATTGCCAACATACAAAATGACAAACACCGAATTGGGGACACTTAAAAGGGACACTTGTTTTTAAGTGTCCCCATCTCTAATTCTGATTCACGTTTTCAGCAACTTGCCACTATCCTTGACCTTCTGGTAGTCAGATCGAGCCAAAGTGCGCCAACTAAACCAGGCTGCAACTGCGAGAACGGCAAGCATCAGTTCTATTAAGAAAAGATCGCTGTGGTCAAGACCCTCCCGCAGAGCATAGACGGCAACTGCAACCATCAATAATGGGCAGTTGAACGCCCAGCCGCGGCAGATGCGCATACGACTGCGACCATATTCTATAAGCTCTGCTAACTTCTCCCCTTTAGTCAGGATCAAACACCGGGCCGCCCGCCTTTGATCATCAGACAGCTCCTTTTTCATCTGCGATTCCCAGCAACAGTCGAAAAGCGCGTCTGCGCCACGGTCAGTAATGATGCCAAGCAAGTATATGATCGGTAACAGCATGACGAAGTTTCCCCAGGAGACAAAGGCGATCATCGTCGCCGGATCAATGGCAAAAAGGGTACTGGAGACCAGGACAAGGCAAAGGAACGGGCCAAGGCCAATGACGATCAGTTCAACATAAAAGTTTGTAGTATTCATCTCATGCCCACCCCGCACATAGCCTTTCGCCTGCTTCTAAACCAGCGCAACGACACTTTCCTGCTTGTTCCCAGAAGGTTAAAATTGTAACGGAGAAACGACGAAGAGCAAATGACTTTAATGGGACACTCAAAAGGGACACTTGTTTTTAAGTGTCCCCGGCTCAAGTGTCCCCGGCTCCGATTCGCTTTTGTTGTTGCGATCTACCGGGAAGATTCTAGTATTGTAGTTGGTTTGCTGCACTTAAGGAGGGTAACAGGATGACTCAGCAACGGCTTTACCATATCGGTTTCGGCAAAAAAGACCTCGGATCTGCATCGCCGGTCACCGCCCTACTCTGCGGTGACCCGGAACGTGCACGTTGTATCGCCCAGAAGACTGACGGCGTCAGTTGCCTGGCGACGCTCTCAGAGAATCGTGGCCTGCACAGCTACCTGTGTCAAATGGCCAACGGTAACAAGTTCGTCGCCGCCACCAGCGGCATGGGTGCACCATCACTGTCGATCGTCGTCAACGAACTGGTGGCCGTCGGCATCCGTACCATCATCAGGGTCGGCACCAGCGGCGGCATAGCCACAGAGGTCAAGGCCGGTGACCTGGTGATCTCGAACGCCGCCCTCTGCCGGCAGGGAGCCGCCCTGGATATAGCACCGGTCGAGTTCCCTGCCGCTGCTGATCCTTATGTTACAGTAGCACTGGCCGAGGCGGCGAAAAGGCTCGGCATCACCGCGCACCTGGGTGTTACGGCGAGTGTCGACACCTTCTACGAAGGCCAGGAACGCAGCGACTCGGCCAACCCGCATCTATTGCGATCCCTGCACGGGATCAGCGAGGAGTACCGGCAGCTGAAGGTCCTCAATTACGAGATGGAGGCCGGCACCCTGTTCAAAATGGGCCTGGTTTATGGCTTTGCCGCGGGGTGTGTCTGCGCTGTTCTGGCCGAACGGTTGGTGGCGGAGTCGGTCGACCTGGCGGTTAAACAACAGGCCGAGCAAGATGCGGTGAGAGTGGCGCTAGGTGGGCTTCAGGGTTTGTGCAGTGCCTGACTATGTACCTGGCTATCCTGACTCAGAGCACAAGTTTACATAAAAGGGGAACTACCGGTAGTGTCCCCGGCTCCCAAAAGGGACACTTGTTTTTAAAGTGTCCCTGGCTCGATACCTTAAGATGGTGTATAATGTAAATGTGGAGTCAGCGGTTGGATTGTTGGCCGCACAAAGGAGGTTGCCTATCGAAACAGACTCTGATTATTGGACAGTTTGCACCAGATGCAGGCAATGCGAGGTTGCCTGCCAAGCCCGTGATAAGGGCGCGAAGAGAATGTATTAAGAAGGCCCGGCGACAAGTGCGGGCCTTTCACTTTTTAGGCGATTGGGGGCACTCAAAAGGGACACTCTTTATTAACTGTCCTCAGCTACCACAGTGTATACTGGCTCAGTTCTGAAACCATACTCAAGGAGACAGACGTGTCATCATTCCGCCCCACCCTCATCTCTCTGTTCATGGTCATTTGCCTGCTGGTTAACATTGCCCATGCCACTGATTTGCAACAGTCCCAGTCAACCATGGATCGTTACCTGACTGCGCAGAACCATTGGCAAGATAATCTGGCCGCGTTGTTGATCAAAAACAAGCCGGAATTCACTACGACCGCCAACGCCCAACGCGACCACCAGCACGCCTTGATCGCACTTAAGCGTGCCCGCTTCAACTATCTCATCGCCCATCACCCAGAGCGCCTTAATACCGGTGAGCTTGGACGTTTTTCCAACTTCACCTGGTCCGAAGCCGACACAGAATCTGCCAACGCGAGTGATGCAGGCTACAAAGCGCTTGAAGAGCAGGTCACTCGTAGCCGGGCTATCAACGACGGGCAACCGAACTGGGAAGCCTTTCAGCATTACTTCCGCACGGAGATTGCGCCGTCTGAAGAGTTTAAGCTGGAATTATCACGCTTTCAGGCGGAGCTGGAGGAGATTAAGCGGGATGGTGAGATGAAATAAAACTTAAACCGGAGTTGGGGACTTAGGATTAAACAGTTAAGTTGCTTATTTTGATATCATGTCTGATTGGGGACACATTACTTATGTGTCCCCGATTCCAGCTCTATTCTTTGTTTGCGTTTTGACAAACCCACGACCAAAGGCGGCATTATTTTGAAACAATTTAAAATTGGATTGGCTCTTGGCGGCGGTGCGGCACGGGCTTTTTCCCACATCGGCGTTCTTGACGGGCTCACCAAGCACGGCATCCCCATCGATATTGTCACCGGCACCAGCATGGGTGCGATTATCGGCGCCATGTATGTTACGCAACCCGACGTGGCTGCGATCAAGGCACGCTTTACAGCCTATATCGACAGTGATGAATTCGACGAATCAGGGTTCAATTTCTTCAAGGAGCTTGATTCACATGACGAAGGGTTTCTAGCAGAGATGGGGCGTATGGCACGGCGCGGCGTGTTTAACGCCCTGATGGTCACCAAGACCGCGCTAGTCAACGAGAAAACCGCAGCGAACAGTTATGCCTACCTGATTGACGATTTAAGCTTCGAACAAACCCGCATCCCCTTCGCTGCCGTCGCCCTTGACCTGAAGACCGGCGAACAGGTCGTTCTCAAACAGGGACGGCTGCGTGATTCCATCGCCGCCTCCTGCGCCATGCCGGGGGTCCTCAATCCGGTCAAGCGCGCAGACCAGTTGTTGGTCGATGGTGGCTGGGCCGAAACTGTTCCGATCAGAGCTGCCCATGAGCTCGGCGCCGATTTTGTTATTGCCGTCAACGTGGGTGATTCTCTCAGGGACTTCGACGAACCGCGCAACGCTCTCGATGTTATCGCCCGTGCAGATGCCCTGGCGCGAATCGCCCTTAACAAAGAACAGCTCAAGACCGCCGATGCCATCCTCTCCCCACAAAACGCGGTAACTCACTGGGCCGACTTCTCTACCTTTGCACAGGCAATTGAACGCGGTGAAGAAGAAGTAGATCGTAAGATTGTTACTGTGCAACGCGCGATCAAAAAGGCGCATTGGCAGAGGTGGTTTAGCTGGGGCGGCTGACGTCGCCATCATTTGGGTTTGTTCAAAGAGTTTACATTATGCGGGACACTTAAAAGGGACACTTGTTTTTAAGTGTCCCCAGCTCCTTTCTGTCAAGGCAGTAGATGTATTTTTGCGAGACGCTCTGTTACCCGCAAAAAGTTGTATAATTTAATAAAAGTTCTAGCAGCCAGTTCATTAGTAAACCGACAGTCTGCATGGAGGTGATTCTATGTACACCAACAAACTGCGCGGTTCATGGGACCAGGCCAAAGGTTTCAGTCGGGAGTTCTGGGGTGAGATTACTGGTGATTATCATGTCTTCTCTGATGGCTTGCGAGAGCGCATGATCGGTAGGCTGGAAAGCCGCTGTGACATGCCCCACGACGCTGCAGAAAAACAAATCGACCAGCTGATGCAGTAGGGAGCAAGCCGTTATGACGGGCGTCGTACAGGTCGAATGTTACGCGGGATATCGCGGCGAGGAAACTCCGCGTCGCCTTCACCTGGGTCAACAATGCATCGAGATCGTAAAAGTGCTCGATCGATGGCTGGCGCCGGACCACCGCTACTTCAAGGTTTTAGGCGATGACGGACATCAGTATATTCTACGTCATGATGGAGAGACCCATCATTGGGAGCTGTCTAACACCACAGATTGAAATCGGTGTCAAGGCTCATCGAGGGAACAACTATGGCTGACACACATGAAACAATGAGTAATGATTTGCCGAGCGGGCTCGTCGAGGCAACGGGGCAAGGTTCGTCGCTCCGGTTTCCAGTGCGGACGAAGGACGACATCACCACCCTCTCCCACTACTACCGAGGGGAAATGGCGCGCATGATGAGTTGGCGAGATCGGCTCGACCGCACGACCAACTGGGCGATTGGCGCCGTGGCCGCCATGCTCTCCATTTCCCTGGCCACGGCCAGTGCCCACCATGTCGTGCTTATCTTCTCAATGGTCATGGTCTTCCTGCTCCTGCAGATCGAGTCGCGACGATATCGCTTCTTCCACCTGTTTCGGACCCGCGTACGCCTGTTGGAACGAAACTACTACAGCCATTTTTTCGACCCGGAGAAGGCTCCCGAGACCCTCGACTGGTCCGCTGAACTTTCAGAAACGTTGCGGAATCCAAGGTTCACGATCGGTCGACGCCAGGCAATGGCGCGCCGTCTGGCAAGGAACTACGTCTGGATTTTCCTGATTCTGCTGGCGGCGTGGTTGCTGAAGATCACCACCGCGGTGCTGCAACCCCGCACAGGCGAAGCGGAGTTCATCCACTCGCTCGATGAGTTCCTGCACAACACAGCGATCGGGTACATCCCGGGTGAGGTCGTCCTGGCGGGCGTGTTGATCTTCTATGGCTGGCTGCTCTACGTCATGATCCGGCACCGGACGAACGAAGGAGAGTTGACCTTCGGCGAGGTGCATGTCTGATCGGGGTCCTGTCTCCGATTGAGGACTCTTAAAAGGGCCATTTGATTTTGATTGGTGCCGGGTGGGCGTCTACCTGAGTTTGATCTCTTCTAAAGTCTGCCAAAACGTATCGAGATACGTCCCCCCGAGATCCACGGCGCGCTGCGCCGCAACCAGTGCTGCGCCCTGCTTGCCCTGTTCGGCCAGGACATGGGCCAGATTGTTGAAGGCCATGCCGTTTTCCGGTTGCAGCAGAAGATTGGGGACACATTAGTTATGTGTCCCCGATACCTTAATGGTAGAAATTAGTCCTGCGACATAACATGGTACATCAACAGCGAGGCTTCTCGCGCCAACTAGCAAGAGGTGGCCCCGGAATGCATGATGATTGGCAGAATTAAGTGGGGTGTCCCCCGAACTCCCGAACTCGTCTTTTACTAACGTCTCCAAGTCATTTTCCAAGAGTCTCAATCATTGCCCGCAGTCCAGTAACGACCCTGGTCAGTGCATCATAATTGACTTTGTCCGGAGTATCTTCAGCAGCATGATAATGCGGGTATCTGAAGAGCGCTGTATCTGTCACCATGATAGAAGGGCAACCGATTTTCCAGAACGACCAGTGATCAGACCAGTCCACCCCGATCAACCAGCCTGGCGCAACGATACCTTCTGACGGGAAAGCGCCATATTGTCGAAAAGCGTTGACACTGCGTTTCAACAAATGACTGGAACTGAAGTTGCCGACAAGGGCAAGAAAGTCACCACGATCGGGATAGAAGAAGCGCAACATAGGCAAAGGGAACTTCTGGCTTAACGGCTCAGGAGTAAAGTAACCGATCGTCTCCAGCGAGATCATGCCGACAAGACGATCCCCGTCTTCCAGGACCTGCCTTGCATAGACCCAGCTGCCCATACGGGAGGTTTTAAAAAAAGGCGGCTCCTCGTTGACAAAAGCCACGAATCGCACTGTTTTGCCCAACTTGCTGTCCCTGACAAGATGGGCCAGTTCCAGCAAGGCTGAGACACCCGTAGCGTTGTCGTTGGCACCGGAGGTGTGGACCAGCGAATCATAATGAGCGCCCACCACAAGGACCCCGGTGGAATTCTCCAGACCTGGGATCTCGGCCTCGATGTTGTAGACCTGTTTTCCCATAGACTCGTAGGGAAGCAAGCGAGTGTTTAACCCTGCCTGTTTGAAGGCCCCCTCTATATATTCTGCCGCTCGTTGCAGGTTGTCATATTGCCAGACATTTCTTTCACCGATTTTGCCAGCCAGCATTTCTACATGGGTGTGCAAATGATCCTTGAGGAGCAACTCGGAAGCGGTCAGTTTCGGCAACGTCCCGGAAAAGGAGCGTCCCGGCATCCTGATCATGAAATAGCCGCACAGAGCCAGGAAGATGATGAGAAACAGGCCAAAGACAATAAGGTTTGTCATGAAGCGTCTCGTTTTTTGAGGAGGCTTGACCATGGTTTTAAAGTTTAGCAGGAAACAGCCGGGTTGCTGTGAGTGCAGAAGGGAAATCGGTGGTCAAAGCAGCGGAAGAAGATCATACCGTCTAAACGAGCGGGGGACACTCAATCTTGAGTGTCCCCGGCTCCGAACGAGAGCCTATTCTTGGACCTCGCGTGTCTCGTAGGTGCTGCGGAAGTCGGCGGTGCCGACCCGGGCCAGGTCCTGTAACATTTTCTTGTACTTGTCTTCGCTATTGCTCATGCCGATCGACGGCAGACTACCGGAGGCCAGATCGACCCCGGCCAGCTTCCACTTGCCGTTGGCACCGTTTGACCAGAGGGTGGCGCCGGTACGGGTCTGGAGCAGGCGGGCGTTGAGATTGCCGCGCACATAGGATGCCGCGCTCATCGAGGTCAGGGACTGGCCGAACGTGACATCGGG
>CAZXBD010000286.1:0-4396 GCA_964638305.1 uncultured Geobacteraceae bacterium | reverse complement strand
TGACTACGACGTCCTCGGATCAAGAAAGTGTCAATGAGGATCTACTTGCGGGTGCACCCGGTGACAGGCAAATTGATGAGAGTCCAGGCGATCTGACTGCCGGCATGTCCAGTGATGGAAATGTTGATGAGAGTTTATATGATGAACTCATGGAGAACTCGGCAGCCAATAATCAACTTGATAATATTGACTATCTATATGACGTACTCATGGAGACTCCGGAAACAAGTCCGGAGCTGTTTTCCGAGCCTGTCCTGATTGGACTGCAAGGAAATGAATTTGAAGCAACTCTTGCAGAACCTTTTTCTCCCTTCGATAGTAAAGTTTCTCTCCTTTCTACACCAAATTGCCCGCAAACGAAATATAAAGTCAATAAACTCGATTATCTCGGCTTGATCAGCAGACCCAAGCAACTGGCTGACATGGGCCATGAAACTGTCTCCGAGGTACTGGAGACCATTGACGGAAAATCAATAAGAGTGGAGGTGCCTGTCGATCAAGACTTTGAAGCCGGAGTATTTTGTCATTCATGCACTAAGGACAGCCGGTTTCAATATTTTTTCTTTCTAAATAATAGTATCAAATTACGTTATAGGACTGATCGCATCGGGGAAATTTTGTTTGAATCGGAATTGATTACGAAGCTGGTCCTGGAGGAAACACTTGCAAAACAGAAAAATCTGAGAGATCTTAAAATTGGCCCTATTGTTGCCAAACTAGCCCATCTGCATCCCAAAAAGATTGAACAGGTACTACTCAAAGCCTGGAAGAATCATACCGGCAACAAAAGAATCTTCGCTGGAGATATTCTGGTTAAATCAGGCATTGTGACCAGAAAACAGGTTGAAAAGGCGCATGATATTCAGGCAAAGTTACGAAAGAAAAAAATTGGCGATATGCTGATTGAATCGGGTTGTATCAGTGAAAACAAGTTATACAGTGCCTTGGCTGAAAAATTCAAAAAACCTTATATTGATTTGAAGACTATTGACCCATCTGAGGATGCAAAATCTTATTTACCTCGAAACCTTGTTCTTGAATTAATGATTCTGCCCCTCTCCGTTGATAACGGTCACCTGCTTTTGGCTACATCACGTCCAGAGATGACACAAACAGTAGATATACTCCGAAGTCAGTTAGAATGTCCTTTTGATCTGACGGTTGCCGCGCCCAGTCAACTGAAAGCTGCCATAATAAAAAAATATGGTAATTAATCTGCTTAGTTTTCTGGTTTCTTGTGTTTACAGGTCCCACTCGATTTTCCAGGCATCAAGACCAGTCTTGATATACTCCCTTTCGTCCAGGTGATGATAAATCGCAGCCTTCACCTCTTCCCTCGCCAGTTCCAGGTCTTCCACTGACAGGTCCAGTGCTTCCTCACCCATTATTACCAGAATCTATCTATACGTCTGCTAAAATTTATTAGCTTGATGGATACCAAAGAGTTATATTCCTCACAAAACAGTGAATAAATTCTTATAACAATTGGAGGTAACCTTATGAGTGACGATAACAAATGTCCGGTAACGGGCAGAACTTCCACACCCACTTCTGGCGGTGGCACTTCGAATCAGGACTGGTGGCCCAAGCAGTTGAACCTCAAGATTCTTCATCAGAATTCGCCCATAATCAACCCGATGGGCGAGAAATTCAACTACGCTGATGAATTTAAGAAACTCGATCTGGAGGCCCTGAAGAAGGACCTCTACGCGTTGATGACCGACTCACAGGATTGGTGGCCGGCCGACTATGGTCATTACGGGGGGCTCTTCATCCGGATGGCGTGGCACAGTGCAGGTACATATCGCACCGGCGACGGCCGCGGGGGAGCGGGGTCCGGCAACCAACGCTTTGCGCCTCTCAACAGCTGGCCGGACAATGCGAACCTTGACAAGGCGCGGCGGCTACTCTGGCCAATCAAGCAGAAATACGGCAACAAGATCTCCTGGGCCGATCTCATGATACTCACCGGCAACTGTGCGCTTGAGTCGATGGGCTTTAAAACGTTCGGCTTCGGCGGCGGGCGTGAAGACGTCTGGGAGCCGGAAGAGGATATTTACTGGGGTACTGAGACAGAGTGGCTTGGCGACAAGCGCTACTCCGGTGATCGGGAACTCGAGAATCCGCTTGCCGCCGTGCAGATGGGCCTGATCTACGTGAACCCGGAAGGTCCGAACGGTGAGCCGGATCCGGTCGCTTCGGGCCGTGACGTTCGCGAAACCTTCGGGCGTATGGGCATGAACGACGAGGAAACGGTCGCGCTCGTTGCCGGCGGGCACACATTCGGTAAATGCCATGGTGCCGGCGATGCCGCCCTTGTCGGTCCGGAACCTGAGGGCGCCTCCATTGAAGAGCAGGGTCTTGGCTGGAAGAGCAGCTTCGGTAGCGGTAAAGGCGGCGATGCGATCACCAGCGGCATTGAGGGCGCCTGGAAGCCAAATCCGACCAAATGGGATATGGGCTACCTGAACGTATTGTTCAAATATGAGTGGGAACTGGTTAAAAGCCCGGCCGGAGCACATCAGTGGCAGGCCAAGGACGTGGACGAAGAGGACATGATAGCTGACGCTCACGACCCGGCGAAGAAGCACCGGCCGATCATGACCACGGCGGACCTCTCGCTAAGAATGGACCACATTTATGAGCCCATCTCGCGGCGTTTCCGCGACAACCCGGAAGAGTTCGCAGATGCCTTCGCCCGTGCGTGGTTCAAGCTGACGCATCGAGACATGGGCCCCCGCTCGCGCTATCTCGGTGTGGAGGTCCCGACAGAGGAACTGATCTGGCAAGACCCGCTGCCCTCCGTCGATCATGAGCTGATTGACGCGCAGGATATCGCAGACCTCAAAGGGAAGATCCTTGCCTCGGGCCTGTCTGTCTCCCAACTGGTCTCGACCGCCTGGGCGTCGGCATCCACATTCCGCGGCTCCGACAAGCGCGGTGGTGCAAACGGAGCGCGCATTCGTCTGGCGCCGCAAAAGGATTGGGAAGTTAACCAGCCCAAGCAACTGCAGACTGTGCTGCAGGCCCTTGAGGGAATCCAACAGGAGTTCAACAGCGCGCAGTCAGGCGGAAAGATGGTTTCTCTCGCCGACTTGATTGTTCTTGGCGGCTGCGCAGGTGTCGAGCAGGCTGCAAAGAATGGAGGCCACGACATAACCGTTCCCTTCACGCCGGGACGCACGGATGCGTCGCAGGAGCAAACCGCCGCGAAATCATTCGCTTTACTTGAACCGGTTGCAGACGGGTTCCGCAACTATCTCAAAGCCAAATACTCCGTATCGGCAGAGGAGCTGCTGCTTGATCGGGCCCAACTGCTGACGCTGACCGCTCCTGAGATGACGGTTCTCGTCGGTGGTATGCGCGTTTTGAATGGTAACTTCGGACAGTCCCAACACGGCGTCTTCACCAAACGAACAGAGACGCTCAGCAATGACTTCTTCGTGAATCTTCTGGACATGAGCACGACGTGGAAGGCGGCCTCGGAAGCCGATGACGTGTTCGAGGGTCGTGATCGTGCAACGGGCGAACTCAAGTGGACCGGTACCCGTGTCGACCTCATCTTCGGTTCGAACTCCCAGCTCCGGGCCGTCACGGAAGTCTATGGCTGTGAGGACTCCCAGGAGCAGTTCATGCACGATTTTGTCTCAGCGTGGAGCAAGGTTATGAACCTTGACCGTTTTGACCTCGCCTGATCGTAGCACTTACGTGTTCGAGGGCTTCTGAAACGTATTCTGAACTGAACGCTTGAAAAGCCTAGAAAAACAAAGGCCCCTTCCTTGATTGGCAGGGGCCTTTTTAAGTGCACTGATAGTGTCACTATTTATCGCGTTTTTATTCCTTTTTTTCTCATATGATACTTCACCGCCTCAAGGGGTATCTCTTCCCTATGGAAGAAAAACAAATCGATCCCCTTTCCCTCTGTATATAGCAAATGCGCTGATATCGAATCACATGGCCTCCATTGTTTCAGCGAACTCGAACATTGAAGCTAAAGATGCTTTTCGTCCGATTGTGTTATTTTAGCCAAAACCACCTCGATAACGCGTACAATCTCTTCACATTTTTGTCGATCTAATGCATCGGGATGGGGCGAGGCAAACTGACCAATATCATTGTCAAAATACTGGCCGGAAGCAGCCGCGAATTCATCTGAAAGAGCCGTGCGGCAGAGAATTTCCGCACCAATGCGGAGATCGCCGCCGCCCAAACCATAGGCCTGTTTCACCATCTTGCTGCCGAGCATTGACCTGGGGTTAACCGCAATGATCGCCGGGCCTTCATCCTTGAGCGCAAGCGCCATACTGCGAGACCACATTGTAAGTGCCAGTTTGCTTTGTGCATACGCAGCGAAGTCGTCTGACAGCTTGACTTGTCCGGTAAGCGCTTCCGGATC
>CAZXBD010000285.1:0-3875 GCA_964638305.1 uncultured Geobacteraceae bacterium | reverse complement strand
ACGGATAACCACCGACGGCAATCACAATCCACAGGACTGAAGTTACCACCAGGGGAACAAGTAACGACCAGTAGTTGATTCCTTGGTGAAGCACAATAAAATTTTTCTTCATTATAGCGCTCTGCGTGGTTACTCGTTCATACATTGGCATATTCTGAATTTTATCATACATTCTTTAATCCCTGATTACCTTGTCTCGTTAATCCATTTGCTTTGATGAGAAGTCACTTGTACAAGGGCAAATTACCACATATTGTAACCCCACTTCAACCTCAAAAACTCTAACATTCTACCATAAACTCCAACTCACAGAAGGTTCAAAAAGTTTGTACTGCCAAATCAATGTTACAGAAAAATTCCTCCTAGCTTGACCTCAGATAATTGCAAGAATGTCAAAGTTTTCTACTTTTCGTAAGTACCCCTATAGATAGCATTTGTTTTCTATTATTAGATCCTGAAACGGCCTGTATAAATCCTCAAAGTCACTTCTTGATAAAAAATCTATCGCATGATATACAGAGACCATGCAATCGACATAAATGGAACTATCAATTCACAATTAAAGTGATAAGAGTACTACCTTAGTAAGGGATTTTTGGCTGGTTAAATAAAAATAAAATTAACATTTGGAAAAGGAGGGAACGAACAATGAAACAATTGGAGCAAAACCGGAGAGACTTTATAAAGCAAACTGGAAATGTGTTGTTATCTACCGCGGTGGTATTAGTCATCGCCCTTTACCCTTTACAGACACTCGCTGGCGAATCTGCCGTTACCCAAACCAAGGTTACTCAGGCAGCGATCACACCGCAAAAAGCCCTGCAAATGCTCAAAGAAGGTAACACCCGTTTCGTCCAGGGGAATATGCTTGAGCGCAACCTCATGCAGCAGGTTAAAGCTACCGGGAGCGGTCAGTTTCCCTTTGCAACCATCGTCGGGTGTATTGACTCCCGGGCTTCCAATGAATTGATATTCGACCAGGGCATTGGTGATATTTTCAGTGCCCGGATAGCGGGCAACTTTGTCAACGATGAGATTATCGGCAGCCTGGAGTTTGCCTCTAGAGTAGCTGGTTCCAGACTGATCGTCGTACTCGGTCACACCGAATGCGGTGCAGTCAAAGGGGCCTGTGACGATGTGGTCATGGGCAACCTGACCCAGACTCTAGCCAGCATCAAACCTGCTGTGGCCGCTGTGACCGGACATGATTCCGACCGGTCGTCGAAAAACATGGCCTTTGTCAAAGCCGTTACGGGAAAGAACGTGGAACTGACCGTTCAGCGGATCCTCGAGCGCAGCCCCATATTGCGGGACATGGTCAACAAAGGTGAGCTTGAAATAGTAGGCGCCATGTATGACGTTCATACCGGCAAAGTTACCTTCAATTAAATTTTATTATTCAGGGAGCGGAAGACGGTGCGGAAGATTTTTCGAATGTTGCCATAACCACGACCCTGTCGTCAGGGGCTAACTTCCACTCGGCATCCCTGCTGGGATTCAAGTCCACCCGGGCGTCCGCGCCCGACCCTCGCTGCAGACCCAATGCGATCAAGCCGCATTCACCTGCGGCATTTTCGATATCGCTGAAGCGGACAGATTCATTCGCCGGCACGAGGTCCAATGCGGGTTCCAGCATGACCTGTGTGCCCCAGGGTTCGCAGAACTCAGAAACGACAGCAGCCAACTCTCGCTTGAGCGCAACCTGTGACAGGACATAACTAATCAGCAGCGGACTCACGATTACATCATCCACCTTGTCATCGAACAAGAAAAGGTTCTCTTCTCCGAGAAGTTCGACTGTTAAATCCGGTCCGCTACCGTCTGTTGGCAAAAGGCTACGCAACGCCAGGTAAGTTGACACTGAGGCCGCATCCGCCTGTGTTTCGTCTCCCAAAGATTCCCGCGCCAGAATCAGAATGTCGTCATAACGCTCCGGTTTAAGGCTCTCGAGCACTGAGGAAACCGAAAAATCGGCTTCAATGTGTTGCACCGAATTGCCCGTTAGGCCAGGACCGTAATTCGCCAGCATTTCCTCACGGGATTCAACAGGTTTCGGGCAAACAACATCAATCCTGAAGGACTCCCCTCCGTGACGCTCAAGCTCTTGAAGTAGAAAGGGAACTTTACGACTCCAACCCAGAATGAGTATCTGACGCCTGTCTTCCTGAGCAGCACGAGAAGGTACCCTCTTTGCTGTTACGTAACCATCGGAGACAGTTCGTTCCGGAACACAGTCATCGAAACTTCTGGCGATAAACACTAACAGATCTCCTTCACTAATCGTAGATTCGGGGTCAGGATTGAGTACCGGCTTGAGATCAGCGGAGCGAAAAGTACCTATAAGTATGGCACGTGGAAAACGGGTGCGAAGATCGTCAAAACGTAATCCCGCCAAATCAATATGCGAGCGAACATATAGTGTGTTACCAACATGCGGGGTAAGCAATTCAGAGAATACGCTCCACAAACCTTTTTGCCGTATGCTTTGGGCCATCAGGCGCGCAGTGAGTTCGCAGGCGGCCACAATTTCTATATCACCGCTGTAAGCTCTACGGGCAATGTTTGATCGACTTTCATCAAACAGAACGGCGACTGCCAAAGGGCAGAGCGAGTCGGAAGCCCCGGCATGTTTAGACACTGAAAGAAGAGTCTTTATGGTTTCGGCATCGACAACATCTGGGCTTTGCTCCGAAAAGTCTGCGCCTGGCAAAAAAAGCACAGCTGCATCCCGGAATGCAACCCTCTCGAGATGTTCGATCTTAAGGGGAGTTCCAGAACGCAAGAAAATCTGTCGATCATTCCAAAGCCCGTCCAGCCGCTCCTTTAGCTCCTGCAGCAGGGCTTGATCCACATGCTCCGCCAGGATGACGATACGAAGCCCCCCCCCACTATGACTCCCCAAGAAACGCTCGACCCGCTTACCGGTCCGAAGTAACTCCTTTACGATGGCAGGGGTGCGATGGGTCCAACCCAGTATCAACAGATGATCCGAGATCGCCATCGGTGTAACACCCGACTCGAGTCTGGCGATGAATTCATTCATCCACTGGGTTAAAATTGCGACAAGCAGGCCCAGGAAAAGCACATAGCCCAGAACAGTGACGATTGTGGATATAAAGCGTTGCGCGAAGCCTTCATCGTCGCCGAGGTAACCCGGATCCGAGAGACGCAGAAATGCCCACCAGATCCCTTCACCCGTTTCTGAGATTTCGGGGGCCAGGATAACGGCAAGTACACCTGCTATTATGGTGACGACTGCGATAATCACTGCAGCGAGCAAAAGTCGATAGCTCACTCCCTTCAACAGAAAGCGTTCCAGCAGGAAACGTAACCGCGCTATGAAACGATTAAGAATGCCACTTGGTTTATGCGATGAAGATTTTTGCATGACTCGTTACCTTTCATTAAATCCTGTGTTAACCGTAATTACCAGACTGCGAGTACTTGAAGAAAAAACAGAGTCCAACAACAAATACAGAAAGCATTAACAGCATCCTTTTGTTATTCTCCATCATCTCTTAGCACCCAGTACGAAACACCTTTTGCGTAATTTTTGCGGTAGAGCCGTCTACCTACCATTTCTGAGTCAAACATTAAACGTTGGTAAACATCATCAAAAAACTCGGAGGATTCTACATAAAATGTGTGACCAAGCGTTGCTCTGTTTACTGGAGTTATATCAATGACGGTGATGTTTTTTGCCCCTTCTTCTTTTAATTCCAAGAGGTCTATCATTTCCTCAAATTGTTCCTGACCTTCTGTCCGAGACTTTCCCAGCCTGCTACCTCCGTGAACCCATCCGCTTAGAAGCAGTGCCTTGTCATCAGCAGCAACATATGCGGTCAATTTCTTGGAAAGAGCGGCGATTTCATCTT
>CAZXBD010000284.1:0-17227 GCA_964638305.1 uncultured Geobacteraceae bacterium | reverse complement strand
GTCTTGCCTGAACCTGAAGCAATACCTGCCGAACCAAAGGCTCCGCCGGAAACCCCTGCTCTTCCCGTTGAACCAGTTGCACAGGCCCCTGTGATTGAGACAGACCTTCCCGTGGTTCCCGAACCTCCCGAGATTGCTGCCGTACCGTCAGTTCAGCCGACTGAGGTTGTTGTAGAAGAGGAAGGACCTGACCTCTCTGCTGTACAGCCAGCAGAGGTTGAAGACATCAGCAGCCAGGATGTGATGCCGCAACCAGAAGCTCTGCAGTCAGAAACATCGTCGGCACCCGTTGTTGCTCCGGTTGCGCCTCCTGAATTGGTGGCTAGAGAAGCAGCGGCCCTTCCGGAACCCCCTTCTCTTCCTGCCGAAACAGCAGAGCCGGCTCCTGCAGTTGAGACAGATGTCCTGGAGATGTCCGAATCTCCCGAGATTCCAATCGAACCATCAGTTTCGCTGGCCGAAGTCGTTACGAAAACGGTGGAGCCTGATGTCTCTTCTGCTCCTCCGACAGGTTCGGAGGTCGATGCAACGGCTAACGTCGACGATGAGCCCTCCGCTGACGAAGAGCAAATGATCGTCGAAGAAGTGCTGGACTTCTCCGAGGCCATGCCTTCACGTGAAGGGGAAGATACAGCTCCTGTCATTATTGACGTGCAAGAGGAGGGACTGCCTGACGAAGAGATCATGGCACTCCTCGGGGAAGACACGGTCGCTTTTATGGTTGCTCAACCGGACATCCCTCAGGAGTTGCGTCCGCCGGGCGTACCGATTGTTCGCCCCGGTCGCGTTCCACGGCGTTCTACGGCGGAAGAGGATGCGTTGCTGGTCGAAACCATGCCTGAACCGCTCAAGAGAAACGTGCCTGCCAGCCCACCGAACCTCTTGCCGGGACCGGAGCCTGAGCCGGGGATAGTTTACATTGTGCCGTTTGTGTCTGTGATGGTCCCAGGTGTGGTCAACGACCGTATCTTTGACCAGTTTGTCGACATTTTGAATCAGAATGGCGAGGAGATCAAACTGCAGTTTCTCATCCTCAAACAGGGCTTGCAAAACGTTTCTCCTGAGTGGCTGTCCGTTCGTAAATATGTAACGGGTGAAATATATGCCTACGTGGAGGATGCCGGCAGCACCTCTACGGAGCTGCGTGCCAAGGCCCGTCTGACCTATCGTCGTCCCAATCAGAATGCTCCCGCCTTCGGGTTTGAGTACCCGGTCAAAAGCTTTTTTGATAACAATCATTCCAGTATCGACGTCGCGCGACTTAAGCTGTCCGAAGATATCGCTGTGACCCTCGCCGGGAAACTCCTCAACGCCCTGAAGAACTGATTTTTCTTGTAAACCGGGCCGCCAAAATAAAGCTTGCATGACCTCCTGCCAACTCTTCCTTTGTGTCATGAAATTTTTTTTCTGAAAAGACCTTGACAATCACAGTAAGCTGATTATATTTAGGCCTGCTTTTAGCACTCTCTAGCTGTGAGTGCTAACTTGATTATCCAGGCACGGATCTCAGGACAAACAAGAGAACTTATACCCAGATCTTTTTCAGGAAGGAGAGTAAAATTATGAACATCAGACCTTTGCATGACCGGATTATCGTAGAACGCCTCGAGGAGGAGACTACGACAGCCTCCGGCATCATCATCCCTGATTCCGCCAAGGAAAAACCTCAGCAGGGCAATGTCGTTGCTGTTGGCAAGGGCAAGGTGACTGAAGACGGCAAGGTTTTGCCCCTTGACGTCAAAGTTGGTGACAAGGTGCTGTTTGGTAAATATTCCGGCACTGAAGTCAAGCTGGACGGCAAGGAATTCTTGATGATGCGTGAGGATGACATCCTCGGCGTTGTCGAATAAGTTACATTACCCAATACCGATTACGGAGGATAAATAGTCATGGCTGGTAAAGAAATTAGATTCGGGCAGGAAGCTCGTGCATCAATTCTGGAAGGGGTCAACGCCCTTGCCAACGCAGTAAGAGTTACCCTCGGCCCCAAGGGTCGTAACGTTGTTATCGACAAGAGCTTTGGTGCTCCTCTGATCACCAAAGATGGCGTCACCGTCGCAAAAGAGATCGAACTGGATGGAAAGTTCGAGAACATGGGTGCTCAGTTGGTCAAGGAGGTCGCTTCCAAGACCTCTGATGTTGCCGGTGACGGTACCACCACCGCTACGGTGCTGGCTCAGGCCATCTACCGCGAAGGTGTCAAGTTGGTTTCTGCTGGTCACAACCCTATGGAAATAAAGCGTGGCATCGACAAGGCTGTTGAAGCCGCTGTCGCGTCTCTGCAGAAACTTTCCAAGCCGGTTAAAGACCACACTGAGATTGCCCAGGTTGGCACCATCTCCGCCAACTCTGACGAAACGATCGGCAATATCATTGCTGAAGCGATGGAAAAAGTTGGTAAAGAAGGCGTTATCACCGTTGAGGAAGCCAAGGCCATGGAAACCTCACTCGAGACTGTCGAGGGCATGCAGTTTGACCGTGGTTATCTTTCCCCTTATTTCGTCACCGACCCCGAGCGTATGGAAACGGTCATGGAAGACGCCCTGATCCTGATTCACGACAAGAAGATCAGCAACATGCGTGACCTGCTGCCGATCCTTGAGCCGGTTGCCAAGCAGGGCCGTCCACTCTTTATCATTGCTGAAGACGTTGATGGCGAAGCTCTGGCTACCCTGGTGGTCAACAAGCTGCGCGGCACCCTGAACATTGCTGCTGTCAAGGCTCCGGGTTTCGGTGATCGTCGCAAGGCGATGCTGGAAGACCTCGCTATTCTCACCGGTGGTCGTGTGATCTCCGAAGAAATCGGCTTCAAACTGGAAACCGCAACCCTCGACATGCTCGGTACTGCCAAGCGTATCGTCATCGACAAAGACAACACCACGATCATTGATGGTGCCGGTTCCGAGGCTGACATCGCTGGCCGCGTCAAAATGATTCGTGCTCAGGTCGAAGAAACCAGCAGTGACTACGATCGTGAAAAACTGCAGGAGCGCCTTGCCAAGCTGATTGGTGGTGTTGCTGTTGTTAAAGTCGGTGCTGCTACCGAGACCGAGATGAAAGAGAAGAAGGCCCGTGTTGAAGATGCGCTGCACGCAACCCGTGCTGCCGTTGAAGAGGGTATCGTGCCTGGTGGTGGTGTGGCTTTGATCCGTGCGATAGAGGCAGTTGCCAAGGTCGAAGTCGCGGGTGAGCAGGTGTTCGGTGTGAGCATCGTCAAGCGCGCTCTCGAAGAGCCTCTGCGCCAGATTGCTGCTAACGCGGGACAGGAAGGTTCGATCGTGGTCAACGAAGTCAAGAACAGCAAAGGTTCCAACGGCTTCAATGCTGCCAATGACGAGTATACCGACCTGGTCAAAGCTGGCATCATCGATCCGACCAAGGTGGTTCGTTATGCTCTGCAGAATGCTGCATCCGTGTCCGGGTTGATGCTGACGACTGAAGCTTGCATCGCTGACAAGCCAAGCGATGACGCTGGAATGCCTGCTATGCCTGACATGGGTGGCATGGGCGGTATGGGCGGTATGGGTGGCATGGGCGGTATGATGTAACGCTTAGCCAACCAAGTAAAAAACAAAAAAGCTCCCCGCGTTCCGGGGAGCTTTTTTTATGGCCGGCGGAATCTACTGTTAGAGTTCAATGCTCAGGTTTTGTAAGGTTGTCAACTTGAGGTGATTAGTCTTGTAAAATCTAATGCAAGAGGATAAACAGGCCTTCTCCCTGACGAGGGCTTGTGTCTTATGCCTGATGACATTTATTTGTTAAAAAGTAATGTTATTGAAATTATCTGATCAGATTGCTAGGATGACAAAATTTTAATTCGTTCTTGAAAGGAGTCGTACATGTCTGAGAAAATAAATGTTGCCCTGATCGGCGCCGGCCGAAGCGGGACGCCCCTGCTTAAAGAGATGATTAAATACTCATACATTAACATTGTCGGTGTTGCTGACCTGAACGAAGCGGCCGAAGGCATGAGGATGGCGGAGGACAATGGCCTTTTTGCCACGACGAACCCGGTTGATCTGATCAGCAAGGGAGAAGAAATCGACATTCTGGTAGAAGTCTCCGGCGACCCTTCTCTCAAGAAAGTTATCAAGGACTACATGCAGAACACCAACAACAAAAAAACCATCATCATGCATGACCTTGTTGCCCGGCTTTTTATCAGCATGACAACCCGACAAGATAAACTGATTCCGTCTTTACATCCCGACGATGTCGGGGTTGGTTAAAGCTACTGAAAGGCCGGTCTAATTGACCGACCTTTTCCTGTTTTAAACGATCATTTCCTTTGCTTCATCTCTGGGCATAGGAGTGACTTGGAACCGCTGTTCACCCTCCGTAATTTCAATCAGAATTTCAACCTCTCTTTGATCCTTGCCTTTTCCGTAGCTGGCGACAATTTCTCCGGCTGTTTTTATGTCTTCCTCAGAGGGTTGACCTGAAACCAGTCCCAGCGGTCCGGAAACTCCGGGGGCGCGCAAAAGGATGTAACCTTCCCTTGATGCTTCACGAATAGCGTCGTTGTCCTTCTGATGCCTGCCAAGAGTCAGCTTGGCCTGGTCGGAAAGGCGGAATTGACGACCAATCTTCAGGAGTTCGACATCCTCTACTGTGCAGTCAGGTTGATGGTTGATCAGGTCGCGCAGGCGGTCTGAAAAGTGAATTTCGGTAAGCAGACAGCCGCCGCCTGAAGACGGGTAGTCTGTCAAATTCCACTCTTTGGCGAGAGCTTCCTGAGGCTTGCGTGAACGGCCCTGAAGATCAAGCAGCTGTTCACGATCAACCAACCCCTGCTCCTCAATGGGCGTAACCGGAAGAAGTTTGGCACTCAGAGGTCTGATAATCCGGTCGGGATGCCCCGAATAGTTTGCTACCGAGCGCAACGCGTTAGCGTTCTGACTCATTGGCCTTTGGCCGAGGACCTCTCCTGAAAACAGGAAGTCGAAGCCCCGCTCGGCCATGATCTCACCGGCCAGACGAAACATCATGGCATGACAGTCGATGCAGGGGTTCATGTTCTTGCCGTACCCGTAGCGCGGGTTCTTCAGCATATCCAGGTGCACCTCGCTGATATTCTCGACGATCAGAGGGAGGTCCATCTGTCGGGCAGCCTGTTCGGCTTTGCCGCTGCCAAAGAAAGGTGTGACGAAGGCGATGGTCGTGACTTCAACTCCCTGACGTTTCAGACACAGAGCAGCAAGGCTGCTGTCGAGTCCGCCAGAAAGGAGTCCCAAGGCTGTACTCATGATTGATTCTCCGCATTGTTGGTCGGTTATTAACAATAATTACTTGGCTGACAATGTTACCTTGGATATTGCCCCTGAATCCAGTTAGTTTCCCATAAGAAACGACATTGTTCTGCTAAGGCATTCAGCTTGACAATGAAAAGCTCCATCTGCAAGAATGGCACGCTGTTTACGAGAGATTGACGCCTGTGATTAAGGCCTGCCGGGGGATAACATGGCTAAAATTGATTCACTGTTCAAGATGATGAAACAACAGGGTGCCAGTGACCTGCATATTTCCACCGGGGCGCCGCCTCTCTTTCGTCTTCACGGTGAGATGGAAAAGCTAAACTATCCCCCCCTGAATGATCATCAGGCCCGAGGACTCCTTTTTGAAATCCTTACCGAAGAGCAAAAAACAGAGTTTGAAGAGACTCTGGATATCGATTTTGCCTACTCTCTTGAAGGCGTGGCGCGTTTCCGTGGCAATTTACTGGAAACTCACCGGGGCGTTGCCGGTGTCTTCCGGATTATTCCAAGCAAGATTCTGACTGCTGATCAGCTCGGGCTTCCCGAGGGCGTCCGCAAGATGACCAAGTTGAAAAAGGGGCTGGTGCTGGTGACTGGGCCGACCGGAAGTGGCAAGTCGACGACCCTGGCGGCGATGATCGACCTGATCAATAAAACCCGTCGTGAACACATTCTGACCCTTGAAGACCCTCTCGAGTTTATCCATGAAAACCAGCAGTCACTGATGAACCAACGCCAGATAGGTCAGCATTCGCAGTCTTTTGCCAATGCACTGCGTGCTGCCCTGCGTGAGGACCCTGATGTGATTCTGGTTGGCGAGATGCGCGATCTGGAAACTATCTCAATGGCGATGACCGCGGCTGAAACCGGACACCTGGTCTTTGGCACCCTGCATACCAATTCTGCACCGAAAACTATCGATCGCATCATTGACGCTTTCCCCAAAGATGCCCAGGAGCAGGTACGGACCATGCTCGGTGAGAGCCTGAAAGGGGTCATCTGCCAGCAGTTGCTGCGTACCGCCGACGGTAAGGGCAGAGCGGCGGCTCTGGAAATACTGGTTTGTAACGCTGCGGTCGCCAATCTTATCCGTGAGGGTAAGACCTTCCAGGTGCCGTCCATCATGCAGACAGCCAAAGGTGATGGCATGCAACTGATGGATCAGCACATCCTTGATATGCTCAAAGCCAAAATCATCAATGGCGAGGAAGCTTATCGCTGCTGCGTTGACAAGAAAGCTTTTGAAGCATACCTTCCGAAGCAGAAACGCTAGGAGTCAGCCGCCTGCGAAAAATCCCACTATTGTCCAACCCCGTTTCCCAGTGTTATTATGATGGACAGAAGGCGGGGATAAAGGGCTCACGTGCAAGATCAATTTGGACGAACAATAGAATATTTACGTTTGTCAGTGACTGATCGCTGTAACCTGCGATGTCGTTACTGCATGCCTGAAGAAGGCGTTACCGATCTCTCTCACGGGGATGTTCTGCGTTACGAGGAGATGCTGCGCGTTGCTGCCGCCGGTTGCCGGCTGGGGATCCGAAAAATAAGAGTGACCGGTGGTGAACCGTTGGTACGACGTGGTATCGTCGGTTTTATCGGACAGCTAGCGGCGTTGCCGGAACGGCCGGAAATTACTTTGACCACCAACGGCCTGCTCCTTGAGGAACATGCCGAGGCTCTCAAGTCAGTCGGTTTATCACGTGTCAACATCAGCCTTGACACACTCCGCCCGGAGCGCTTCAAAGAGTTGACCCGTCGTGACGGCCTGGAAAAAGTCCTGGCTGGGATTGAGGCTGCCGAGCAGGTGGGTATGCTGCCGATAAAAATCAACGTCATCCCCTTTGTAAATTTTAACACCGACGAGATTGTTGATTTTGCGCGACTGACCATCGCTCACCCCTGGGATGTCCGCTTCATAGAATTTATGCCGATCAGCGCCGATCTGGACTATGCTTCCAGGGACGGTCTGCCAATGGCAGAGGTCGAAGCGCGGCTGCGCGAGCTTGGCGATCTGGAGGCTCTTTCGTACCAGGCGTCCTCCGGCCCGGCCCGCATGTATCGCCTGCGAGGTGCGAAGGGCAGGCTCGGTCTGATCCCCTCGGTTTCAGGGCATTTCTGTGCTGACTGCAATCGCTTGCGCGTGATGGCCGATGGTCGCGTGCGAGGTTGTCTTTTTGACAATGCGGAAACGGATCTTAAACAGGTTTTACGTGATGGCGGCGACGATCATGCCCTGGAAAAACTGCTTCTCGAGGCGGCCTGTGCCAAGCCGGAAAAACACCTGATCAATGGTGAGGATTTCAAGCCACCGAATCGGCGTATGCATGGTATCGGTGGTTGATGAGGCTGGAGCCTTGAAAAAACACATGTAAGACTAAAGGCCCGCTGGTTTTTCCAGCGGGCCTTTGTCTTCATTTTTACTTTTCACTTAGTGCAAAGAGCTACTTCTTAACATGGCACCGTGCACAGTTGCCCTTAGCATCAAAGGCCCGCTTGCCATTGTGGCAGACTCCGCAAAGATTTCCGGCGTAGATTTCGTCCATGGTGATGGTTACGGTTCCCTGCTTCATCTTCGGGAACATTCCACTGTTATGGCACTCTTTGCATTTGATGCCAGCCTCCTTGTGAACTGTACCGTCGAATGTCACAGTACCCATGGAGCTTTTGTTGAATTCAATGGTTTTTTTTGACGGGACAGCCAGTGCAACGCTGGAACTCACAAACAGTACAGTCACAATCAGAAAGGCTAGCTTTTGCATGGTTTTTCCTCCTTGAGGATAAAGTCAGGGTTGAATGATCATCATAGACGGGCCAATTCTATCATCTTGTCAGCGCTCTGCAATCTGTTTTTGCACTTTGTTTCGTTTAATCCTCGCCAGGTATTGCATCGGCCAGGAGTTCGAGGATATGAATGGCTCGTTGGCCGCCTTCAGCATGATTGATGCCATCCTGCAGTTGCATGATACAGCCCGGACAGTCTGTCGCAACCAGCTCTGCTCCGCTGGCCGCAACGTTCTCCGCTTTTTTGGCAGATATTATTTTCGTGTGTCCATAATGGTAAACCGAATAGGTCCCCCCCAGTCCACAACAGGTGCCGGCTTCCGACATCTCCACGAATTCCACCTGAGGCAACGACTTGAGAATCTGGCGGGGTTCTTTTGTTATGCCCTGAGTGCGCAGATGGCATGGGTCGTGGTAGGTGACTTTGATGCGTTGCTTGGCTTTGGGCAACGCATCCAGTTTTTCCGGCAAGCCGTGGTTGGCAAGGAAGACGAAAATGTCCATGACCTTGGCCGACATGTCATTGAATTCGTCGCCCATCTCCGCGTAAATCTTGCCGAGACCCGAGTTGCATGATGCGCAGGCTGTTACGATATAATCAACCTTGTGGCGACTCGTGGCCGCAAGATTCTGTTCTGCCAGTTTTTCAATGGTTTTTGTCGCCCCGGCGCTGACTGCCGGTAAACCACAACAGACCTGGTCCTTGGGGACGACGACCGTTACACCGAGAAAATGCAATGCCTTGAGGAACGCTTCGCCAACGGCCGGATACATGTAGTTGATGCCGCATCCGGTGAAAAAGAGAACGGTCGGTTGTTGTGGGTCACCAAGGGTGATCTCCGGCACTCTTTCCCGAAACGGTTTGGCGGTGATTGGCGGCAAGGTGCGTTCCTGCTCGAGATAGGGAGCCGGGAAACGCAGACGCAGGCCGCTGTTCTCCGGCAATTTCTTGAAAAGCAGTGTCGACAGGGTGCCACCTGATTTAGCCAGCAGGTTCATCAATTTTGGTCGACCGAGAACGGTCGCAACGCCCTTACCGAAAGTAGAGAGCCCCTGCTCCTCGGCGATCCGGCGCCTGGCTGCGGCAACGATATCTTCGGTGTGTACTTTATTAGGGCATCCGGCGCAGCAGCTGCCGCAAAGCAGACACTGGCTCAGGTCTTCGAGAACCTTGGGCTCAAGGCCGATCTCACCTTGCAGGATCGAATCGGCCAGGGCGATCTTGCCGCGGGCAACCCGGCCTTCACGCCTTTCGGCACCGAACGCCGGACAATGGGCACGGCAGGCCCCGCACTTGACGCACTGTTCTATTTCTTCACGATAGTCTTCGAGTTTTTTCAGCTTGGCCATATGTTCCGTGGCGCGTAGCGCGTGGTGCGCGGCGCGAAAAATCAGGTTGAAGGATTCCCCGCTACGCGCTACTCGCCGCGCGCTGCCAAATCTTCCTCATCGAGGAAAATTTTCCCTGGGTTGAGGATGTTATTCGGGTCAAGCGTTCTCTTGATCGCTTTCATGTACTCAGCTGCAACCGGAGTGATTTCCAGGGGGATGTAGGGGGCCTTGGCGATGCCGACCCCGTGCTCACCGCTCATGGTTCCGCCCAGTTCCAGCGCGCCCTTGAAGACTTCCTCGATGGCTTTTTCGGCCTTGTCCGTTTCGCCGGGAATCTTCTTGTCGATCATGATGTTGACGTGGATGTTGCCGTCACCGGCATGACCGAAGTTAACGATCGGGACGTCGAATTTTTCAGCAATGGCGTCAACCTTACGGATCATCTCCGGGACTTTGCTGCGCGGTACGCAGATGTCTTCATTGAACTTGTCCGGATTGACCTTGCGCAATGAGGCCGACACTGAACGACGGATCTGCCAGAGGGCTTCACTCTCCTCGGGCGTTGTAGCAATGCGTGTTTCAACGACGCCGAGGGGTTTGATGATCTCGGCGATCCTGGAGGCCTGTTTGTCGAGGAATTCACTGTCACCGTCGACTTCAATGATCAGTACCGCCTGCGCCTGGTCGGGGAGGTCAAGGTCCGTGGCCTGACGAACGCAGTCTATCGTCCGTCCGTCCATGAATTCCAGGGTCGTTGGTATGATCTTGTTACGCGTGATAGCTGAGACTGCCTGGGCGGCACCGTCGATGGAGTCGAACAGGACCAGCATGGTTTTCTTTGCCTCCGGCAGAGGCAAAAGCTTTATGACGATGCGGGTGATGATACCGAGAGTCCCTTCGGAACCGCAGAGCAGCTTGGTCAGATCATAACCGACCACGCCCTTCATGGTTGGCCCGCCTGTGGTCATGATGTCGCCCGTTGGCGTAACGACTTCGAGGCCGATGATGAAGTCCTTGGTGACCCCGTACTTGACGCAGCGCGGGCCACCAGCGCACTCCGCCACATTGCCGCCCAGAGTCGAGAATTTCAGCGAGGCTGGGTCCGGAGGATAGAAGAGTCCGACTTTTTCAACCGCCTGTTGAAACTGCTCGGTGACAACTCCTGGTTCCACGGTAGCGATCAGGTTGTCTTCGTCGATTTCCAAAATCTGGTCTAGACGTTCCGTGCAGAGCACGATCCCGCCTTTGGTTGGCAGAGAGCCACCGGTAAAACCGCTCCCGGCGCCCCGGGGGAAGACCGGAATTCTCTCCCGATTGGCCAACTTCATGATGCGACTGATTTCTTCCGCCGAGCCGGGATGCACGATCACCTCGGGCAGGTAGCTTTGCTGGGTGGCATCGTAGGAGTAGCAGATGCGGTCGGCCTTGACAGTCGAAACGTTGTCGTTGCCGGAGAGGGCTTGAAGATCCATTATGATTTGTTCTGAAAGCATGTCCTCTGCCTTTAAATGCTTGGAGTTATACCTGAATTTTAGTGGTTATAGTTCGCAGATTAAAAGTGTAACGCAAAGACGCAAGGAAAAGCAGTTAAAGACGCAAAGGATGAAAATTCAGCTTTCAAGAGGGTTTCCTTTGCGAGCTTTGTTTGTCCTTTGCGCCTTTGCGTTAAGCGGTTAAAGCCGTTGTTTTGATCGTCGTTCACCTCAGCTTTTGCGGGCGATAACCGGTAAAATGGTGCCACCCTCCGGGATAACCACGATCTCCGGATTCTCAGGCAGATGTTTGTAGGCCATCTGCAAGGCTTCGTCAAGGCTCTTGGCTTTTTCCATGCCCATTTTTTCGGTCTGTTCATGATCGAACTCGCTGATCAGGATAACATGCCAGGTGCGCGCTTTGTTCAGGGTTGACCATGCGGTTTGACCATTGATCTCGTAACGGCTGCGCAGGGCTTTTTCAAAGATATCCAGGTCCTCGTAATTGAACCAGTCGAAAAACGTGGCGTTACCGAATCCATCCGGACAGGCCGCCAGCAGGATTACCGTGCCACCCGGGCGAACGGCCTGCACGCCGTAATCAAGCGCCTTGTGGGCCTGGATGAAGTTGATGTCCTTAGGGTGCCCGCCGCAAGAGACGACGGCCAGGTCGGCTGCTTGCGCCAGCGGAGCGGTGTAGAGTGACTGGGCCAGTTCACAGCCTGCCAGGTGGGCCCGCTCCAGGTCACCACAGAATACTTTGGCGATCTGTTTGTCGGTGGTCAGAACCGTATTTAGTAAAAAATCCGGTTTGATCATTTTCGCTGCTTCCAGGATCGCATCGTGGACCGGGTTGCCGATCAGGTTGGCGGTGCGTGCGTCTGCATTGCGGCCGCCCTGTTCCGGTGGATTGAAGATGGCGAAGTGGGTTGCCATACAGGTGGTTCGGCTGGCAACGCCGGGAATCAGGCTTTTCCGTCCTCCGCCGTAACCGGCAAAGTAGTGCAGGCCGATGGTTCCGGTGACGATGACCCGGTCTGCCTCCATAACGCGTTGATTAACCTGTACAGGCAGGCCGGAAGAGGTACGTCCGAGGTCAACCAGCTGTTCGGGGTCATCACACTCATGGTCTTGAACCCTAATTCGATCATAAAGAGAGCCGAGGATTTTGCGGTGTTCTTCTGCAGTTTGTTTGCGGTGTATCCCGAGGGCGATAACGATTACAATGTCGTGATCGTCAACGCCACATCGGTTCAATTCATTAACCAAAATCGGCAGATAAAGTTCACTGCCGGTATAGCGGGTAATGTCCGAAGTGATGATGACAACACGTTCGTCGGGGGAGACAATCTGCTGCAGTGGCGGCGAGGCGATTGGATGGGCCAGCGCGCGACGGACATCTTCTGCCGGATCTGGCAGCCCCTGTTGTGGCTTGGCCGTCAGAACCTGTGCCTGCATTTCTATTTGCAGAATTTGTGAATCATATTTCAGCGATATTTTGGCCAAGAGGTCTCCTGTTAGTCAGCTTTATATTGTAGGCTTTCTCCGCATGCCAGTGCAAGTTTATGGTGGGGTGATGTTCTCATGTTTTTGCATTGTCGTTGGTTCTCCCGCGACGGCGCGCGGTGACGACAACCGGAACAAATGTCCTGGCTAGCAACCTCTCGAAGTTCGTCTATACTTTTCTCTATGATTTTTTGATGATGCGAGGGGGGCTGTCCCAATTTCCCAGGGGCTTTCCCTGGCGCGGGGTCAACTTCTGCTCCCGATCGATGTTATGTATTGGAGCGGAAATGCTGTCAGGGCGTTACTCGAAGGCTTTTTTTGACATCATATAGCCTTAACTCCGCTGGCAAACTGACAAAAAAACCTGCCAAATAATGTTACCAACACTGCGCCACTTCGCTTTACCTCATCGACAGATCCTTTGTGACATAAAAAGTCCCCTATCTGACTTGCTGATAAACAGTCACAATTCACCTAGGTAAGAGATTTACCTGTTTATGGCCTCCCCTTTGCAACACAAACAACTTTGTTAGCTATTTTACTTGCCATGAAGCTTTTGGCCTAAGGAGGTCTTATGTCACTATTGTCTATGTTTGAAAGCAATCCATTGACCGCGTATCCGGTTCTATTGATCCTGTTGGTGGTACTGCTCTATCTGGCTCGTCACCAGATGCACCGAATGATCCATTCGTTTACCCTGATCGCTGCACAATCTTTGCGCCTTGCATCAAAATCGCTGATGATGGCGGAAAGTAAGCTGCGGCGACGCAATCGTGAAGTTTTACTGGCTGACGGAGCCGTCGATATTGAGAAAGATCTGGAGCGGGAATTCCAGAGGGTCGATGCTGTGGTCAAGCGCGACCTGCAAACCTACCCGGCCTTTCACCGCAGTATGTCTGACCTGATTACCCGTATCGACGAAGATTATCGGCAGAGCACAGAGGTGCCCCCTTCACCACCGGCCTGGATTTCGGCCATCGAAGCTGTGGCCAAGGTTCCGAATAGCGACGGTGGAGTCGTTGAGATACTCGGTGAAATCAACAAAACTCTGGATCGTCACCACAAATCATCTATGGACGATTACCGTAAATCAAGCCAGCAACGTCACGGACTGCTGAACAAGATGATGCCGGTCTGGCGCAAGCTGAGTGAGACACTGGAACATGTCGGAAAAACCATCACCGGCCTACACGAACGCTCGGAATTGATTACTGCCAAGATGGACGAATATGAAAAGATCAGGGCCGGAGCTGACGACGCAGAGCGTCGACTATCATCCTCGTCACTGACCCAGTTTTTCATCTCCGGTCTGGTTATGGTGATCGCTATTGGTGGTGCAATCATTAACTTTAATCTGATTGCTTTACCGATGTCAGAGATGGTCGGTGGTGGTAGCTACATCGGTAATTTCAAAATCTCCGATGTCGCCGCTCTTGTTATTATCCTGGTCGAAATTTCCATGGGCCTGTTCCTGATGGAATCTTTACGCATCACCCACCTGTTTCCGGTGATCGGTCAACTCGACGATCGGATGCGCCGGCGGATGATCTGGATCTCATTCACACTGTTGTTTACTCTGGCCGGTGTAGAATCTGCCCTGGCCTTCATGCGTGACCAGATCTCCTCTGATTTGCAGGCTTTGCGACAATCACTGTCAGGCGTAGAGGTGGCTGCAGGGCAAGTCTCCAGCATGATTCCAACGGCTGGACAGATGATTCTCGGCTTCGTCCTCCCTTTTGCCCTGACTTTTGTTGCCATCCCGCTTGAGTCGTTTATTCACTCGTCACGCACGGTGATCGGCTTGACATTGGGGTTTTTGCTTCGTACCGGAGCCTTTTTACTCAGGCTGACCGGAAATATCATCAACCATCTTGGCAAGGCGTTGATCGCTTTGTACGACCTGTTGATCTTCCCGGCCATCTGGGTCGAGGAAAAGCTTAAGAAAGGCCCCGTAACAGAGCAACCCGAGACAAACCACAAGGAGGCCCACTCATGAAACGCCTCTCAAGCTTCCTGATCGGATTGCTGTTGTTGATTGTCGGCTGCTCAGACACGACCAGTCATTCTAAAGCAGTTTACATGCTGCTTGACACTTCTGGCACTTATACACGCGAACTTGACAAAGCTACAGCGATCATTAACTACCTGCTTGGCACTTTGCAGCCGGGGGATTCTCTGGCTGTCGCCCGGATCGATACCGGCAGTTTCAGTGAAAAAGATATCGTTCAGAAGATGACTTTCGATGGTCGCCCATCAGTCTCAAATCAACAAAAACGTGAGTTCAAGCAGAATATCGATACCTTTGTCAAAGAGGTTAAAGGCGCTGAATATACTGATATCACCGGCGGGATATTACAGGCGGCTGAATTTCTGTACGAGACAGGTTCTGGCCGCAAGGTAATACTGGTTTTTTCCGACATGGAAGAGGACCTCGCCAAAGGGTATGTGCGTGACATCCCATTGCAGCTTGAAGGGATCGAGATCGTCGCCCTGAATGTTACCAAGCTGCGTGGCGACATCGTCGACCCTCGTAAGTACATGGACCGTCTTGAAGACTGGAAAGGAAAAGTCGAGCAGGGTCAGGGTAACTGGCGGGTCATAAACGACCTGGAGCGATTGGAGCGAATTCTGGAATAAACGATGCCCTCTCTAGAAGCAAAAGCCTGGAGTCTTTGCTCCGGGCTTTTTTGCCAGTCTTAGAAATAATATTTTTCGTACAACATCAGACCGATGCATTTAAAATCTATTTCCTCTGATTCACCGTATCCTGAAACCTCTTGATTTATGGCAGGAACACATTCCCTAAGGCCTGCCTCTACCTGAAAATATCTTAGCTGAAACAATATAATTTGTGAAAATTCAACAAAGGATTGGTAGGTTGTTGCTATTCACGCGGTAGTTGGCATGGATGTGGGAGGAGCTGCAGAACTGGTTTGTGCAAAGGAGACAAACTGTTGATTCTGGGTTGAGAAATCGGTGCAAATGGCAACTTCGAGAATTGCAACTGTCGTTGACACTCTTATCCGGGAAGCCTAGAATAAATCTTTTGCAAATCATTGAGGGTGCCCTTGAAGCAGAAGACGATTTACAGTTGCCAGCAGTGCGGAATGCAAAGCCCAAAATGGCTCGGCAAGTGTCCCGACTGCGGTCAGTGGAACTCCTTGGTCGAGGAGACTGTTACGGTAGCGAAAAAAGGTGGGCGGACAGTTCCCCTGCGCTCAGAGAGCAGTCCGGTCCGGTTGGCAGAGGTGTCTGCCACCGACGAAGATCGTCTGCACTGTGGCATTATCGAATTTGATCGTGTGCTGGGTGGCGGTGTCGTGCCCGGTTCTTTCACCCTGATCGGCGGTGACCCCGGCATAGGCAAATCGACCCTGTTATTGCAGGCGGCCGGATGCTGGACCAAGGCCGGGCCGGTACTCTACGTCACGGCAGAGGAATCAACCCGTCAGGTCAAGCTGCGTGCCGGACGTCTCGATGTAGTAGCTGAAGATCTTTACCTTTTGGCAGAGACTTCACTGGAAGGAGTCCTTGAGCGGGTCAGAGAGTTGAAGCCGGCTTTTCTGGTGGTCGATTCGATCCAGACCGTTTTTACCGCAGCCCTGGAGTCGGCTCCGGGTAGTGTAAGCCAGGTGCGTGAGTGCGCCGCCCGTCTTATGCACCTGGCCAAGGGGGAGGATATCCCGACTTTCATCGTCGGGCATGTTACCAAGGATGGCTCGATTGCCGGTCCGCGTATGCTGGAGCATATGGTGGATACGGTGCTCTATTTTGAAGGTGATGCCGGACACCCATACAGGATTCTGCGTGCGGTCAAAAACCGCTTTGGCTCGACCAACGAAATCGGTGTATTCGAGATGAAGGATGCCGGTTTGAGCGAAGTGCTGAACCCTTCTGAGCTGTTCCTGGCTGAGCGTCCCGAAGATGCCGCAGGCAGTGTCGTTGTCCCCGCCATCGAAGGCACCCGACCGATCCTGGTGGAACTCCAGGCTCTGGTTTCCGGAACGGCGCATGGCAACCCGCGCCGGACGGCCATGGGTATTGATGCCAACAGAGTATCACTCCTGGTTGCCGTTTTGGAGAAGAAGGTCGGTTATTCTCTGTTGGCCCAGGATATTTTCGTCAATGTTGCCGGCGGTGTGCGTCTTGCTGAACCTGCAGTGGACCTTGGCGTGGTTGCCGCGCTGGCCTCCAGCCATCTCAACCGATCGATCGATGAACGTACCGTGATGTTCGGTGAAGTCGGTCTGACCGGCGAAGTCCGTGCGGTCTCCCGTCCCGAAATGAGGGTCAAGGAGGCGGCTCGGCTCGGGTTTAATTGTTGCCTGTTACCGGCAGGAAACCTGAAAAGCCTTGATAAGCCGAAAGGGATCAAACTGGTTGGCGTACGCAGTGCGTCCGAAGCACTGGAATACTTGTTTAACTGATGTGGCGTGCGGCTGGTAGCGCGTGGCGAGAAAAGCCTCATCGGTATATGCTTTTGATGTTGAAAAAGAGAATCAAGACCTGAAGATTTTTACAATTAATAAGGTTCCCACGCGCTATGCGCCACAGAGCAAGGAACGAGTGAGCGATGAATGATTTAACCCATTTCGATAGAAACGGCAAGGCGATCATGGTGGATGTCGGTGAAAAGGAAAGCACCCAGAGGGTTGCAGTGGCACGTGGGGTGGTGAAGATGAAGCCGGAGACGCTGGCGCGGATTCTTGATGATCGGGTCGAGAAGGGCGATGTCTTGGGCGTTGCACGTTTGGCCGGGATCATGGCGGCGAAAAAAACGTCGGAGTTGATTCCGCTTTGTCACCCTCTGCTGATCAACAGCGTCAAGGTGGAATTCTCTCCTGATGAGGGCAACGCCGTGATCGACATCGAAGCGAC
>CAZXBD010000283.1:0-1623 GCA_964638305.1 uncultured Geobacteraceae bacterium | reverse complement strand
GAAAATATCCTCGCCATCCCAAGTGATTTTGCCGGCATCCGGCAGGCGTATGGCGCACAGCGTCCTCAGCAACGAAGTCTTGCCACTGCCGTTACGCCCCTCCAGTAACAACACCTGGCCGGGTTCCACATGAAACGACAGGTGCTCAAACAAAGTGCGGTCATCACGGACGCACATAAGGTCGTGTGCTTCGAGGTTCACGGAGTCTGGTTCCTGAGTCTTTGAATTTTCTAACGTATTCTCGATCCAGCGTAGCTGAACCAAGTTTGATGACGGAGTATATATTACCCACGGCGCCAATTCAGAAATTTGTCAAATGTTAACTTGTATTTATCGCCTCTCAAATGAAAGGCCCGGCGGTGCTATAATTCCGGACCTGTAGGAGCCCTTGTCAGGTTCCAGGCTGGGCTTTGTTGCCGGTGGCGTCGTTCTTCTCCCCAAGCTCGCCATCGATGGCGGACGCGAAGGCCTTGAGCGGCTGGGCCCCGACCACCAGTTTTCCTGACAGCTTGTCACCCTTGGGCTTGCCGATGACAAAGCTTGGTGTGCCGGTAATACCGACCCGTTTCGCCTCTGCGCTGTCCTTGTCCATCTCCTGCAGATAGCGGTCGCTGGCCAGGCAGCTGTCAAAGGCGGTTACATCCAGACCGAGCTGTTCGGCATAATTTTGAAGGTGCTCGTTCTCCAGGTTGGCGCTGTTTTTGAACAACATGTCGCGCATCTCCCAGAACTTACCCTGCTCGTTGGCGCAATGCACCGACTGTCCGGCTTTGCGGGCGTTTTTATGAAAGCCCAGCGGCATATCGCGCACCACCCAGCGAATCTTGCCAGTGTCTATATAGTCGCGTTTGAGCAGCGGGAAAGTGGTCTGGGTGAAACGTCGGCAGTACGGGCACTGATAGTCGGTAAACTCAACCACGGTGATCGGCGCGTCGGCCGCGCCCATCACCGGCCGGTCTTTTTCCAGGGTCACGGTCGCTGATGTGGGTCTTCGGCGCCCCTTGGCTTGCTGCGCCGGACTCTTCTTCTCGATCTTTTCCAGCAATTTGCGGATTTCCTTTAATTCGAGAAGGATGGCGTCGGCCTGGTTCTGGTTGATCGCTGCCTGTGCGGTGTTAGCAGGGTCTGTCTCGGCGCGACTGCCGGTTGATAAAAGGCAGAGTACGGCCATGGCGATGAACCAGTGACTGTGATTGATCAGTGACTTCATGCCGGGAATTTGCATGCCGTGTTATCCCCTCGGTTTATTGGATGTTTTTACAGCGGACCTTGCATTATATCGTCAGACGAAACGTGATAACCATATACGACCGATTAGATTGCCATAGTGCGTATTTCCCATGCCCCCCAACTACAAAGGACACAAAGGACACAAAGGACACAAAGGTCACAAAGGTCACAAAGGTCACAAAGGAAACATGTAACCTTTGTGTCCTTTGTCATTGCTATCCCGTTAACTCCCTCTCCCTCCGGGAGAGGGTTGGGGAGAGGGGATCATAAGGGAGCTGGCGTTGCTCATTTCCAATCGGCAATAAAAATGTTCGTATCGCCTTTCACCTTGCCGAAGCGGTTGGAGGCGAACACCAGTGTCTTGCCGTCGTGGGAGAACATCGGGAAGCCGTC
>CAZXBD010000282.1:0-15634 GCA_964638305.1 uncultured Geobacteraceae bacterium | reverse complement strand
GTCCTCTACGGACAGAATTTTTACTACAAACGTCTGCAGAAACAGCCGGTCCTGAGTGACGAAGAAGTTGCCCGACATCAGGCTGATCTCGAAAAATAAATTACTTCTAGCAACAATTTACGAGAGAAGGGGCCGGCATTTGTTTCCGGCCCCTTCTTTATTTTTTTTCGCTCCGCACGCACCCGGGCCCTAAGGGACCAGCACTGTCGACCCGGACGTTTTACGAGCTTCGAGATCCCGATGAGCCTGCGGGGCGTCGCAAAGCGGGTAGGTTTGTTTGACTTCGATTTTCACGGCACCGGATTGGACGACATCGAAAAGCTCTGATGCACTCGCAAGCAGATCGTCTCGCTCTGCGGTATAGGTCATCAGCGTCGGTCTGGTTAAAAAGAGAGATCCTTTGGCAGCCAGCAAGCCGGGATCAAAAAGCTCGATCGGCCCGGAGGCCTGCCCGAAGCTGACCAGCAAACCGAGTGGACGTAGACAATCAAGAGATTGCATAAAAGTATCTCGGCCGATTGAATCATAGACCACTGAAACACCTTCACCTTCGGTAATCTCACTGACCCCGGAGACCCAGTCTTCCTGCCGGTATAACAGTGGATAATCGCAGCCATACGCTTTGGCAAGCTCCGCCTTCTCTTGGCTACCAACCGTGCCGATCACGGTCGCACCTAGAGACTTTGCCCATTGACAGGCAATCAAACCAACGCCACCGGCGGCGGCATGAAAGAGAATCGTATCGCCCTTCTGGACACGAAAAGTACTTCTCAAAAGATACTGTACTGTCATGCCCTGCAGCATCATCCCTGCCGCTTGCTGATCGCTGATGGTATCAGGCAGCCGGACCAGACGGTGGGCGGGGATCAAGCGCTCTTCTGCATAGGCTCCGGGTGGCAAACCAGCATAAGCAACACGATCACCCGGCGCAACATCATCAACACCCTCTCCTGTAGCAACAACAACACCGGCACCTTCCATGCCGGGTGTTGCCGGCAACTCCCCCAAGGGGTAAAGGCCGGTTCGATGGTAGATGTCGATAAAATTCAGGCCGACCGCAGTCTGGCAAAGATGAACTTCGCCTTGTCCGGGTGAGCCAACTTCGACCTCTTCCCAGCGCATGACTTCAGGTCCGCCGGTTTCATACAAACGAATAGCTTTACTCATAATGCGACCTCCCGATGTGGTTGAGGTATAAAGTTAACACTCACCGGACAATCGTCAAGCAGGACAAAACCGCCAAGCACCTGAAAACATTATCGTCCAAGCATTGACAAGTAACAATTTTCAAGCAATAGTTAAATTCTATGTGTCGACAATTTCATCGGGAACAGCCTGAGATATTTTCACGCTGAAGAGGACATCACACCACACGCAAGGAGGATGAAGAGATGAAACAGATGAAGCATTTTCTAAAGCTGCTCACCGGATTCATGGTAATCGTCGCTTTCATGGGACTAACCGCCTGCGGTGAACAACAACAGGCGCCAAAAGCTGAGGTCAAGAAAGAAGAGAAAAAAGCCATTGTCTGGAAACTAGCCATGACCTGGCCGACCAACTTCCCGGTTTTCGGCGATGCGGTTGTCAAGATGGCCGATATGGTCAAAGCCATGTCCAATGGCGAGTTGGAAATCCGCATCGATTCCAAAAATAAGCACAAGGCACCTTTCGGCATTCTCGACATGGTCAAGGAAGGCCAGTACGAGATGGGGCACTCCGCCTCCTACTACTGGAAGGGTAAAGACATCAACACCATGTTCTTCACCACCATGCCATTCGGTATGATTGCTCCCGAGCAGTATGCCTGGTTCTACTACGGCGGCGGCATGGAACTGATGAAAAGCACCTACGCCAACCACGGCGTTTACTCCTTTCCGGGCGGCAACACCGGCAACCAGATGGGTGGGTGGTTCCAGAAGGAAATCAATTCCCTTGATGACTTCAATGGCCTGAAGATGCGCATCCCAGGTTTTGCTGGTGAAGTGCTTTCCAAGCTGGGCGTTGTCGTCACCAACATCGCACCAGGGGAACTCTATACGGCTCTCGAACGCGGCACAATCGACGCACTGGAATGGGTTGGCCCGTCACTCGACCTGAATATGGGCTTCCATAAAATTGCCCCTTACTACTATACTGGATGGCATGAGCCAGCAACCGAGTTGCAGTTCATGGTTAACCAGGCCAAGTTCGATGCCCTGCCTGCGCACCTGCAGGAGATCCTGACAGTTGCCATGCAGTACTCAGCCTACGATATGTATGCCCGTTCCTACCATGACAGCGCTATCAACTGGGCGAAGATCCAGGAAGAGTATCCGGACGTCAAGATCCGGACCTTCCCGCCAGAAGTCATCGCAGCAATGAAGGTTGAGAACCAAAAGCTTCTGGAGGAAACGGCTGCAGGTAATGCTACCTTCAAAGAGATTCTTGAATCGCAGCAGTCATACATGAAAAAGGTTCGCAAGTGGACAGAGATTTCCGACTATGCTTATCTAAAAGATAATCTTTAATCGACACATCGGGCTCCCGGATTTCCCGGGAGCCTTTTTTTAAAGATCATTTGAAAGCAACAAATGCTACTAAAGCTGGAACATTTCTTTGACCGCTTTTCCGACCTGATGGGTTGGATCGCCGGATTTCTCAATTTGGTGATGCTGGTCAATGTCTTTTACGACTCCATCATGCGCTATTTCTTTCGCTCTGGATCCATTGCCTTGCAGGAAATGGAATGGCACCTCTTCGCCGTCGTCTTTCTCTTTGGTATGGCATATACCCTGAAAGAAGACGGGCACGTACGCGTCGACGTTCTCTATGACAACTTCTCGCCAAAAGGCAAAGCAATAGTCAACATAGCAGGAGCACTATTGTTCCTGATTCCGTTATCAGTATTGATTATCAACGGCTCGATCTGGTACGTCAAAGAAGCTTATGAGATGAATGAAATCAGTGGAGATCCTGGCGGTTTACATCATCGCTGGCTGATCAAAGCAGTCATTCCGGCATCGTTTGTCTTCCTTGTGGTCTCGGCGTGCGGCTTTGTCGTCCGGAACATCAATATTTTCCGTGGCGTGGAAGCACCCTCTGTACATCACATCGAGGACGATGTCCTGTAAAGACATTTGATTTTCAGAAGTTGATTTCTACGACAATCAGTCGTTTGCATAAAAGGTTATAAGCATGATCGGTCTCATAATGTTTGGCGTTGCCCTGGTGATGCTGCTGATTGGTTTCCCGGTGGCTTTCACCTTTGGCGGGGTCGCAATTTTTTTTGGTCTGTTCGCCGAAGGTACACAAATTTTTGCCCTGATGCCACACCGCATCTGGTCAATTATGAACAACACCATCCTGATGGCGATTCCCCTCTTTATCTTCATGGGCATCGTTTTACAGAAATCCAAATTGGCTGAGCGATTGCTCGAATCGATGGGCTTTCTCTTCGGTGAGATTCGTGGCGGCATAGCGATCTCCACGGTTCTGGTTGGCGCCCTCTTAGCGGCATCCACCGGCGTCGTCGGTGCCAGCGTAGTGGCCATGGGGGTCATTTCCCTGCCGGTCATGCTCAAATACAACTACGACAAGCGCCTTGCCACCGGCGCCATCTGCGGCGCCGGCACCCTCGGCCAGATCATTCCTCCATCAATCATCCTGATCATTCTTGGTGATGTTTTCCAGGTGCCTGTCGGTGATCTCTTTAAAGCCGCTTTCTGGCCAGGCGTCTCTCTGGTCGGTTTCTACGTCATTTATATTGTCATTATCACCGCGCTTAAACCTGAGTTGGCGCCACCCGTTCGCCTTGAAGAGATGCAGGGGAACAAAAAACAACAGATTCTAAGAGCGCTTAAAGCAATCGTTCCACCGCTGGTATTGATCATCCTGGTCCTTGGTTCCATTCTGGCTGGAGTTGCCACCCCGACTGAATCCTCATCGGTCGGCGGCATCGGTGCTATTCTTCTCGCCGGCATGTACCGGCAGCTATCACTGAAAATGGTCTGGGACAGCAGCCTGGAGACGATCAAGATCACGTCGATGGTTTTTGCTATCCTGATCGGCGCGACTGCCTTCTCAATGGTCTTCACCTACACTGGTGGCGACTGGATTGTTGAAGACTTTATGATGAGCTTGCCGGGTGAAAAGTGGGGTTTTTTGATTCTCTCCATGATTCTCATCATGGTGCTCGGCTTCTTCATCGACTTCGTTGAAATCTCCTATATCATTGTGCCGATTCTCGCACCTATTGCTGCCAACCTCGGCATTGATGCCATCTGGTACGCCATCCTGGTTGCCATGAATCTGCAAACCTCATTTCTCACGCCGCCCTTTGGCTTCAGTCTTTTCTATCTAAAAGGGGTTGCTCCGCCTGAGATAAAAACCACGGACATCTATTACGGTGTTATTCCCTTTATCATTCTACAGGCAATCGTACTGGGGATCTTGGTAATCTCCCCCGAGTGGTACGGCTTCGCTGCACACTAAAATTTAAAGAACTCTATTTTTATGAATATTCTCGGGATCGATATCGGCGGATCAGGCATCAAGGCAGCCCCAGTCAACCCTATCAATGGCACTCTGTCCGAAGAGCGCTTACGTATAGCTACTCCTCAACCAGCGACTCCGGACGCTGTTGTCAACACAGCCCTCAGAATTATCGAGCATTTTGACTGGACAGGCCCGATCGGTTGCGGTCTTCCTGCGGTGATCCGAGGAGGTGTTGTCTGCACGGCCGCGAACATTGATCCGGCCTGGGTCGGCATCAACATTGTCGATCTCTTGTCTGCAAAAGTCGGGCGTGATGTCACGGTAATGAATGATGCCGATGCTGCGGGTCTCGCAGAAATGAATTACGGAGCAGGCAGAGAAGCCTCAGGGACAAGCATCGTCGTCACGGCCGGTACCGGTCTGGGTACGGCCCTGTTCCGGGACAACACCTTGGTACCAAACACGGAACTCGGCCATCTCATTTTACACGGCAAGAGTGCTGAACGCGTTGCTTCCGCTGCGGTGCGCACAAATCAGAATCTTTCGTATCGCGACTGGGCGAAATTTTTCGACGACTATCTGCATCGCCTCGAAGAACTCTTCTGTCCTGACCTGTTTATCATCGGCGGAGAGATCAGCAAAGACCACTCTCAGTTCTTTCCACACCTGACCATCAACACCCGAATTCTGCCAGCAGCGTTGCGCAATGATGCCGGCATTATCGGTGCAGCAGCAGCTGTTCTGCAATGATGACGAGACAGACGTCACTACAACCAGCCGTTCTTTTCCGCGTCTTTTTCCCTTTCGCTCTCGGCTACTTCCTGTCCTACCTCTTTCGGACTGTGAATGCTGTCATCGCCCCGAACCTGGTTCGCGATATTGGCGTTGATCCGGCCAGTCTGGGATTGCTGACCTCTGCATACTTCCTCTCGTTTGCAGCATTTCAACTGCCTTTAGGGGTACTGCTCGATAGATATGGTGCGCGCCGCGTTGAAGCCTCGCTATTATTGTTTGCAGCTGCAGGGGCCTTTATTTTCGCACGAGCAGAAAGCCTCACAGGGTTGATGCTAGGCCGTGCCCTGATTGGACTTGGCGTCTCCGCCTGCCTCATGGCAGCGTTCAAAGCCTTTACCCTCTGGTTCCCACCTGAGCGACTGCCTCTGGCGAACGGCATCCAGATGATTTCCGGTGGTGTCGGTGCTCTGGCAGCAACCACGCCGGTCGAACTGTCGCTACAGTGGACTGACTGGCGCGGCGTCTTTCTCATTCTTGCCGGAGCTACCGTCGCTGCAGCTGTCTGCATCTTTCTGATTGTTCCGGAAAAGGAAGGAACCCATTCAGGTGAAACTCTGGGTGAACAACTCTCCGGCATCAAACAGGTCTTTACCAACAGGAACTTCTGGACAATTGCTCCCTGGACCGTTGCAGCACAGTCTGCCTATCTTTCAATCGCCGGGCTCTGGTCCGGACCCTGGCTGCGTGACGTAGCACATTACGATCGGATGGAAGTGGCCAACACCCTGATGGGCGTTTCCCTAGCGATGATAGCCGGATATTTTATATTCGGCGCATTGGCCGAGCACCTGATGCGCTGCAATATTAAGCCAATGACCGTTGCTGCTGTCGGCATGCTTATTTTCATCAGCATACAAGGTCTTCTGACGCTGCAATTCACGACACTAACCCTACCGCTCTGGCTGCTCTTTGGCTTTTTCGGAACGGCCTCAATCCTGCCTTACGCAGTTCTTTCTCAGAGTTTTTCTAGACACCTCTCCGGTCGAGCCAATACAGGATTGAACGTCTTGGTCTTTACAGCAGCCTTTGCAGCACAATGGATCATTGGCCTGATCATCAACCTTTGGCCCCAGTCTGTTTCCGGGGGGTACAATGTGGCAGGATACAGGATAAGTTTTGGTTTGATCATGACTCTGCAATTAGCTGCCGCTGGCTGGTATTTATTTTCGTCTGGACGCAGGGAACCCCCTGGCAACGAGTCTGAAGAAGCCTTCTCTATCTGATTCACACCCATCATGTCCTACTTGTCTTTTCTGACCTGATCAGTTATATCTTGCAGCTTAAAGTTGCAAAGGTGGATCTTTCCTCTGCATTTATCGTTTTCCATACAGCACACTCAGGACCATAGGAGCCTTTGTCATGCCCATGTCGCAATCTTTTCAGGATCGCCTTTTTCCCATAGCAGCGGATATTGCCAAGCACTATGGCACACCGTTTCACATCTATGATGAAGCGGGCATTCGCGCTACGGGAGAAGAGCTAAAAAAGGCCTTCGCAAATATCGATGGTTTTCGCGAATATTACGCCGTCAAAGCATTACCGAACCCTCGTATTCTTGAAATCATGAAAGATCTGGGTTTCGGTTTTGACTGCAGCTCCATTCCGGAACTGATCATGAGCAGGCAGGTCGGTGGAACTGGTGAAGACATCATGTTCACCTCCAACAACACGACTCAGGAAGAATTTCAATCAGCAGCAGCTGAAGGTGGATGCGTCCTGAACCTGGATGACATTTCTCTGATAACCAAAGTTCCTGAATTTCCTGAATTGGTCTGTTTCCGTTACAACCCAGGTCCTCGCCGCACCGGCAATATCATTATCGGCAATCCGGTTGAAGCCAAGTACGGCATCACGCATGAGCAGTTGATCTCGGCGTATAAACTGGCACTGGAGCGTGGCGCCAAGCGTTTCGGTCTACACACCATGGTCGCCTCCAACGAGAGGGACTACACATATATGGTCGAAACCGCCCGCATGCTGTTGCAGATCTCTGCTTTGGTTGAAGATGAGCTCGGTATCCGTTTTGAGTTTCTCAATATCGGCGGGGGACTGGGGATCCCTTATAATCCGGAGGATCACCCTCTCGACCTGAGCAGTATGGCGAAAGAGGTCACCGAGCTCTTCGATGAATTCAAATCTGTACACGGCTATGCGCCTCGTATGTACATGGAGAGCGGTCGCTGGATAACGGGGCCACACGGTACCTTGATTACCAAGGCAATCAATCACAAGAGCACCTATCGCCAATATGTCGGTGTTGATGCATGCATGTCATCCCTGATGCGACCGGCGATGTATGATTCCTATCATCACATAGATGTCATAGGAAAAATCGATCAGGTCAAGTCTGAAACTTATGACGTCGCCGGTTCACTCTGTGAGAACAACGACAAGTTCGCCATTCAGCGTAATCTGCCGCCAATTCATGAAGGCGACCTCCTCGCGATACATGACACCGGTGCTCATGGCCACGCCATGGGATTCCAGTACAATGGCCGTCTCCGCCCACAAGAACTGTTGCTGCGTACTGACGGTTCTGTTGAATTGATTCGACGTGCGGAAACCAACGAAGACTACTTTCAGACGCTGAACTACAATAAAGACATTTTTCCGGCAAAACAGGGCTGACAAAAGCATAACGCCCATCGTCTGACAGTGAAATTCTGCTGGTGAGCAGTGACAACAGCCGATCAGATCACATACAATAGGGGTGTATTGATTCTTTTGTTCAGAAGCGGCACGAATCTGGCAATTGTTACAGGGGAGACTCTTCGGCACAACCGCTTAAGATTCATGCTCTTGGAGATTTCCATGAAAGCTTTATTCCACACCCTGCTGATATGCGGCCTCCTTCTGGCAATTCCATGCTCTGCTCTGGCGGGGATCTACAAATATCGCGACGCCAACGGTCGCCTCACTTTTGTCGATGATGAAAGCAGGATTCCGTCACAGTTTCGTGACAATGTATCATCAGTGGCTGAAGCAGAAGACTCCCTCGTCGTCTATGATTCTGAAGACATAGAGGAAAAATCATCCACAGCTCATGCTGAGCAAAAAGAAGCCGACAGAACCACCCTAAAAAAGCAGCTTCAAAAATTCCAGACGCCGGTAGACATAAAAGGCAACCGCGTACTGGTACCCGTAGAAGTTGCCGTGGGTAACCGTACAACAAAGCTGTCACTTTTGCTCGACACCGGAGCCACCTCAACGGTATTCCATCGCGAATCACTCTCAGAGCTTGAGCTGCCAAATGGCAAAAGCTACAAAGCCCGGGTAGCGGGTGGTGGCATCGTCAAGTCTAAGAAAATCAAATTCAGACAAATCAATATTGGACCTTTCCAGGTTGAGAAAGCCTATGCCATGGTTATTAATCTAAAAGGTCGTGACTTACCTTTTGACGGCATGCTTGGTATGGATTTTCTGAAAAGCCATCCATACCAGATCGACTTTAAGAACGAAGTTATCAATTGGCAGATTCCCGATTAGCATACATGGTAGCTGACAAGTTCTTTTGACAATCCCCTACGGGAACTTCTAATGGTGGACACATGACTCGTTTCTGGCTTCTGGCCCTCCTCGCCCTGTTCGCCGGCATCTGTATCCCTACCCAGGCAGGAATCAATTCTCAACTGAGCGTCTGGACACGTTCGTCAGTCATGGCCGCAACTATCTCTTTTGCTGTCGGCACACTGGTATTGATTCTCTATGTTTTCCTCGTTCGGCTACCCTTTCCACAATTCGATACCCTTTCTGAACAACCCTGGTGGATTTGGTCAGGCGGTGCTCTCGGCGCTTTTTTTGTCGCAACCTCTATCTATCTCGCTCCACGACTCGGAGCAACCACCATGCTGGCCTGGTTCCTGGCCGGCCAGTTCAGTGCTTCGCTCCTTCTCGACCATTATGGCTGGCTCGGCTTTGCTCAACAACCGATCACGTCGGTTCGGATCCTGGGCATCATTCTGGTTGCAGCAGGAGCCCTGTTGATACGAATTACGTGAGCCCTTGAGAAGTAGTCACCGCTTCGATTTCACTTATGAACCTCATTCTCCTGCACAATGAAGACTTTTCAGCATCAAACCGCGTCACGCTGCGCGGAAGACGATATGAACACGCTCGCCAGGTCCTTGATGTCACCAGGGGAAAAATTCTTCAGGTAGGTCTGATCAACAGCAAAACAGGTACCGGGGAAGTTGTTTCTATTGCAAGTGACCACTTGATACTTGAAGTTACCCTGGAACAAGAACCGCCGCCCTTGCTGCCTGTCACTGTTATTCTCGCCATGCCCCGTCCAAAGGTTTTTAAACGCGTCATCCAGGGAGTAACCGCGATGGGGATAAAGGACATTATCGTCATCAACAGCTGGCGTGTAGATAAAAGCTATTGGCAAAGCCCTGTACTTGAGTTGCCTTCCATAAATGAACAGATGATCCTCGGCCTGGAACAGGCACGCGACACGCGTCTACCATCGGTGACCCTGCAGACCAGGTTTAAACCTTTCGTTGAGGACACCCTGCCAACAATTGCTGCCAACACGTGCGCCCTGGTTGCCCACCCGGGCTCGTCACGGCCCTGCCCTGCCAACGTTCAACAGTCCATAACCTTGGCGATCGGCCCAGAGGGCGGCTTCACGACCTACGAAATCGAAAAAATGGTGGCAGCTGGCCTGGATCAGGTCCACCTTGGTAATCGCCCACTGCGTGTGGAAACTGCAGTTCCGGCACTGATCGGTCGTCTGCTGCCCTGTCTCTGAGGTCTCCACTCAAAAGAGAAGAGATCCCCGCCGGTCACCACCGATCCGGCCAACTCAATAAAAATGGAAAGTGGATATTAGCTAAAAATAATTTTACTTAGTCGAAAAGATATGGATTAAAAACAGTAACTTATCTACACAACCCATTATTTTTATTTATTTTATTTAATTTTAATCCTTATATTAAACTTATTTATATTATATTTTTCTAACTGGACTACAAGAGCTTAAACAGAGAAAATAAGTCATCTTTCAAATGATACTCGGAACAAACCCGTCAACTTGGGAGAGCGAACATGTTTCAGAAAATCAGAGTTTCCATCATAAAAAGCACTCGTCCGGTTTATCTCGCTGGCCTTATGTCTTCACTTTTCTTTGCTGTTGGTGTGCAAAAGATTGACGCGCAGGCGGGACTCCTTGCCCGACACGGCATCTATACCGGAATCTTCTTTATCGGCATCTGGATCGCCATCCGACTTTTTTCTGCCAGTCTGAATCGCCGACTCGTACTTGAGGGCGTATGCGCAGAAACAGCCGGCGACATGGTATACACCTTTGTCATTTACCTGGAGCTCATCAAGCATGTTGTCGGCGTGAGCTTTACACTTGGATGGATTGCCGGAGTGATGTTCTGCTGGGATTATTTGGGACACAAAGCTTTCCTGGTTCCCGCCGGGGCAAGTCTTGCAGTCTCAACAGTTGCCTTCCTGGTGACCTACGGCGTCGCTTCCTTTGTCGACAACCTTCACTGGCCGGGCAAAGAAGAAGAATAGGTCCAGATATTTCAACAAAATTAATTAAAGGGTCGACTATCCAGTCGGCCCTTTCTGATTTTCAGCTGTTTTGTTGAGCAAATGGGGCTCAAAGATTACCGTAAAGGCATCGAGGGAGTTAAGGGGTTGACTGCACAGAGGTCCGGGATATCTGCAGGGTCAAAAGTAACCTGATCACGGTGCATGCGAACAACGTCACCACACAGTTCCGTCACCGGCCCGCTATCAACCAATCGGCCATCCACACACTCGATCTGTACGGCACAATCAAGCAACAACGGCGCAACAGAAACCAGACCTGAGACACAGGAATAGTTAAGATCTTTTTCAGCGTCCGGACAAATTTTTCCTCGGAGCATAACGTTACGGACCTTCTCCATTCCTACCTCATGCGGTACGTTCAGCACAAAGTCGCCACCAGTCCAGAAACAGGACAACGGGTCATAACAACCATGCCACGCTGTTCTGATACGGGGATGTTCGCCACCAACCAGGGCAACCCACGACGTCACCAGGACAACCGGCAAACCTCCCGGGTCGTACCAACTGATCAATCCCGCAGGCAACCAGGAGACCGGGGTTTTTACTTCAAAAGACTGTTCAATCATAAGCAGAGTTCTTTTGTGAAATGCGGGTATTGAAGTATAAGCTATTTCCTGTTCCAGAAAAAGAGCATAAACGACTAAATTCTTGACAAGCAGAATAAACTTTACTAACAATTATACCAACAAAGTTTTTAGGAGATTAACTAATGCGTCTATCGACAAAAAGCCGTTACGGCCTGAGGGCTCTCTTCGACATGGCCTATCATGCAGGCACTTTACCTGCTCAAATCAAAGATATCAGCCGTCGTCAGAACATCTCGCCACGTTATCTTGAACAAATCTTTCAAGACCTCAAGCGGGGGGGATTATTGAAAAGCCGCAGAGGCCCCCAGGGTGGATATTTTTTGTCGCGCAAGCCAGAGGAAATCACCGTACATCAGATCATTACGGCAGCAGAAGGCGAAATGGCTCTGGTTGATTGTATAAAATCCGGCAAAGGGTGCAAAAAGGAATGTGAATTCGACAACGAATGTGTCACCCAGAAAGTCTGGATGGAGGCAAGTAAACGTCTTAACGACTACCTGGGTTCTGTAAGCCTGAAAGACCTGTGTGTAGATGCAAAGGCTATGGGTATGGAAAAGGAACTGGACCACCGTTTCATGTACTTCATTTAGCTCTGGGACCACGGCATCATATCGCACGCCGACTCTCCTGCGTCCCGAGCCGTTTTTCGTTTCAAGGAGACTCAATTCATGTCAGGGAAACATTCCTCAACGTTGGACCGCATTGGCGACACTCCATTGGTAAAGATAAGCACCTCGAAGGGCTCTGCGACACTGTGGGGTAAACTTGAGTGCGCCAATCCGGGAGGGAGCGTTAAAGACCGGATTGCCAAAGCGATGATAGAGCAAGCCGAAGAAGACGGCAAACTGAAACCAGGCGACGTTATTGTCGAACCAACCAGTGGCAACACCGGCATCGGCATTTCTCTGGTGGGGGCGATCAAAGGCTACGAGGTCGTACTAACGATGCCGGACACCATGTCGACAGAACGTCGACGTCTTCTAGGAGCCTTTGGCGCCGAGTTAATCCTCACTCCTGGCTCATTGGGAATGCGTGGCGCGATTGAAAAAGCCGAAAAAATTGCGACGGAGCGCAACGCGTTCATGCCCCAACAATTCTGCAATCCAGCCAACCCGAAAATTCATCTGGAGACAACCGGCCCCGAAATTTTGCGAGACCTTGACAATCAGGTCGATGCTCTGGTCGCAGGGATCGGCACCGGCGGCACCATTACCGGGGTCGGGCAAGCTGTCAAGGAAAAGAACCCTGAGGCACTGATTGTCGCTGTCGAACCTAGCGACTCGCCTGTATTGTCCGGTGGCGAGCCTGGGCCTCACAAAATTCAGGGCATTGGTGCCGGCTTTGTGCCGGATGTTCTGGACGTAAATATTTTCACAGAAATTATCACTGTCACTAATGAGCAGGCCATGCAGACAGCTCACGATTTAGCTCGAGAGGAAGGGGTTTTTGTCGGCATCTCGGCAGGGGCCAACGTCTTCGCTGCCCGTCAAGTTGCAACGCGACTGGACCCGGGACAAAATGTCGTCACGATTCTATGCGATACGGGTGAACGCTATCTCTCCACCATGATCTTTGACTGAGAAGATTTTCAACCATTCAACAACAGGTGGCCTTCGGCTTGCGGTTCGAAGGCCTTTTTTATCTCATGGAACTACAGGATAAACTTAAAAAGCTGAATGACATTCTGAAAGAGTTGGGCTCGGCAGTCGTGGCCTTTTCCGGCGGCGTTGATTCAACTTTTCTGTTGCAATCGGCACGGGATGTTCTTGGTGTCAAACAAGTCGTTGCCCTGACAGCGACATCACCAACCTACCCGAGTCACGAATTCAATGAAAGCGTGAGACTGGCAAAGGAGCTTGGTGTTCAACAAATCGTCGTCGACAGCAACGAACTGGAAATTCCGGGCTATGCAGACAACCCGCCACGCCGTTGCTATCACTGCAAGAAGGAGTTGTTCGAAATCTGCCTGAACCAGGCCCGGGAGCTCGGCTACGCTGAGGTTCTCGACGGATCGAACCTTGACGACCTTGATGACTATCGTCCCGGACGGCAGGCCGCCACTGAACTCAAGATCCGATCCCCGCTTCTGGAAGCGGGCCTCACCAAGGAAGATATCCGCGCACTGAGCCGGATCAGCGGCCTCTCAACAGCAGAAAAACAACCCTTCGCGTGCCTCGCCTCACGCTTCCCATACGGCACACGCATTACCGCCGAACGCTTGCAGCAGATCGATCGTTGTGAAACTTTTATGCGAGAAAATAATTTCCACACCTTTCGAGTCCGTTATCACGATGAAACCGCTCGCATCGAAGTGGCCCTTGACGAACTACCTAGAATCATTGATGATGAGATGCGTGCACAATTACTGGCCGTGTTCAAGAAAGCTGGCTTTACTTACGTAGCCCTCGACCTTCAGGGTTACCGAACCGGCAGCATGAATGAAGGAGCTGCCCTGGACGAAACCTGAAACCTGTTGAATCAGGAGACTCGATGTCACAAAGCAGGGTTCTGATAACCATCTGTTTCTGTGCCGGAATGCTTGGTGCACTCTGCAGCAGCCTGGTTGCCTGGCAAGCCGGCAGGATGGATCTTCATGTAATGGCCGGTGTAAGTATGTCACCCTCACTGACCCCGGCCTGGCTCTATTCACGTCTGGTCTGGGGCGGTCTCTGGGGATTGGTTTACTTCCTCGCTGTTGGCCCGTTTAAATCCCGTCGCCACTGGGCTCGCAAGGGGCTCTGGATCAGCCTTCTTCCCACAGCTTTTCAACTTTTCGTCGTTTACCCCTACATGACACGTCATGAGTGGCTGGGCCTCGACCTCGGACAACTGACGCCTCTCTTTGTTTTTCTCTACAATCTGGTATGGGGGTTCTGCACCGGAATCTTCTGTCGCCTGTTCTGGGGCCGCGGGTGATCTCAAGGACCTTTTCATTACTGTTCAGCCTTTGCTTCCTTCTGGCTTTGTCGGCCTGTGCCGAGGAGTCACCTGCCCTGCAGGGCGTCGTCACCTGGGTCTACGATGGCGATACGCTCGAAATTGACCCTGTAGGCAAGGTGCGCCTGGTCGGCATCGACACACCGGAGAGAGAAAATTCTACCCGCGACCGATACCTGGAGGGGAGAGGCGTTTCTCCCCAAAGACAACGGCAGATTTACCAGGCAGCAAAAGAATTCAATATCGGCGAAGTCAAAGGGAAAAAAGTCAGCATCGTTGTCGGCGACCCTCCTCGCGACCGGCATGATCGCCTGTTGGCCTACGTGTACCTGCCGGATGGCCGCTTGCTCAATCAGGTTCTTATTGAACAAGGGTTGGCCGTTGTCTACAGGAGGTTTGAATTCAGCATGAAGAGTCAATTCCTGGCCGCCGAAAGGACAGCCGTGCAGACCGGAAAAGGCCTGTGGTCTAATATCACCACATCCCCGGAGGCAGATAGATGAGCCATCGTTGCACGTGGTGCGGAAGAGACCCTTTATACATTTCCTATCATGACAAAGAATGGGGAGTTCCCGTTCATGACGATCACCATCTCTTCGAGATGTTAACGCTTGAAGGAGCCCAGGCCGGGCTCAGTTGGCTGACGATTCTGAAAAAGCGTGACAATTATCGCCGGGCCTTTGATCAATTCGACCCTGCAAAAATCGCCCGTTACGACGAACAGGACACCCAGCGCCTGATGCAGGATGCGGGGATCGTGCGCAACCGACTGAAGATTGAAGCCACCATCAAAAACGCCCGCGGTTTTTTACAGATCATTGCAGAACAGACTTCGTTCGCAGATTATCTCTGGCGTTTTGTCGATGGCAATCCAATCATCAACACGTGGGAAAAAACAGAGGAGATCCCGCCACACACCGAGATATCCGACCGGATGAGCAAAGACCTGAAAAGTCGCGGTTTCAACTTCGTCGGCACGACAATCTGTTACGCCTTCATGCAGGCCGTTGGCATGGTCAACGACCATATCGTCGGCTGCTATCGCCACAAGCAACTCAAATAACGAACAGCCGGGGCCGAGGAGGGAAGCCACTCTCAAACACGGCCGGGAAAATCAAACTTATGACTCCCTTTTAAAGGCTGTGAATAGCCAAGGCCTCTCCCTTGAGATATACTTGCCAGCACCTTTTGCTTCTCCCGGGCGCAAGGACTGAAACAAGCTCACAGAGTTTCTTATGAAGAGTGACATCAAAATCTACAACATCAAAAGCTTTGTC
>CAZXBD010000281.1:0-11114 GCA_964638305.1 uncultured Geobacteraceae bacterium | reverse complement strand
GTGGCCGCCACGGTGGCAACCACGTTACCAGCCATCTGGTTCTCGGCATAAGAAAACGTCTGATTCGCTGTAATTACCGGGGCTGTCGTCTGGCTGGTATCCAGAGTGAAGGTCAGGCTGTCGCTACCGCTGACGTTTCCTGCCAGGTCGGTCTGGCGGACATCGACCGTATTGATCCCATCGACCGCGGTAAAACTCAAATCCCAGATGGTACCACCATCGATTGAGTATTCAACCATGGCGTTGGGCTCGATCCCGGTCAATGCCAGATCACCTACAGCGCTGATGTTGTCGCTGTTACTGATACCGGTGTCAACGGCCAGCGCCACGCCCGGTGTCGCAGGGGGGGTGATATCAACACCGTATTCCTCGCTGTCGACACCAGGATTGCCGGACCCACCGGTGGAGGTGATGCTGGCATCGATTATTCGGTCGATATCGTCAACCAGGTCGGAACCAGTAACGTCGATACTGAAGGTTTTATTGTCCAGAACCTGGCCGGAAAAGGTTTTATTGTTGACTGTCAGAGTGACCGTGTCGCCAACCTGGGCGCCGCCGCCAACTGTGCCAGTGATCGCTACGTCACCGCCAGATTCGGCGAGGTTGATGATATCATCGGGGGTAATGTTGGCGTCCAGGGTAACAGTCGGATCACTAAGATCTATCGTTTTTTGACCGGCTTTATATACCGATGGGCGAGGTTCGACTTGCTGTGGTACCGGATCCTGATCATCCTCGACAAGTTGCTCTCTCGGGATGTTGCCACCGGGGCCTGGTCCCTTGCCAGTCGCTTTGACACCATCGTTTAGTGTTGAGATAGGCGCGGGCGAAGTGCTTTCGGCGGCAGCATACTCACTTTCCTGCGTTATCGGGCTTTCCTCATCTTCCTTCAGCTTTTGGGTAAGGCCATTTTCGCTCGTCACCCTCAAGCTGCCAGCATCAGCAATATCAGTGATGCCAACCATTTTGAAAAGATCGCCCAGGGAGCTCTTGTGATCAACGCGGTAATGGGCGGGATCGAAGGCGCTGCCGTTTTTGTCAGTGAAAACAACTGTGTGGTGAGTGCCACTTATGGCATCAAGGGCGCCATTGGGGATAATGGCGAAGGTGCCATCGGAAAAGCTCAACAGTAAATCAACATCCGCAACATCGACTGATATGAGTTTCGCTTCACAGCAAGGGAGGGTAATGGTTCCGTCCGGGGCGACAACGGCAACCTCAACCTGTTGTCCTTGGTCAAGCCCTTCAATCACTGCTTTTACTTTTCCACCATCAGTCTGACTCGCCATATTGACCTCTCATTCCCAACAGTAAAATGATCCCAGTCCAAATTCGCACGCAGGTCATATCATGCAATGCATGTGCCGACCTCAGCCCATCGGTTCGCTTTCCGGTGTGGCATGAGGTTCATGCGCCTCCTCTTCCTCACCGGCAATACGGGCCATAAGTTCGGCAATCTGGGTGCATAATTCACTGTTTCCCTTCTCCATAACACTCAGGATATTGCCGAGTTGAACACCAAGGTGCTTTAACTCTCCGCGGAAGTCATTGCTTGTGTTGTCAAACCTTCGGTACGATTCCTTTGCATCGCCGTTCATGTGAGACACCAGTTCGGAAATCTGCATACATATCTCACTGTTGCCCTTCTCCATAACGTTGAAAATGTCGCCAAGTTGACTGCCAAGTTGCTGCAATGCACCGCGGGCGTTATTGCCCGCCTCGGCCTGTTCAGTTTTGTACGAATCGAGCGTCTCCATTAAGCCCTTCTGCTCGGTCACTTGCATGGTGAGAAGATTTTGAGACTCCTTGGCATCAGCAGCCACATGAACTGCCAGTTCGGAAATCTGGGTACATAGCTCACGGTTAGTTTTCTCCATAAAGGAGCCGAGCTGACTACCGAGCTGTTGTAAATTGTCGCGAAAGTTATTATTCGTGTTGTCGAGGCGCAGATGAGACTCCTTTGCATCAGCAGCCACATGAACAGCCAGTTCGGAAACCTGGGTACATAGCTCACTGTTAGCTTTCTCCATAAAGGAGCCAAGACGACTACCAAGTTGTTGTAAATTGTCGCGAAAGTTATTACTCGTATTATCGAGGCGCAGATGAGACTCCTTTGCATCAGCAGCCATATGAACAGTCAGCTCGGAAAGCTGGGTCGACATCTCATTGTTGCCTCTCTCTATAACTTTAAGAATATTTTCGAGTTGCCCGCCGAGGAACTGCAATTCCCCACGGGAGTTATTGTTCGACTGGGTTTGCTCTGTCAGTGCGCGCAGCATCTCAGCACGCTGCTCCTGAAGGTCATCTATTGCAGAGGTCAACGCTCGTTGCTGCGCACGTGCCGTCTCGGCTAATCTTTCTTCAAGGTTGTACGAATCGAGTGTATCTCTCAAGAGCTTCTGTTCATCCACCTGCAATGTAAGCAGCTTATGCGTTTCCTTGGCATCGCCAGCCAGATGCACTGTCAACTCGGAGACCTGGGTTGACAGTTCGCCGCGGCCCTTTTCCATAACACTGAAGAGACTACCGAATTGCCTGCCAAGTTGCTGCAGTTCGCCACGGAAACTATTGCTCGCTTCAGTCTGCTCTGTCAGTACACGCAGCATATCAGCGCGCTGTTTTTGCATGTCATCTATTACAGCAGAGAGTGCTCGCTGTTGTGAACGTGCCGCCTCGGCATATCTTTCTTCGATCCGGAACAGGACCCTGTCTACATCTCCAGAGGCTGCATCTCCAGAGGCGATTTCCTGGTTGTCGAGGGTAGCGCCTCTATGTGAAAGGGCACCCTCTATGTGCCTGGCAATTTCCGAACTGAGCACCGAGAACATATCGCCCTGTAAGCGGCGAATTCCCACCATCATCAGGCCAAGAATGATTGAGCCCAGCAAGCCGAACATAGAGGCTGAGAAAGCAATCCCCATTGAGTTCATAGGGGCCTTCATCCTTTCAATCATGGTACGGAACACCAGGAGCGGACTTGCATTTTGCATGTCGAGATCAGCGAAACTGGTGATCAGGACGGTAATGTCATGAAGGGTCGCAAGCAAGCCGATAAAAGTTCCGAGCAGCCCCATACCGACTAACAGGCCAGTCAGGTACGACGGCAAGGCATTTCGACGCAGGATACTCGCCCGGGTGTTAGCCAATTCATGCTCAATAGCAACCTGTTCCTGGTGGGAGATGGAGCGTTCACCCGAGGCTGCAATCAGCTGCAACAAGCAGGAAGTCTCACCAGTGTACTTGCCGGCGATTTCCTGAAGGGTCGTCAGATCGACTTTGGCGTGGACGGCATTGGAAAACTCCGCAACTGTTTTGGCTTCGCGTAGCAACCGACGGGCATTGAGCAGGACCAGGCACCCGCCAATCAGGATAATTGCGAAGATGGTATAGTTGATTTGCGGATGGGGATTGCGGGTTATTGTTAACTTGATTGCATCAAAAAAAATCGTAGCCCCGGTGAGCAGAAACACAAAAGGGAAGGATATAAAGAGGTAGTAAATTTTGAGTTGTTTAAACATAAGGCTCTCTCTAATTTAGGGTTGTATTGGTCAATACGATTCCGGTTTCACGGCATAAACCTTTGCAAAGAAAAACTTAATTGGCACGAAACGCTCCGTCACGAAACTCCAGCAGTGGAGAGAGGATGTATGACAGAATTGTTCGATTGCCAACGGCAATATCCGCAGTTGCAACCATGCCGGGCATCAGCACGCCAGGCTGGTGGACACGCGACAAGAGAGTCGATACATCCACCTCAATATTCACGCGGTAATAGTGGTTTTCTCTCTCATCAACCAACGTGTCTGCGCTGACCCCGGTCACGTAACCTTCAAAGGTGCCATAGGTTGAATAATCGTATGCACCGATACGTACACGCGCCGGCAACCCCCGGCGGAGGTGGGCACGGTCATTGGGATTTGAACGGGTCTGGATGACTAGGCGCTCATCGCTAGGCGTAATTTCGAGTAAAATTTCACTGGGACGAACTACGGCGCCAATCGTCGTAATATTCAGTTTATTAATAAGCCCTGCAACCGGACTCCTTACGACATTTCGATCAAGACGATCGACGCTCGTGTCAATTTCATGACCTATCTTTTCAAGGGCCTCTCGTACTTCGGTCAACTCAGAAGATGCTTCTGCGCGGAAACGGGCAACTGCCTCTTTCTCCCGGGATTCAGCCTCTGACTGTGCAGCCTTCAGACGCGGGACCACATTGGTTGCTTCGGCTATTTGCGACTTGAGCCGTTGTATGCGCATCTGGCTATCCAGAACCTCCATTTCGGAGGCTGCATTGTTTTTCATCAGGTCATCTATAACCCGATACTGTTTTTCCGCCAGGGACAGCTCATCAACAAGATTCTGACGTCGGGAGTTTGTCTCCTCAATTTCGTTCAGTTTCTGCTTGCTCAGAGCCTGCAACACCTGAACCTCTTCAGAGAGCTGGGTGCGACGGGCCCGCCACGAAGAGGTTTCCACCCGGATCACATCGAGGTCGTTCAGTTCTTCGGGGAAGACAATTGTTGCATGCCCATTCAACTCGGCAAGTAAACGGGCCTCACGACCACGCAAGGCATCAAGCACTGACTGTCCCTGTCCCAGATCTGAACGGGTCTGTACATCTGACAACTCGATTAGCGGTTGCCCTGCAACAACAACCTGGCCTTCCTGAACCAGAATCTTTCGAACAATGCCCCCTTCAAGGTGTTGCACAATCTGTGATTTACCGGCAGGGATGATATATCCCTCAGTACGGACGATAATATCGACCTTGGCGATCGCAGCCCACAAGAACAGGCTTACACTGCTAAACAGCAGCAACAGGACAAAGGTGCTCTGAGGTGACAACCCCGTAAAACAAGCACTAACGCTGTTGTATATGGAACGTCGCGGAGCACTCATCAACGAGATCTCACCCTGACGACTGAGGCATTCGCATTCTTCTTTCCTTCAATCACCGCAACATCAATTTTTTCCAGAGGCACTTCCATTTCAATTAATAAATTGCGCACGGCCATAGCTCGATAGAACCCCAGACGTTTGGCCTCGGAGAAACCGGCGGGGACTTCGACGTAAATACTGGCTTCTCCTCGAGCCTCGATAGGCTGCAATGATTCGAGCAACAGCTCATGCTCTGACGGCGTAAATGCGACGGCTTCATCCTTGAAACGCACAATAACTTCGAAGTCGCCTGCAAGCGTTTTATCGAGTCCACTCAGCGGAGGCTGCGCACTGAACGTGGCATCGGCAGTTTTTGCCAGATCACCAGATTGCGCATTTTGAGAAACCTGCTGTGCAAGCACCATATTCAAGCGTTGAATTTCACTTTTCAACAGAATATTTTCCTGAACAGGATCAATCTCTTGAGTATGATCAGCTATTATTTCAGGAACGACACTTACCTCCGGCGCGGTGACAGCAACCGGTGGTTTTACTGACTCTGCCTTGCTCATACGTCCCATCTCAAGGGCGAACATGAATACTGCGACGATCAAAATAGTCAGTAGGAAGAGAAGGCAAAGGATTAGATTGGTCGTGGCATCTACGTAGCCTGGCCAGAAAATATCCGAGCCATCGTTATCATCATGACGAGCTGGCATACAGTTTCTCCACCTTTTAGGCAATCATCGTGTTACTTAGCGTCACCTGTGCCAAAAAATACGGCTGCATCCTTGAGAGCCAGTGCTGGAGGGGGCTATTACTTGGTTCTCTCCGCACTCAAGTCGGTTGAGGACTTTTCAACATCCGCAGCGAACGTCGGCGCAAGGGCTTCGGTCGTTTGACCAGTGTCACCAGGTTGACCAAGGGCAATAAACGGTTGAGCCATGGCCTGCAAACTATCTGAAGAAGCAACCACACCGAAAATCTGTTTGTTTGCAGGGGGCTCCGGTTCGGAAAAAATTGTTCTTTCATTGTACATTCGAGTGACCGATGTCATTGTCGACTCTGTCGATCTTCGGGACTCAGAGCCAGATTCGCGCAAAACTTGCACACCTTTCACCGAATCAGCGTCTTCTGATGCAGGATCAGACAGTTCCCCTGTTCTCTCTGCAGTCAAGTCAATCGAGGGCTTTTCAACAGACAAAACAGTCGTCGGCACAAGGGCATCAGGTGCCTGGCTAACATCAACGAGCTGGACCGGGACAACAGCCTGCTGCGGCAGATCATCATTGGTCTCATAGTGGGACACAGGGTTGAGCTCACTCTGCTCATCCATTGGCCCAACCGGCAAAGAACTGTCAGGGTTGACGTTAACCCCTTGTTCGGGAACCTGTGCTGAGGATATTTTGCCAGAGACCGCGAAAGGAGCTCCTTTGATGTTCGCCCACGGAGTGCCCATCGTTAACCGAACTAATTGAGCCACAGTATTCATCTCCAGGACATGTAAATTGACCAGATTGGCACGAGCCCGGTACAAACGGTCGTAGACATCCAGCAGATCCAGCAGAGACTGGTTGCCGGAAAGCATCCGTTTTGACATGGCATCCGCTGCAATGGTAATCGATTTCAGCTCCTGGTAGCCGGAGGCAATCCGGTCGCGAGTTATTACAAGCACTGCATAATTAGCTGACAGGCCCTGAACAACACGGCGGCGCTGGTCATCCAGGCGGTACTGCAATTCTTTATGCCGTGCTGCACGTTCCTCATTGTATTTGAGATCTCTTCCGCCACTGAAAAGATCCCAGTTCAGCACTGCCATAACGCGCTGGTCTTTCTGACCGGAAGAACTGAGGTCTCCTCCTGCGTGAAGGGAATAATTGTAAGAATACTCCGCATCAAGACGTGGCAGATATCGACCTTTTGCAGCCGATTGATCAATTCGTGCAGCCTGCACTTCAGCCGTGAGAGAGGCAACCTCAGGGTTGTATCTCATAGCTTTATCCACGGCCAGATCAAACGATTCTGCCAGCAACGAAGCCCCAACATCCTCGGGCATCGGCAGGCGGACTTTCTGGGGGGCAAGGTTTGTCAGACGAACGAATTCAACCCATGTCGCCGCATGAGCAGACTCCTCTTCCAGCCGAAAAGACAGGGTCTCCTCGCGGCGTGCCTTTACACGGGCCATATCTGAAACGCTGGCGGCTCCTGCGCTGGCACGTTTTTCAATATAGAGGAGCAACTCCTCAAGTTGAGTTTCAAAGTCACGCAACGCATATGTCTGCAGGCGGCTGGACACCATGGAAAGGTAAGTGTTGACCGTAGTGAGGTAAGTATCGCCGTCACTGGCCCGATAGTCCTCTCCACGAGCCGTTTCTATGACTTCGCGGCGACGCCAATCAAGGTAACTGGGAAGATCAAACAAGGGCTGCCGTAAAACAAGTGAGGCATCAGTACGCGAGTGAGTGTCAGAGGAGACAAGTTTCCCGGTTTCTTCATCAGCGACGACTGAAGGCTTAGATTTTTCAGCGCCGGTATTAGCATGAACTATCAAGGATGGCAGCAACAGGCCAAAGGCCTGCCCGGTTTGCGCTTTTGCCTGTTGTGTACGTGCCAAAGCCGCGAGACTGTCGCGGCTGAAATTTCGACCGGCACGGATCGATTCCAAAAGGGTTGTCTCATCGACCTGACCTGCAGCAGCTTCTCCCATCATCGAATTTTCAGCCAGACTTCTTACAAAGTGGCCAGAGATATCTGAGAGCACTGGCACTTCAGACACACCGAACAATTCTGCCAGGTTCTGCTGCACCGGCAAAACAAAACCTCCATCAGTTTGTCGAGTTCGATCAACTTTTTGAGTCTGGAGAGAGTCCTGTAACCCGCTTGTCTCCTGAACAACAGCTTTTTGTACTGAAGACTCGGACAGGTCTAAATCTCCCGAAGCTCTCCCAACCGGAATTTCGACCGCTGAGATCGCTGTAATCGGTGACAAAACGCATTGCAGAATTAAAAGGAGGACGCAAAAAAGGCACCCTTTGAAGCTGTCAATCACAAACGGACTCCTCAAACATAAAAAAACGTCTCAGGCCAAAACCATAAACGGGTGGTTTTGCAACTGGTGACAAAAATTGGGGTTTGTGCGGACAAATAGTGTTTTCACTGCTCAGTAGAAAATAAAGCGCCAAATACCGTTTCCCCCGGAGTAAATCTCATTGGACAAAAGCCTTAAAAAGTGTTCACAATTACTCAACAAATTCGCCCGAGCCTTGACTATAAGCTCAAGGAACGGTCTCCTCAGCATGCGGACCTCAAGAGGCTTTCACAGTCCACTGTGGCCCATGCGCCTATAACAGACTACAAACCGGGTGCAATTCTTAGGCCGACTTCATAAAACTTCCTGCTATTTTGAGTTGGTAGCATTCTGGAAGGGTAGGACCCTACCCGTTGCGTTCAAACAAGGGTCGTCTATTTTAACAAACAAGACCTTTTCCCCTCCAAAGCAAGGGGTCACGGCCAGGTGCAGACAAGCCCCCCCAACGACAACACAAAAGCGACATTTACCCCCCTTTGTGCCTTGCCCACGGAAGCGGACTGGTCATGCCCATCGACCGCCCACCACAGTCTTTTCGTTCATCAGTTCTAACCTGGCCTGCTCTGGCTTCGCTCAGGGTGATTTCGAGAGTCCGGGTCGGAGTCCTGTCTATAACCACCTAGACAAGACCCACGTGTTCATCCGCCTAATGAAAACGCAGTTTTTTAATCTTTTGTACAGTTTAGTTCGACACTTAATCCCTTTGCGACCGGAAGATTAGCAGGATCATAAATTTTAGGCAAGAAACAAGCAAAGTTGATCGTGAGTCTGAAATTAACGCCACCTTCGCTGAGGATTAAAGCTTCAGGCGAACCTCATTGAAGCATATCGGGCGAACTGTCACATGAAGGGACTGGCTGTTGCGACAGACAGGAGATTAAACAACATTGATTTACGTTGTAATTTGCCACGCAATTTGTTAAACAGGGGAAGATGATAATAAACACAAACAAGATACTTAAGTTTTAATTTCAAGGGCTTAGGTGTTGCCGGAACAAACAGACAGCCTCCCATTAGACGCAACCCATCCCGACAGAGCAAGGACCACAGTCTTAGAGGTTAAAGGAGTCACTATGAACAGACTGACAAGTTCGCTATTGACCATCAGTCTTATGTTCTCATCCTCCGCCCTGGCCGCACCGGCTGACTTCGTTGATCTCGAAAAACGGCTACAACAGCAAGAACGCCGCATCGATCGTTTAGAAAGGGCCGTTGAATCCCTGCAGAGCCGTCTTATGGACGCGCAGTATGGCGAGCCGGCCGGTTCCGGAAGTTCCAGCAGAGCCAATGACGTTAACACCAGAGACCCCCTGATAGGAACTTGGGAGTGCACAAACAACGTCTTCACTTACGATATTTCATTTTTTGATGACGGCCTCCTTATCCAGGAGGAGCCGTTTTTCAGCAAGGCTAAAAGTAGTCGCTGGTCACGTTTGAGAGAGAATCAGTTTGTTACCGAGCAGGGACAAACATTCGCCACCAGCTTCCGGTCTGAGAACGAACTCACCGTAACCAACCTGACCAATCAATCCGTTTGGGAATGTTCTCGCAAGTAATTCTTAGCTCTCGTGATTTATGAAAGGCTCCATTCGTAAAATGCTCCCTCACGAACAACATAAAGCCTACTGAGACTTCTACGACCTTGTCCGCAACGAAGAGCACCTCGATTCCCGGACCACAGCGATAGTTGGTCTCACGGCCGCGATAGCCCGGGAGTGCCAGCCATGAATCGAGTACTACCTTGGCGTTGCCAGGGCGCAGAAGATCTCGGACAAGGAAATCGGTGCCATACAGGGGATCGTCATGGCTGTCGCAGCGGGCAAGATAAACGTCATGATGCGCGAAACATCTCCAACCTCGGACGACTAAACCTCACCAACACATATCTCTATTCAAACTCCCCGGGGGTGATCCATGACTGATCGTCGGGCACTGTTACGGTCCCTGCCAGCCATAGACAAGCTCCTGGGCACACCCTTGCTGATTGAACTGGAGGTGTCGCAACCTCACCTGCTGGTTCGCGAATCGGCCCAGCAGACTGTCAACGACCTGCGCCTGCAGATTCTGGATGAGCAGGCCCCCCTCCCCGACCTCGAGCTTGAAGCCGTTGCCAACCTGGTCGCTGCGCGGGTGCAGCAGAAGGCCAAACCATCGCTGCGCAAGGTCATCAATGTTACCGGAACCCTTTTGCATACCAACCTCGGGCGTGCTCCGCTCTGCGGCGAGGCCCTACAGGCGATCAGGGAGGTTGCTCAAGGTTATTCCAATCTCGAATATAACCTTGACGAGGGGCAGCGGGGAAAGAGATATACCCATGTTGAGGAATTAATCTGCAAGCTAACCGGCGGTGAAGCAGCCACGGTCGTGAACAATAACGCCGGGGCCGTCATGCTCTCTCTGGCCGCACTATCGGGAGGACGCAGTGCATTGGTTTCACGCGGTGAATTGATCGAGATCGGAGGTTCCTTCCGTATCCCCGACATCATGGCGGCCAGTGGCGTCGAGCTGGTCGAAGTTGGAACCACCAACAAGACGCACCTCAAGGATTACGCAGAGGCTGTCGACGATGCAACAGCGCTGATCCTTAAAGTTCATACCAGCAACTACCGCATTCTCGGCTTCACCGAAGCAGTGACCGGGGAAGAGTTGGCCGGGCTGGCCAAGCAACACGACATTCCGGTCCTTGAGGACCTCGGCAGTGGTCTTCTGATGGACCTGACCCCTTACGGCCTGCCACGCGAACCGACCGTGCGCGAAGCGCTGAAGACCGGCATCGACCTGGTCACCTTCAGCGGTGACAAGCTCCTGGGTGGCCCACAGGCAGGGATCATCGTCGGCAACAGGAAAGTGATCAACAAGGTTCGCAAGCATCCCATGGCTCGCGCTCTGCGTATCGACAAGTTGACCCTGGCTGCCCTCGAAGCGACTCTTAGAGTTTATCTTGATCCGCAACGGGCTTTACAGGAGATCCCCACCCTGAAGATGCTCTCTTTGCCAGTCCCTGAGTTACAACAGCGTTGTGAAGCCTTGATGCCCAAGCTGAGGGAATCGATCGGCGATGCTGCTGACTGTCGCATCATCGATGCAACCGCCACCGTCGGTGGTGGAGCTCTGCCTCTGACTGAATTACCCGGACATGCGGTTG
>CAZXBD010000280.1:0-3629 GCA_964638305.1 uncultured Geobacteraceae bacterium | reverse complement strand
GTCGAGGACTCTACCGCGTCGTGACATAGCAAGTAGGCGGCGGGTGCTGCAACACCGCGCCGCCGGAAGGAAAACTGAAGCGATGGAATGACGATAAAGGATTTGGCTTTATCGGTACAGAGAATGGAAGAAGAGATATCTTCGTCCACATTTCTGCATTCAAGCGTATGGGCCGTCGTCCAGTGGTTGGCGACGTAATTGTCTATCATATTCATACAGATAATGATGGCAAAAAAAGAGCGGTTAACGCCCGGATCGAAGGTGTTCCAGAAGTAAAGTCTAAGCCAATTCGAAAACGCGGCAAGAAGCAAAACAGAAGTAATTGGATTGCGAGGGAGCTTTCCCTTGCCTTCGTAATATTATTAAGTGCGATTGCCTACAGAGAGTTCATCGAGCACAGAGAACTTCGCGAAAAATCAACTGCATCAACACCTTCTTATGTAGCAGAGAATATTCAGAGAAATTTTAGTTGTACAGGCAAAATATATTGTTCAGAAATGACTTCGTGTGACGAAGCGAAATATTATCTACGTAATTGCCCTGGCACCAAAATGGACGGAGATCATGATGGTATTCCTTGTGAAAGTCAGTGGTGCGGATGGCAAACACAAGGCCTAACACGCCCATAAAGCCGAGGCAATACTGCGCATCGACCTTGAAGCTATCTTGGAGCATTGTTGTGGCGCAATATGGCCCGGCTTATGGGTGACGTGTACGAGGTTCCAAGACCTCTATCTAGCGAGGTGAAAGTCCTTGCTCCACCAATTGTCCTTTCAGGTGGATAGGCTGGGGGCGGGTCGTTGCAGTAATGCGGCGGCTGAACTTGCCCCGACAATGTGCCGAGAAGGCTCGAAGAACTGCATGATCAAGGTGAGGAATGAGGCACCGGCGCAGGGCGAAAGCCGCCGGCAACAGATTTCCCCGCACCTACCGTTCTGTAGATTCGCGAGTCGTATTCAGCCAGGGGTGCTAGCCAAACCCGCAGACCGTAGCATAAAGCGAATGGTGCAGCCTCGTGACGTAACGTCGGACAGGCATTGCTGAAAGAGTCCGGCTGGGGGATAAACCTGCCGAAAGGCAGGCTACACGCCGACCTTCTACGTTTATGGGGAAGGCCACTGCCGACAGGGGATGGAAAGGGTGCAAGAACCTGTCGGGGACCCGGGGTAAGGCCATCGGTATGCGGGGAAAGACAGAGGAACCTTGAACCTGAAGCCCTACGGCCTCCGCCGTTCTCCGACGGCGGTAAGCGCGGCTCAAGTCGGCTAGAACCGGCAAGAGCGGCGCGATGGGTCGAGGGGTGTCGGAGCGGCCTTGAAGTGATGACGGATGGGACAACACAACCCATCCCGAGCGTGCGGCCGTACTTTGACCGCGCTTGTCCTGTGAGGAAGGGCGCATGAGTGCCGAAAGGCTATGAACATGCTTATTTCCGTCCAAGCTTTACAAGACAAGCTCTCCCGTGCAGCGAACCGGTCGCTGGATAGGACATTCGGAGCGCTCTACGACAAGCTCTACCGCGCTGATGTGCTGCAAGAGGCTTGGAGGAGGGTACGGGCGAACAAGGGAGCGCCGGGCATCGACGAGCACAGCATCGCCTACATCGAGACGGTGATCGGAGTGGAGGCATTCCTGGCCGAGATCGGCCAAGAGCTGCACGCCAAGACCTACCGTCCGTTGCCGGTGAAACGCTGCTGGATCGACAAGCCGGGCAAACCCGAAAAGCGCCCACTGGGTATCCCCGTCATCAAAGACCGCGTGGTCCAGATGGCGGCGAAGCTGGTGATCGAGCCCATCTTCGAGACGAACTTCCTGCCGTGCTCCTACGGCTTTCGTCCCGGTCGGGATGCGACGCAGGCCATCTGCGAGATCCAACGGGTCATCACCTTCCAAGGACGCACCGTCGTGATTGACGCGGACATCCGCGGCTACTTCGACAACATCCCGCAACAGCCCCTGCTCAACCTGGTCCGGCGACGGATCGGCGACCCACGGATGATCAAGCTCATCAAAGGATGGCTGGAAGCGGGCGTCATGGACGAGGGCGTGCATCTGTCCTCGGAGGGCGTCGGTACACCACAGGGGGGAGTCATTTCCCCCTTGCTGGCGAACATCTATAGCTTTTAAGAAAAGTATTTTCGGTTAATTATCATACAGTCACGTTCATGTTCTCGAAGAATCCAAAGAGAGACAACACCTCTTTTGGAGCATTCTCAAAGAACGCAAGGGACTCGTGAACCTTTTTCTTCAGGCGTTCGAAGGTCGGAAAATAATGCAGGTGTGTTCCTTTCTGTTTGACTTTCTTCCAAAGCTTCTCGATCGGATTGTAATCCGGCGAGTAGGACGGAAGATCAAAGACCGTCAAGCGGTCCTCGTGTTTGGCAAAAAACTCCTGCATTGCCGCACTGGTGTGATAGCGCGCACCATCTTGAACGACTATGATGTGCTTCCTGGTTTTGGCAAGCACCTCCTCGAGATACGCCGCATAGGTTGCCGAGTTTAGGCGTTCTTCCTGGCATTTGAAGAAGCACCGGCCGCTAAAATAGTCTATCAACCCAAAGACCTTGTAGCCTTTACGCTTACCCGAGGTCTCGACGGTCGGTTGCTTCCCTTTCCTTGCCCAAGTATACGTGAGCGTTCCCCACTGGGGGAAAGAGGCTTCATCACCAAAAAGTAGATAGGCGTTCTTCTCCTTGGCTAACCTCATAATTTTCGGCCAGGTTTCCGCAAGCCATTGCGCTCGTTTCTCTTCATTCAAGTGGTCGGAGACAAATTTCGCCTTCTGGTAGCTAAACCCCATATTCTTCAAGAGCTCGGCGATGTAGTAGACCGAATAGACGGCACCGAAGCGCTCGTGGATGAGCTCCTGAACCATCGGACTGCGCCAGCAATTACCTATGAACCCTGCCTTCTGCGGCCCCTCATCGATGAGCTTGGTCAACTCCCGCTTTTGCGTGTCCGTCAGTTTAGATGGCCGACCAGAGGATTTTTTTGAGGTCAATCCTCGCAGGCCATACAAAAGAAATTGCTTAACCCATCCGTGTATCGCCTCTACGGTGACTCGCAGCGTAGCGGCAACTGCTTTTTTGTCCTGGCCCTCTCCCAATGCCAATATCGCCATCACCCGGTTGGCTTCCCGGATATCCCCCTTTGCCCTAGCCAGTTTTAATTTCTTGACCAGGTCCTTCGTTTGCTTGCTCGTGACTTTCAAGTGAAAGTTCAACATGCGATGACCTCCCTTTTTTTTTCGGAGGTCCCCACACTAAAATTACAATTTAGATTCTGGGTTGTCTAGTGATTTCTTAACCTTTTGAAATATCGATTTTTTCTAAAATCTTTTTCTTGAGATCTATAGTAGGTTAAGGCTGCTGTCTGGACAGACCTGGTGGTTTCTTGCGGACGGCTTTGTGCCACGAGGCAGACCTCTCTGAACGCCAGCGTCGAGTAAACGCCAAGGTCCGCTCCTGGCCGGTTGCTGTCCTTCGCCGAGGGACGCGGCTGGGTGTCAGGAAACTTTACAGTCGCTTGCCGACGATGGCTCCGCGAGTGTCTCTTGTTGGCCGGACAGAGACGATCCCCGACTCTCTTCAACGTGCGCACTGGCGATCCGCCAAGACCGGTTGCCGGCG
>CAZXBD010000279.1:0-5515 GCA_964638305.1 uncultured Geobacteraceae bacterium | reverse complement strand
GGGTTGCCAATATTGACGCGCTTGCCTTTAAGGCTCGCAACCGTTGTGATGCCGCTATCGACGGCTGCGACCAGAGTAACCGACTCGGGGTGAACCGAGAAAACAGCACGCAACTTCTTCTGTGGCTTGCCATCCCAGTCTGCTGTGCCGTTATAAGCCTGGTACTGACGGTCGGACTGAACAACGCCGAACTCAAGATCACCGGCCATAATTGCGTTGACATTAAAAACCGAACCACCGGTCGACTCAACCGTGGCACGCAGGTTGTACTCTTTGCGCTTTTTGTTGACCATTTTGGCAATCGCACCGCCGGTAGGATAGTAAACACCGGTGACACCACCAGTGCCGATCGTAACGTACTCTGCAGCAAAAACATCTGCCATGCCAAAACAAACGAAAGTTGCCGCCAGTAGGACTGCTGTTAATTTCTTCATAAACATTCTCCCCATTACCGAACCGTTCAGATCGGTAGATCAGTGGCCACGAAAGGCCGGTTATCAATAAAAAACTCACACCACAAACACGTGATTCGTGCGTCTAAATAATCAATAAGATTAAGGATATGAAGGAAAACAAGTTGTATTATATCAATTATTAATGAAACCGCAACCGCAGTGACTATCACCTAGCCCGTGAAAAACCATGCGGGCGGCGAGTTATCGCACCCGCATTGCAAGACAGTCGACAAGAGGCCATCGCGGAAGAACCTGCGTGGGATGAGTGTGCCCCCACAAACAGGCAGGGAGGGAGATGTTTGGCACGGAGATTGAATCATATGACTACAGTAGGAGGGGCTCTTACAATCTGGGAAGGAGCACTAACATGCTGAAGATCCTAAGACCTTTGTGGCCAGGAAAATGTGACCGGTGCACACGACACACGTTGGTGAGAGCACGCTACCTGTACGAGACACAAAAGTCGCTACAGGTCTGTGTCACATGTGTGCCAGTTGACGGCGAGGACATGGCCCACGAAAGCAGCAAGTTGGTAATGGCCGGATATTGAATTGAGTCACAACCAATAACAGGCGCTGGCCAGGGCCAAGATTGCAACTGACCTGACGGCTGATGAGGTGATCCATGTTTGAAGCGACCCTACTCATTGCCTTGCTGGGCCTGGTTCTTTGGCTGATAATGGCCAAGGGTCAGACGCGCCCGGTAAGAAGAACATTCTTCATCAATCTGTCGGCAGAATTGAAACCACCGGCAAAGAAACCGGGAAAACATCGATTTTTATAACCGGGGACTTCACTTAATATTTATCTTCAAAAAGAGTTAAGCCTGCGCAAAAAGGCTTTAAGCAGGCCATAATTTCGACGGTTAAACAAAAAAACCAAGCGCGGCAGGTCGAGGAGGTCCGGTTGATCCTGCTCTTCCGGCAAGGCGGTGGTCAACTCCAGATGACTTCCCGGTTCAAGTATTTCACTGAATTCCTCTTCCAGGGTTGTCAGATTTTCAGTACTCAGACCCTTGTTCAGGCGGATAACGAATTTGGGGCCCACCCAACGACTGGAGTGATAGACACGATAAAAGTCGTGGATAACCTGCGCCGCCTCAAAAGGGTCGCTGGTAATGGTGAAAAGACTGAAATCTTCACCGGAGATCAGACCGCGTTTGAGCAGGACCGTCTTCATGAAATCCAACCATGGCTCCCAGTAGCTGCCATCATCGTCGTCGATCAGGATCAGCGGCACCGGGGGGTTCTTACCAGTCTGCACCAACGTCAAGGTTTCCATGGCCTCGTCCAGAGTGCCAAAGCCACCAGGGAAAAGCGCAACCGCGTCAGCCTCCTTTAAAAAAGCGACTTTACGGTTGAAAAAATATTGATAGGTGATGGAATGTCCGCTGTTTTCCATAACCGGATTAGTGCCCTGTTCAAAAGGCAGCCGGATATTGACAGCAAAGGAGTTCTCCGGCCCTGCGCCCTCGTTACCGGCCTGCATGATGCCGGGACCGCCACCGGTGATGACCATGTAGCCGAGTCTCACCAACTGCCGTGAAAAGGTCACGCATTTTTTGTAACTCTCTTCGTCCGGTGCAGTACGGGCCGATCCGAAAATAGTCACCTTCTTGCGTTCACGGTACGGACCAAACATCTTACTGGTGTAGCGCATCTCTTTCATGGTCGCACGCAACATTTTCAGATCAGCAGGATAATCATTCTCCTGGCCGGTTTTCAATGCACTGACCACCATTTCGCGAATAATCTCCGGATGGTGAACATCGGCCATCGACATGATCTGATCAATCAGGTCATCAAGTGGTCCATTGGTCTTCTTGAAACTGATATCCATAGCAGAATCCTTCACAAGGGTTAGACGGTTATTTTACCACGTCTTTTCCCACCGAGTTCAGCAATCGGCCATCACCGACCCTGCCGAGAGCAATCCACAGCCCCCGCAGGCTGGCCGCAGGATAACGGTCTGCCACACGTTGGTATTCGCTGCGAAGCTGGCAATCCAGGGTTCGTAATCGTTCGCGATCAGAGGAAGCCAGCTTCTCTTCAAGCTCTTCGCAAAAAAACGTGATGCAGTTATAGGGGCGGCGTTCTACCGACAGGCGACACCCCAGATCTCCGAGGTAGGGGCAGGGCCGATTGAAATCAGGTGGTGGTGGGTTTTCCTCAGCCAGCAGATATGCAAGCAGGTTGGTCAGAGTAATATGATGCCGACCGCAATCACAGCAGGCGCCGTCGCATCCACTACAGGACTCAATGCCGTGGGCCTTACAGAAAAGTTCGTCAAGAGCGACCTGAGTCTCAGAGATAGTTGCAAGGCGCTCGTTGAGCCAGACACGCTCGACTGCTCCAAGCGCGGCAACTTCACTCTTGACTCTTCGCAAAAGAGCCGGCCAGTCAGGCGGATTGGTCATCAGCGTTTCATTCATAAGCGAAGAAAAGAAACGGCACCAGGCAGTTAGCGCAGGTGCCACAATCACTTCAAAAACAGAAAATAAGTGGTCGGAGAGAACCGTAAGCCGGGTTCTGTTCCCTGCCGCGGTTACCCGTTGCAGAGCGACGATCATTCCTCTAGGGCCACCGTTGCCGATGGTCTCAAGCAGCCTGACCCGGGAGTTTCGGACGGGCCGTCCTCAAGCACTCCCCTATTTGGCCTTGCTCCGGATGGGGTTTACCGAGCTGTCGACGTCACCGGCGACACTGGTGAGCTCTTACCTCACCCTTTCACCCTTACCCGCGCTCGCCGAAGCTTAAGCGGGCGGTCTTCTCTCTGTGGCACTTTCCCTGGGGTCACCCCCGGTCCCCGTTAAGGACCATCCTGCCCTGTGGAGCCCGGACTTTCCTCCCGTTCAAGTTCATGAACCGGCGATCGTCTGGTTGTCTCCAACCACGGAAGATATCAGCCCGGCGCTGTCACGAAAAGCAACCGGCTGCAGTGCGGACAAGACTGAACTTCCTTGACAACAAAGAGGCTGTTGAACATTTGCGGAGGCAGATGCATATGGCAGCCAAGACAGGCACCACCACGGGCTTCGACCACTGCAACGCCCGCACGTCGGGACATCAGAAGTTCATAACGCTTGCGCATACTCTTCGGCAACTCTTCCAGAAGGACCTGGCGCTGTCGGTCCATTTCCTCAAGCTTGTCATTGACAGAAACCAGCGAAGCGTCGATCTCTGCACAACGGGCGTCAGCCTGCTCGGTGCTTGCCGCCAATTCACCGTCCTTCTCTGCCTTGTCTGCAGAGAGAGACTCCAGGATCTCATTCTTTGCATCAATGTTCGCCTGTAGTTCCTTAGCAAGCTTCTTGGCGGTATCGACTTCCTTGAGGACCGCAACGTATTCTTTCTGCGTTTTGATCTGGGGTAGCCGCCCCTCTGAACGCTCAACATTTTCCTGCTCCAGAGCTATGGAGTTGAGAAACTCGGCTTTTTCAGTATCGAGGACTGCAATTTCACCAGCCAGACTTTCAACCATCTCCTGAAGACGATCAAGTTCAGCGTTATGAATCTGCTTCTCACTGAGCCCGGACTGACGTTCGTTCTCAATAACCTTCTTTTCCGTGTCCAACTCCTGCAAATCTCGCAGTAACTGCAACTGCTTCTGCACGATAAATGCCTCCCTTATCTGTAAGCTCTTTGTATCGGCTGCTTTGACAGCCGAGCTTGCTTTAACCTGGCCTCAAGGACAACGGCTGCGACAATCTGTCGTCAGTCGCTCTTAGAGACAAGTCTAGTATAACCGAAAAGGATCCTGCTCTCCGGTATAGGTCTCGAAAACAATTTCCCAATGACGCTTCCGGGCTTCATCCTGCAACGAGGCTGCAACCTGCTCGATCATCAGTTTTTCCGTAGCGAAATGCCCCGCATCGATCAAAGCGATACCGAGTTCTTCTGCCTGGCGTGCATCATGGTACTTGACATCACCAGTAACCAGAACATCAGCCCCCTGACGATGAGCTGTCTGCAAAAGGCCTGAACCGCTGCCGCCACAGAGAGCAACTTTATGGATTTTCCGGTTTTCTGCTCCGATCAGGCGCAGATGTTCACAGCCAAGATTGTTTTTGACAATGGCAGCAAACTCATCAAGACTCATCGCCTGTTGCAGACGGCCTATCCGGCCCAACCCGGCACCCGGCACCTGGTTCTGTAATGGGACCAGATCGTAGGCAACTTCTTCGTAGGGGTGAGCCTTCTGCAACTTTTCCAAGGTACGCGCCAGCTTGCGCCTGGGAACAATCGTCTCGAGTCGGATTTCTTCGACACTGGCTCTCTTCCCGACCTCGCCGACAAAAGGGCTACACCCCTCACCCGCGCGAAAGGACCCTTCGCCAACACTGCTGAATGAACACTCGTCGTAGGCCCCAATCTGCCCGGCACCCGTTGAGAAGAGGGCTTCGGCAACGCTTTGCTCGTGACCACAGGGGACAAACACGATCAGCTTGAGATAATCACCGACAATCGGCTGCAAAGGGAGAGGTTTCTGCACGCCCAACCGTTCAGCCAGCCAACTGTTGAGGCCGTCGACGGCGCTATCCAGGTTGGTGTGGGCACTGATGATCGCAACCCCGGAACGCACCGCGGTCCAGAGGACCTGGCCGACAGCATCCTCCGGAGTCAGGCGCTTGATCGGTCGAAACAGGAGAGGGTGGTGAGTGATCAGAGCCTGGGCACCAGCGGTCTTTGCAGCCTGAACTGCGGAAAGCCCAGGGTCGAGAGACACCATCACCCGCTGCAAAGGAGCTGTGGGGTCTCCAACCTGCAAACCCACGTTATCCCAATCCTCTGCCAGTTCGGGGGCGTAAAGTTTGTGGACCAGACCGAGCAAGTCCTGTATGCGCTGTCCCTGTTTTGCCATTATCCCTATCTGTCTTACCGTCAACCTCAATGAAAAAGAGTGCAACCTGGTTTTCGGTTGCACTCTCTCTATACTCTAACTAACTATGTAACCAGCACATTTCAATCATGGTTTTCAGGCGGGTGGTGGGCCCACCAGGGTTCGAACCTGGGACCGACCGGTTATGAGCCGGTGGCTCTTCCAACTGAGCTATGGGCCCGC
>CAZXBD010000278.1:0-13242 GCA_964638305.1 uncultured Geobacteraceae bacterium | reverse complement strand
CATGATTGGCCAGTACGATATTGCGGACGACACTCATGCCCAACCCGACACCCTGTACCGCCGTATCCGTTGAATCGGCTCGATAGAAACGATCGAAGATGTGGGCAACCTGCTCTTCGTTCATGCCGATTCCCTCGTCCTCAATTGAAAGCTCGCACGCGTTATCGTGCAAAGTCAAAGCCACCCGAATTCTGCCACCATCCGGTGAATACTTGACAGCATTGCTGACCAGGTGTTCCAGCACCTGATCAATGCGCGAGGGGTCCGCGCAGAGCGGGACCGGATCTTTCGGCAGCACCAACTCGAACAAGTGCTGACTATGTTCCTCACGACTGGAGGTGACAACCTCTCGAGCCATGTCATCGAAACTGAACGTCTTGTAATTGAGTGACAGTGGGCTTCCGGATTCAACCCTGCTGATATCAAGCAAGTCATCAACCAACCCGCCCAACGCCAGCGACTTATCGTGAATCAACTGGAGATAATTTTTCTGCTGCTCCGCGTCAAAATTGGCTGAGGTCTCTTCTGCAGTAAGCAGCTCGCTATAACCAATAATCGTCGTGAGGGGGGTATTCAACTCATGGGCGGCCATGCCCAGGAAGGCCGTTTTCATCTTCTCGATTTCCCGCTCTCTGGTTACATCTCGAATCAGCAGAACAACACCGGGAGACTCGTCCTCATCGGTTATAAACGGGGAGATGCGAGCTTGATAAACATTGACAGATGAAGCATTTTCTCCCGGCAGTTCTAGATCAAAAGGCTGGAGGCCGTATTTAAGCTTACGTTGCTGTTCAATTTTTCCTACGAGATCAGCTTCATGGCTGAGAAGGCCGATCGACTTACCCAGCATCTTGTCCAGTGACACGTCCAAAACACTCTCTGCGGTAGCATTCATGTGCAGGACTCTCAGCTCTCCATCCGTCACCACAACAGCATCCGGAACAGAACGCAGGATCCCGTTCAATTTCTCCCGGTCAACCTGTATCTCTTCCAGAGCCTGGCCCAAAGCTTGTTGCGCCTGATCCCGTTCGTCAACCTGGTCTGTCAGCTGCTCGTTGGCAAGAGAAAGCGCCTCGGTCCTTTCTTCAACCCGCTTTTCAAGCCCCTCATTGGCCAATCGCAGCGCTTCTTCCGCTGACGACCTTTCCAGAAGGCTGATATATGCTCGATAGAGAGCAAGACCGATGGCCAGAAGAAAGCCAAACGTCAACACCAGGGTGTTGGCCATGGAGTGAAAAGAGAGCTCTTTGATGTTATCAACGCTTTCGGTGACATCGTAATAGACTTCGATGGCACCAGCGAAAGCATCCCCGGTCATGAATGGCACGTAGGTTTCCACGATATCAATCTGAGCGACCACACCTTCTGCCGTTGTGTGGTCTTTTCGAACAACCTTTGAGTAGGGCTGCCCTTTGGCGACGATCTCATGAAAATAGCTTCGTTCGTTAATGTTGCCGATTTCATCCGCTTTGGTTGAGAAGATAATCTCACCCGGGGCTGAGAAGATGCGGAGTTTGATAAGTCGCTTGTCTCTGGCCACCGGCCGCAGGCTCTTCTCCATTCCATCGGGAAGCCGGTTTTTGGTGAGAGCCTGGTTTTCCAGGCCAAAGGTTCGTACCATGTAACTGGCGAATCGGATAGCCTCACTTTCGGTTTCCGCGGTCAGTAAATTATCGTAAGCAGGATGAACAACAAGGAATTCGTGCCCGGGCAAAAAGATGGCGATGGCCAGAGAAAGGAATAAAAGGTTTCGCAATAATTTGATACGCAGCATATCGATATCCGTTGCATCCAACAAAAAGACGGGAATGATCACCATCGACCAGCTTGAACCGAGTGGCAAGCTGGAATATACATTAATTGCCCCAAATTTCCAAGGGTCATGAACCTCCCAATAATGGGCTCATTAAATAGTCAAAAGGTTGTTTTGGTTCATACTTCATCCTGTGGCATAATCCACTCACAGGAGAATTTATTCATGCAACGAGCAAGTGGCATCCTGCTTCATCCGACGGCTTTACCCGGTCCCTTCTGCATTGGCGAAATTGGCAAAGAAGCTCGAGCTTTCGTCGATTTTTTGGCTAAAGCAGGCCAGAGCGTCTGGCAGATTCTCCCTCTCGGGCCTACCGGTTACGGCCATTCCCCTTATAACGCGCTTTCAGCCTTTGCCGGCAACCCGGTCCTGATAGACCTGCAGCAACTTGTTGATTGCGGCGATCTGGACAAATCACATCTCGAAGAAGCAATCAAGAACAGCGGCAGAACGGATTTCAACCAGCTGCACACCCTGAAATCAAAGTTATTACGGCAGGCTGGTCAACAATTCTTCTTGAAACAGGAAGGAGAAAGGCATCGGGACTTCGATACCTTCTGCGGTAAACAGTCGGGCTGGCTGCAAGAGTTTACACTGTTCATGGCTCTGCGCGACAAATTTGCCGGGCGGGAGTGGTCCCATTGGCCAAAGGGACTTCGCGACCGGAAGCCGACAGTTCTCGAAGAATGGCGAAGCAAGCTTGAGGAAAGCTGCAGACTCTACGAATACCAGCAATTCGTTTTTTCCGAACAGTGGCACAAGCTGAAAACATACGCCAACGCCAACAACGTCCGGATCTTTGGTGACATCCCGATTTTTGTCGCCTACGACTCCGCTGACGTCTGGGCCAATCAGTACCTGTTTCAGCTCGACGAAGAGGGCCAGGCAACGGCTGTAGCCGGGGTACCACCGGACTATTTCAGCAAAACAGGGCAGCGTTGGGGTAATCCTCTCTACCGCTGGGACCAGCTTTTGGCCGATGACTTTCAATGGTGGCTGAGGCGCTTTGAATATCAGTTGCAGAGCAGCGACATGATTCGTATCGACCATTTCAGAGGGTTCCAGGCCTGTTGGTCGATTCCAGCCAGCGACAGCACGGCGATCAATGGCCGATGGGAAGAAGTCCCGGGCCGTAAGCTTTTTGAAAAACTCTGTCAGGAAAAAACAGACTTACCGATCATAGCCGAAGACCTGGGCGTTATCACACCGGAGGTTGAACAACTTCGTGATGATTTCGGCTTTCCAGGCATGAAGATCCTCCAGTTTGCTTTCGATTCCGGCCCGGAAAATCCTTACCTGCCTGAGAACCATTGCACCAACAGCGTCGTCTATACAGGAACTCACGACAACGACACAACGATGGGCTGGTGGCAGGCACTGACGAAGGAACAAAAGGACAAGGTTCGTGATTATCTCGAGATCCGTCGGCCGAAGATGCCCTGGGAACTGATTCATCTGGCCATGGCCAGCGTTGCCAAGTTGAGCATCATCCCCTGTCAGGACATACTTGGGCTTGGCAGTGAGGCACGCTTTAACACCCCGGGGAGGGCGACAGGGAACTGGGCCTGGCAGATGCCCCCGGAGTCCCTGACCGAAGAGTTGGCCGATCATCTGTGTAAGCTCACCGAAAAGCATCATCGATTACCTCTCCGGTAGGGCTTGCTGTGCTCTCATCGACTGTGTTATAAGGTTGTTTTGCGATTAGTGCGTTTAAACATAAATCACAATCAACCGGGCATTCTGCCCAGGAATCAATGAATCGGAGGATCTACCCGTGAAACGAATGACGACCATTTTCTGTATCGCCATGTTCTCTCTCAGCCTGCTCGCCGGTTGCGGTGAAGAAGCCCCTGCTCCGAAAACTGAAGCAGCTAAGCCTTCGGCACAAATGCCGCCTTCTCAGGCAGCGCCCGCAGCAGCTCCCGGCAAAACCGGCAAGGTCACCGAGACCGTGGATGCCGCCGGGTACACCTATGTACAGGTCGACACCGGCACCGAAACATTCTGGGCGGCAGCTCCTCAGTTTGCAGTCGCGGTTGGTGACGATGTCGTTGTCCCCGAAGGGATGCCGATGCCTGACTATCACAGCAAAACCCTTGATCGCAAGTTTGACATGGTCTACTTTGTGCCCACCGTTCTGGTTGGTGGTGCCGAGAGCCTGAGTGGCGAAGCACCTGGCGACCAGCCTCAAATGACCGGCAGCAAGACTACTGTTGAAACAACCGACGTCGATCTTTCTGGCATCACTGCAGCGGAAGGTGGTCAGACCGTAGCAGATGTGTTTACCAAGAAAGCTGAATTGGCCGGCAAGCCTGTCAAGATTCGTGGCAAGGTCGTTAAGTTTACCCCGGAAATTATGGGCAAGAACTGGATTCATCTTCAGGATGGCACCGGCGATGCCGGCTCCAACGATCTGACCATCACCACTAGCGCGGCCGCCCAAAAGGGCGACACCGTGACCGTCAGTGGCGTTCTGGCCGTCGACAAGGACTTTGGCTACGGCTATGCGTATGACGTTATTATCGAGGATGCCGAAGTAACAGTTGAATAACAGAAGAGACAACGAAGAGAATCAAAAGCCCCCGGTTATTGCCGGGGGCTTTTTTTGTGGACCATCCGATCCAGCCATATACAGAGCCACCTGTGGACTACACTCAACACGACTTTCTGCAACACGGGACATTCTGACCATATGTCACGGACTTGCCATTACATGACCAATATTGTAATAATTATAAATACAACTAAAACCCTCTTGAAAGAACGAAAGGTCTATCGTCATGTTTACTCTGAAAAGGTTATTACTGCTTACTCTGTTGGTCATGATTCCGCATTTTGCAATGGCCGCCAACTGGAAAATAGATACGGCGCATACAGCGGTCGAATTCAAAATCAAACATCTGATGATTTCCTGGGTAAAAGGTGTGTTCACAGAGGTCGAAGGCACAGCAGTTATAGATGAAAAAGCATTGGACAAAGCAAGTGTCAAGGTGCAGATAAAAACAGCTTCTATCAACACCAACAACAAAAAAAGAGACGACCATCTGCGTAGTCCCGATTTCTTTGATGTTGCCACTCACCCGACAATGAGTTTTGTTTCGAAGAAGGTGTTAGTTGCCGACGGGAAACCGGTAAAAGTTGTTGGTGACCTGACCATCCGCGACGTGACTCGAGAGGTTACTCTTGAGGTTGAAGACTTCAGCCCAACGGTGAAAGACCCATGGGGCAACACCAAGCGAGGAGCAACTCTCACTACCGAAATCAACCGAAAGGACTACGGCCTAACCTGGAGTAAGACACTGGAAACCGGTGGCCTTGTGGTCGGAGATGAGGTCCGGATCAGTCTCGAGGTTGAGCTGGTAGAGGCTGGATAACAGGAACCCTTGCCACTTGGATCAGGATGTTGTTAGTTCTCGAGACGGAAATGCTGATATACCATCAGGGCGGTTTTTACTGGCAAACCGGGCATAGCCTGCAGATCATCCAGGCTGGCCGCCTTGATTTTTTTCAGGCTACCGAAATGTTTCAAGAGTGCCTTCTGTCGCTTGGGACCGACACCTGGGATTTCACCTAAAGAAGATTTTAGCTGATCTTTTCCTCGCACTTTACGATGGTGTGCAATCGCAAAACGATGTGCCTCGTCACGTGCCCGTTCGAGGAGAAAAAGGGCGGCAGAGCCACGCCTTAAAATCACCGGGTTCTTCCGCCCTGGAAGGAAGAACCGCTCTTCGGTCCGTTCCACTGCGCTCCCCCTCACGTTCGCCTTGACGCGACTCTTCGCAATTCCGGCCGCGTCAACGACCCCGGTGAGTTGCAACTCATCAAGAACTATTTTCAGGACTCCCAACTGACCCTTTCCACCATCGATCAGGATAAAATCCGGGAGCTTATTCTCTTCCTTGCCTCGCTGTAACCGCCGCCTCAGAATTTCTGCCAATGCTGCGTAATCATCTGTTCCGACAACGGTCTTCACCTTGTAGTGCCGGTATTCAGAAGTATCCTTTTCTCCGTTCATAACAACGGCCATACTGGCGACTGTCGCCTGACCCTGAATTGTTGAGACGTCAAAGCACTCTATACGCTGAGGCAGTCGCTTTAGATGCAACCGCTGTTTAATCTCTTCCAGAACGCTGCGGCGAGCCTCGTCACGGCTGCCCCGCTCCTGCCATGCCTCTGCTGCATTGCGATTGGCCAGTTCAATCAAACGACGTCGTTCGCCCCGTTGCGGCACGACAATACGAACCTTGCGACCACGCCGCTCCGTAAACCATTCAGCGAGAAGTGCTCTCCCTTCTACCTTGAGAGGTAAAACGATTTCGTCGGGAATCGGCACGTCACGTCCATAGAACTGCATCAGAAACTCATCCACAAGCTCGTCTTCATCCAATCGCCAGTTCAGGTTGTAGTTCCGTCGCGCGGTCAATTTCCCCTGGCGATAAAAGAGCATGACAATTTCGACTTCACCACCCTGGCGAAAAAGACCCACCACGTCCTGGTCGATCGCTCCATAGCGTACTGCCCTCTGTTGTTCAACGGTCTTCTCAATGGCACATATCTGGTCACGCAAAGTGGCCGCTTCTTCATACTTCTGACGACTCGAGGCCTCGATCATTCGCTGCCTCAACATTTGCACAACTTCTCCCTGCCGGCCCTCAAGAAGCGCGAGGACGCCGTCGACCAGACGCCGATATTCAGCAGGAGAAATAAGCCCATGGCAGGGCGCGCTGCACTGACCGATCTGATGGAAAAGACACGGTCGCCCCCGCTGCCGACACTTTGCAGGAGGATAATGTCGTAAAGGAAAGATCCGATAAATTTCTTTTAGGGTCTGCCGTAATGCCGATGACGAAGCAAAAGGGCCAAAGTATCTGGCACCATCCTGGCGAACCTGCCGAACCACTTCAAGCATAGGGAACTCGTCGCGCAGGTCAAATCGTAACGAGACAAAGGTTTTATCATCGCGCAGATGAATATTGTAGCGCGGCCGATGTTTTTTGATCAGCGTGTTTTCGAGGATCAGGGCTTCTTTTTCCGTATCGGTGACGATCGTTTCAATCGAGACCGCCCGTTCCATCAGGAACTTGATCTGGGGACGGGTATCACGTTCAGCCTGCATATAGCTGCGCAGTCGTGCCCGTAGGTTTTTCGCCTTGCCGACATAGAGGATTTCACCGGCAGCGTCCTTCATCATATAGACACCGGCAGAAGTCGGCTGTCTGCGCAGATCAAAACTTGTCACAGAAGCTCCTTGCAACTACCTAAACAATCGATTATCTTCATGATATGGTGATTTCTGGCAACAATTTCATCATTGTGTTTTCAAGGTAACAATGCTCTTGAGGGGTGTCAACCGGCAGCCCCTCGCATGGGAGGCAAATCACATGTTTCGCTCTTTTATCATCGCCCTGACATGTTTCACCTTGACCACACCGTCGCTTCTTCTTGCCAACGACGAGCTGGCTATTCTGGAAGTTGTCTCCGCAGCAAACGCAGGGGCCCAGCCCGGGCTCCAGAACTACCTTGTGACCGTGGAAACTTCACGGATAGAAGAGATGATGGCTCGTTTGACCACTGGCATGCCATCAGACGTCAAACCGCCCCCTCCTCCTGTCATAAACAAGTTCTGGCAACGCAACGGCGAGAGCCTCGTCTACGCCAGACAGTCTCAATTAACACCTTACGTCGAAAAAATGGTCAAGCGTTTATCAGCAAACCTGGCTGTCGAACTTAACGAGATGCTGCTGCCTTTCGGACAGGCTGAACAACGCCGGAAAATTGTCAAAGGCGCCGGAATCAAATCAAGCGAAGTTTCCCTGGCAGGAACTCTCACGAAACGGCTGGAGATAAACTTCAAAGAACCGACAGACCTCAACGAGTCCTTTTATCTGAAAGGCATGCGTCTACCGCAAAAGCAGATCAAAGCGCTTACTTTTGATATAGACACCATGACTAACACGGTCCGCGAACTAACAGTCGCTGCCGGAAACGACCTGCGGTTGAGCGTTGAAATCCGCTACCTCGAAATTGCTGGCGGACACATTCCGGAACGTTTCCAGGTTACCAGTCCGGACGGCAAAATCGACGATCTTTTTGAAGTCAAGTTCACCCAGATAGACAACTACCTGCTGCCGACGAGCATGCTTCGAGTCATCAATCGTCCGGAACTTCAGGAAGAGATAGAGGTCTTTTTCAAAGGTTACCAGATCAATCAGCCCATCCCCGAGGAAATCCAGAAACGACTTAACAGCCAGTAACAGGAGAAACCGATGGATCCCCTCTGGAACAACATCTTTCGCAAGAAACTCGACGAGGAATCATTGGCGTACTTTCTCAAGCACCTGCCAATTTTCTCAGAGCTTTCACCACGTGCCTTGACGATTCTTGAGAATCTCGTACATGTACGCAGCTACAAAACCCACGAGACCGTCTTTGAAGAGGGTGACCCCGGCTCCGGCATGTACATGATTCGCAACGGCGCAGTAAAGATTTATGCGAAAGGCAAGAATGGCGAGGAACAGGAGTTGGCGAACCTCACTACTGGCGATTTTTTTGGTGAGACGACTCTTACCGCGCCGGCACCGCGCAGTGCTTTTGCCCGAACCCTGGAAGCGACCGAGCTGGTGGGTCTCTTCCGCGCTGACATCCTCGAGTTGGCCGAAAGGAAACCGGCCGTTTCCAGCAGCATTCTGCTTGGGTTGACCCGGGTCGTCAGTGAACGTCTGCAAGCAGCCAGCCTGGAGATCCGCCGGCTGCAGAATCAGAGTGGTGAGAACATCTCTCCAGAAGGCACTGAGACATGAGCCTTTCCAGCCAAAACCATCGTGGCTGGACCCGTGCGCAGGTTGCTCTGGCTTTTCTGGTTCTCACGGCAGCCATCGCCTGCGGACTGTCGGTTTTCTCATCAGCGTCTTCGCTGATCGGCCTCTCGCGCGATGGCTTCTCCGTTCTCTTTCTGCCTTTGCTGCTCTCGCTGGTGCTGTCTTTTCTGCTGGAACCTTTGGTGACGCAACTTGAAAAGTTCTTCACCCGGACCGGAAGTATTTTCATTGTCTACGTACTCACTCTGGGGCTGGCCACTTTATCGATTTTGTGGATGACTCCCCACTGGCAGGAATTCTGGAACAACATCGGTACCGACTTCCCACGTTATACCACGCGAGTAATCGAGGGCACAAAGGACGTCGTGGCAACTCTGCATGATCGTTTTCCTATTATTGCGGAATATGATTTCCCCCAAAAAATCCGTAGCTGGGCAGAGCAGTTGATGGCGGCCATCTTCGCCCAAACGCCACAGTCGGCCATGAAAATCGGTGGCCTCATGGTCATTGTGCCACTCTTCACCTTCTTCTTCCTGCGTGATGGCCGCAATATTCTGCGCACCTGCGTGTCACTCGCTCCTAACCGACATTTTGAGATGGTTCGCGACCTCTCCTACCTGATCAGCCGCCAACTTTCACAGTTTGTGCGCGGCAGGATTATCGAGGCGTTGATAGTTGGCCTGGTCATCTCGGCCGGTCTTTCCCTCACGGATATCCGTTATGCGCCGGTACTCGGTATTTTCGCTGGCGTCACCAACCTGATCCCCTACATAGGCCCGATCATCGGCATGATCCCGGGAATTCTGATTGCATTTGTCGATCTGGGTGCCGGCGGACAATTCTGGTGGATTGTTATCCTCTACATCCTGATCGCCCAGGTGCTGATCGACAACTTTATCCTGATTCCAATCCTCATCTCCAGGGTTTCCAACCTTCACCCCTTACTGGTATTTTTCGCCATCATTGTCGGCGGCAAACTTTACGGTGTTATCGGCATGATCATCGGTGTACCAATCGTCAGCATCATCAAGATTGCCTTGCTGGAGGTCCGGACCTACCGTCGGGCTTTCCGCCTGCCGGAGTCGGCCATCGAAGGCGATCGGCCACATTAACAGCAGGGAAGACATGAAGTTTTTTGCAACAACAACCAAGGGTCTTGAAGACGTCCTTGCCGCAGAGTTGACTGCACTAGGGGCCCGCAAGGTAGAACCGGCAAACGGAGGTGTCAATTTCAATGGCTCTCTGCAGGATGGTTACCGGGCCTGCCTCTGGCTGCGCACCGCCAACCGCGTGCTGCAACCGATTGCCAGTTTTCCATGCCCGTCCGAGGAGGCACTTTACGAAGGGGTTTACGCACTCGAATGGGAAGATCTTCTGACCTCGGACATGACCTTGGCCGTCGATGCAAAACTGCGCGATTCAGAAATCACCCACTCTCATTTTGCCGCCTTGAAGACCAAGGATGCCATCGTTGACAAAATCAGGGATCGCTGCGGCCAAAGACCGAACGTGGACACCAGGAATCCCGACCTGCGCATCAACCTGCACCTGGCTCGAAACCACTGCACTGTCAGCCTCGATCTGGCCGGCACCGGCCTGCATCGTCGAGGTTATCGCCGTGACCCGACCATTGCTCCCCTTAAGGAAACATTGGCAGCCGGCCTGGTGGCACTGACTGGCTGGGACAAAACCACGCATTTTGTCGACCCTATGTGCGGTTCAGGGAGCTTGCCGCTTGAAGCCGCCATGCTTGCCAGCAGCACCGCTCCCGGTATTATTTCACCAGACTTCGGTTTCCAACGTTGGCTCGGGTTCGATGCCCCGCTCTGGCAGGACCTCCTCGAAGAAGCGGAGCAAGCACGGACACCGCTCCCGGCAAACCTGGTTTTCGGCAGCGATCGGGACAAACGCGCCGTTGATCTGGCCAGACGTAACGCTGAGAGCTCAGGCATCGGTGCACAAATCCGTTGGTTTTATAGCGATTTTTCCAAGCTCGAGCCTCCTGCAGCCCATGGCACACTGATCTGCAATCCACCGTACGGCGAACGCATTGGCGAAGAAGTTGAACTTGAGGCCTTCTATAGTAAAATAGGCGACACTCTCAAACAAAACTGGAAAGGCTGGACGGCCTGGGTCTTTACCGGCAACCTGACTCTCGCAAAGCGCGTAGGGCTTAAACCTTCTCGCCGCATTGTTCTTTTCAACGGGCCGATCGAGTGCCGGTTGTTGAAATACGAACTCTATTGAGTTCGTGTGGCGCGCGGCGAGTCGCGCGAAAAATCCAGAGTAACCTTCCATCAACAATAAGGTTCTGTTCGTGTTCTATGTTGGTGGGCTGTGTGCTGAACACGGCCGGCCACAGTAATATAGTACGAGTGTGTCACTGGTAGGGTTTTTAAGAATCATCCACATTGGTCGATTTTGGCTCTCATGAGTTGCTGGAACAACTTCTAAGACAACCTGACTTTTGACCAAATCGTCTGATTGCTGTAGATTGACGAGTGTTTCAGTTGCTTGGTGAATGAGAATTTAGGGGGAATATTGAACGATTACTACAAGCCATCTGCACGACTGCGGGTGGCTTTTGTTGTCATGAGCGCCAGCAGTTGAATCATTAACCGTGTCCACTTTATATGGGTAAAATCATTCCCAAGGAGAGCAAGTTGAGATTCAAAAACATTATAGCTATTGGATTGTTGGCTCTTGCTGTTTACGGGTGTAGTGTTGACGTCAGCGACACGCAGATCATTGACATAGAACTCTATGCTGAGAATGATAAGAACGTAAAGCTTGCTGAAGACCTAATGTATTACGATCCTCGGTATCTCGCATTTAAAATCCCTGCCTTTGATGAAAGCACTTCACAAGGGATAAGACTCGGCTACTTTATAAGATCTTCTGACGGGAAGCCTAGCTACAGGGTAACCTACAGTTTAAAGACACCAAGCGTTGCTGCCAATATCACAGAGCTGAAGAAAGGCTTTGAAACCTTTATACCCGAGCTTGCCTCTTTTCATGCCTCTAAGGAACCCATTTTCGTTGAGTTAGAACCTGAAGGGATGCGTTGGTCAAAATCGCTTTTTACTGAATCAGCACTTACACTTTTAAGCGAAAGCTCAACTTTACTCAAAGAAGCAATAAGCCCTGATCAATTTTCAAAAATTAACAAGAAACTCTTAAATGAATACGGTAACCCTCAAGAGATGTCCTTTGTGAGGGCACAATATTACGAGGCTTTTGGTGAGATGCCTGAATCAGTGTCACTTTTCTATTTAGCTAAGTTTTCTGACCAAAAAGCACTAATGGTTAGAATTAGCATGCACCATCAAGGCAATAAGTGGTTGGTTATTGGGTTCAATCTTGAACCAGTTAAGGCATAACCATTCTCTGACATGGGCGGGGTGACCCAGTGATGGTTCGCAGGTGTCCCGCAAACCACGCCTCTGTGTCGTGATTTCGGGTGTGTCAGGACTAAGGTGTTTTAGACTCTTGAAAAGGACCAGCTCCAGTTCGCTTAGCTTGGTCCGTTAGCTCTAAAAAACATATGAGATTCATCCCTGCAAATTGCTATGTTTCTAAAAAAGCTCTCTTCTCTTCATTGTGGGTGGTATGCCTAGGAGCGTGTTTCTCGGGCTATTCAGCTTACAATGTTTTTAACCGATACGTAACTACCGGTGAATTTCATGGGGGCAACCAAGGAGAGTTCATTTCCTACGGCATCGATGCCGCTGTCCCGGCGTACGGCCTGAGTTTATGTTATGCGCTCGGAGCCCTGTACAGCATTTATTTCATCATTTGCTCAGGTGTTTATCTTCATAGGAACAGCTTTCTACTAAATTTAAAGAAGTTGAATTTGTTTGCCTGTCCAAATTGCTTAAAAGTACTACCGTTGACTTATGTCGAGAACAACCAATGTACGTTTTGTCGATCACAAGTTGCTGATCTTCGAGAGTTCATAAAAGCAACCCCGCAAAAGATGGAGGCTCTTGATTCTTCGTATATGCCACAGTCAGCCGAAGTCAATTCAACTTGGGATACAGCTAATTATGTCTTCAATGTTGTTTGTGCTATTACGTTTATGGGTTTCGTCATTTGGGCATATTACTCTAACTTAATTGTTCGCTAGGCGAGAGCTAACCATGCGCTCAAGCGGACGGGGTGACACGGCGCCGGTTTGCGTAAAGGTTCCTTATAAGTTACGCCTTTGAAACAGTTTTTAGGGTGTGACAGGACCACGACTTGTGAGAAGAAAATCGGTTTATTATTGATAGAGACATTTAAGACGACAAAATGATGGCCACCTGGATCAATTCCGAGTGGCCATTTATTGTTTGTCAGGATCAGTAGGAACCTCGCATTTCTGCCAACCTGAGCATTTCAAAACAATGTGAAAGGATTGGCAATAGATTAATTACTCAACTCTTCGTGATCCGCGTTGCAGTTTATCTGATGACTATTCACGGACATAAGTGGCTACATCTGATTCGTGAATACGCGTTATCTGATATTCATATTCCCACTCGATAATCGCAAAGTGCCGAGCGGCATCATCCGCTACCTCCAGAAAGAGGTTCCGAACCACAGGGTCGATCACTTGTTGCGCGGCGAGCC
>CAZXBD010000277.1:0-9895 GCA_964638305.1 uncultured Geobacteraceae bacterium | reverse complement strand
CTGAAAAATATCGATGTTGATATTCCGCGCGATCAACTGGTCGTCATTACCGGGGTGTCCGGTTCCGGCAAGAGTACCCTTGCTTTCGACACCATTTATGCCGAGGGTCAGCGTCGCTATGTCGAAAGTCTCTCGGCTTATGCCCGGCAGTTTCTGAACAGATGGACAAACCCGATGTTGAAAGTATCGAGGGCTTGAGTCCAGCCATTTCAATCGAACAGAAGTCCACCTCTAAAAACCCCCGCTCAACAGTAGGTACAGTTACCGAGATTTATGATTATTTGCGCCTGCTTTTTGCCCGGGTTGGTCGAGTGCATTGTCCTTCCTGTGGCAAGGAAATCGCCTCGCAGACGGTCGAGCAGATGGTTGAGCGCGTTCTTTCCCTGCCGGAGAAAAGCAAACTGTTGCTGTTGGCACCTTTGGTCAGGGGACGCAAGGGGGAATACCGCAAGGAACTGCGGCAGCTGCAGGCCGACGGCTTCGTGCGGGTGCGCATCGACGGTCAAATGTACGAACTTGGAAAAGAAATTATCCTCGACAAGAACAAGAAACACACCATAGAGGTGGTTGTTGACCGGCTCGTCGTTAAACCTGACATGACCAGTCGGCTGGCGGATTCTTTGGAGACCGCGTTGCGCCTCGGTGAGGGTTTGGTCCGGGTTGATGTTGTCGGGGGCGAGAGTCATCTGTTTTCGGAATGGCATGCCTGTGTGGAGTGCGGTATCTCCATTCCGGAGATGACGCCGCGCATGTTCTCCTTTAACAACCCGTATGGAGCCTGTCCGGATTGTTCCGGTCTGGGTACCCGCATGTATTTTGATCCAGATCAGGTCGTACCCAACAGCCAGCTGTCGCTACGTGAGGGCGCCATCGCTCCTTGGTCGACCAGGACAGGTTATTACTATCTTCAGGTGTTGGAAGCCTTGGCGGATTTTTACAAGTTTGATATCAGGACCCCCTTTGCCGAGTTGCCAGAGCGTGTCCAGAAAATCCTGTTGCATGGATCAGGCAAAGAGGAGGTGCAGTTCTTCTACGATCAGGCCAATCGCAGACATTTCTATAACAAGTCTTTCGAAGGTGTGATCCCAAACCTGGAGCGCCGTCTGCGTGAAACCGATTCCGATGCAACCCGCGAGAAACTCGAGCAGTTCATGAACATCATGTCCTGTCCAAGCTGTCAGGGTGCGCGGCTTAAACCGGAAACGCTTTGTGTGAAAGTGGCCGACCGTAATATTCAAGAGATCTGCTCGCTCAGTGTCACCGATGCAGAAGCCTTCTTTGCTGAGCTTGAGTTGCCCCCCAAGGAGGCAGAAATCGCGCAACGGGTTTTTAAGGAGATCCGGGAACGACTTTCTTTCCTGATTAATGTTGGTCTCGACTACCTGACTCTCGATCGTACCTCTGGGACTCTCTCCGGTGGTGAGAGCCAGCGCATCCGCCTGGCAACCCAGATCGGTTCTTCACTGGTTGGCGTTCTCTATATTCTCGACGAACCTTCGATCGGCCTACACCAACGGGATAACCGTCGTTTACTTGAGACCTTGAAACGACTGCGTGACCTGGGAAACACCGTCCTGGTGGTTGAACATGACGAGGAAACTATCCTTGAGGCGGATCATGTGATCGACATGGGGCCACGTGCCGGTCGTCACGGCGGCGAGGTGGTTGCACAAGGGTCTCCCCATGAGGTCCTGAATCATCCCGAATCTTTGACGGGTGACTATCTCTCCGGAAGGCGATCAATTCCGTTGCCAGAGGTGCGGCGTAAAGCGACAAGCCATCTGAGCATCAAGGGGGCTATGGCAAACAATCTCAAGGCTGTCGATGTCGATATTCCTCTGGGTGTCATGACCTGTGTTACTGGCGTGTCGGGTTCCGGAAAATCGTCTCTGGTGCTTGATACCCTGCATAAAGCCCTGGCTCAGCGTCTCTATCGTTCCCGGGAACGGGCCGGTGCAGTCCGTGCCATGGAAGGTCTTGATCAGCTGGACAAGGTTATTGATATTGATCAGTCGCCGATTGGCCGTACGCCGCGTTCCAATCCAGCCACTTATACGGGAATCTTTACCGATATTCGTGACCTGTTTGCCCGGTTGCCTGAAGCGAAGATGCGTGGTTACAAACCTGGACGCTTTTCCTTTAATGTCAAAGGCGGGCGCTGTGAAGCTTGTCAGGGCGATGGTATTCTGCGTATTGAAATGCACTTCCTCCCTGATGTCTATATTCAGTGTGAAGCCTGTCAGGGGGCGCGCTACAATCGGGAGACACTACAAGTTAAGTACAAGGGTAAAACGATAGCAGATGTGCTTGATATGACCGCCAATCAGGCCGCAGAGTTCTTGGCAAATATCCCGCGCATCAAACGCAAGCTGGAAACTTTACGAGATGTAGGCCTGGGCTATATCAAGTTGGGTCAGAGTGCCACCACGCTTTCCGGCGGTGAGGCGCAACGGGTCAAACTGTCCAAGGAGCTGGGCAAGCGTTCCACCGGTCGCACTATCTATATCCTCGATGAACCGACCACCGGTCTACATTTCTACGATATCAGTCGCTTGCTCAGTGTCTTGCAGCGCCTGGTTGAGTCTGGCAACAGTGTCGTGATCATCGAGCATAATCTGGATGTTATCAAGACCGCTGATCATGTTATCGATCTTGGCCCCGAGGGAGGTAGCCGCGGCGGTGAAATCATTGTCTGTGGGACACCGGAAGATGTGGCGCGCTGTGCAAAGTCGTATACGGGGCGTTATCTGCGCTCTTACCTGGAGATCTAAAGTAAAAAGGCCGGCAGGATTTCTCCTGTCGGCCTTTTCTTATCGGTGTCGATTAAAGCTCAATGCCGTGGACTGATGTCTCGGATTTGTGACACGTTGACCATGTAACAGGCCTCCTGATTGTACAGCAGAAAGTACCCTTGCAGCGCGTTCACAAAATCAAACAGCCGGTTTCGCCCTTCTGGCATTTCAATGGTGACTGTGCCGGCAAGCTGTTCACCGCCGACGAACTTGATGTCCACGTCCACACGATCCCCCAGCAGCTGGTAAGCGTCATTTTGTTTCGGAGGGTCAAAGCGGATATGCGTGATGGTCTGTTTGTTGGCTATGCAGAAAGTTCCCGCGTCACTACGGAAGGGGAAAAAGTCTCCTGGTTCCTTCAGGAGGTCATGCAGGGTCTGTTGGCCTACATGGCTGTACGCGCTGGCGCTTAAGAAAACCACACCCTTCATGACAGAGCCGTCGGCCTGGAAGACAACAACGGGCAGCTCGGATTTTTCGACACGGTAAACGGACATCAAGATTTACTCCTGATAATTGCAAAAAAGGGTTTGTCTGCGGTTGACATGTTTAACCGGATAGATAATATTGACCTGCTTTGGTCTTTGTCAATCATTAACCTTGGGAGGAGAGAAATATGGCTGAATTGAAGGGAAGTAAGACAGAAAACAACCTGCTTGAGGCGTTCGCCGGTGAATCACAGGCCAACCGCAAGTACCTGGCATTTGCCGACAAGGCAGATGCTGAAGGGCATAAGCAGGTCGCCAAACTGTTCCGTGCCGCCGCCGCCGCTGAAACGGTGCATGCTCACGCTCATTTGCGTGCCTTGGGGGGAATCAAGAGTTCCACGGAAAATCTTCAGGAGGCCATCAGCGGTGAGACTCATGAGTTTACCAGCATGTACCCACAGATGATGGAAGAGGCCAGCAGTGAAGGCCTTGACGTGGCCTTGCGCAGTTTTTCCCTGGCCAACACAGTCGAGAAGATTCACGCTGACCTTTATCAGTCGGCGCTTGACAATCTCGGTAGCAACAAGGATGTTGACTACTATGTCTGTAAAGTTTGCGGCAACACCCATGAAGGGGAACCCAATGGTCCCTGTTCTGTCTGTCAGGCCGGGCCGGTGGCCTTTTTCAAAGTAGCCTGATCTTTGCCCCATAATAAGAACGAAAAGCCGGGCCATTGAGTCCCGGCTTTTTTATTTCACGACTTTGACGCTTGATTCCCCGCAGCTGCCGGGTGCGTCACTTCGATAACAGGCTGGAAATTTTGTCGGGAAATGATTATGTTGTTGGGGAAGGATACTGTCCGGTTGGCAATGCTTTCACTTTTTTCGATGATAGAAATGGAATTTATTGAGGTGTTCTTATGGAAAAATGCTCTGTTTGTAAAGAAATGACTCGTGGCAAGAACTGGTGCGATTCCTGTCAGACCGTTTACGTCTGTCCTGCCCCGCGCTGCGAGGTGCCAAACCATCGTCGTGATGCCAAGGTCTGTGCGCAATGCGGCCTGCTTTTCGAGGACTACATCACCAATCGTAAAATGTATCGTATGTGCCCAAAATGTAAAAAGCGGCAGGGGCTCTCTGATCCTCAGTGCAAATACTGTCGCTACTGGTTCAATTGTCCTACTTGTGGACACAAAGTTCCTTCCACCAGCATGTTTACCTGCCCGCGTTGCGCAACGAGTTTACGCTAGCAGCCTGTCGGACAATCAATAAACTGGCTGCAAATTCGTCTGTTTGGCCTATATTTCAGCTCCTTTTCGACCAATAGCTACGGCTATTACTCTCAAATGAGCCAAAATCTAGTCTCAAACAGCCAAGTTTTCGCTTCAGCCCTGATAGTCCGACAGACTGCTAGGCCGTATATAAAAGATGGAAACGCCCCGATCAGTCGATCGGGGCGTTTTTTTCGGAGAAAAAGCTCTTCAGTTCTCTTCCTTGTTACTTTCTTCTTCCTCCCGCACGGGGAGTTCGCAGGAACCAGACAGTCAGGTTCCAACACCAAAGCGCGGCAGAATCCAACGATTGAGAATGTACCAGGCGGCAATTATGCCAGCCAAAAGGAGTAAAGATTTCATCATGTCCCCTGAATAATATGCGTATTAATATATAGCAAAGAAAGGGGGAGGTCAACCCTTCTCTTGCTTGTGCGAGTGCTGTCTCCTCATCTTACAGATGCTAACCGTACTTTACTTCTGTACCTTTATCTATCCAGCGGAGATGCTGGCGAAGATCAGGCCTGTTGTTCCCGTGTTTTCGACGCCATGAGAAATGCCGGCAGGTGCAGAAACAATCCTGCCCGGGTTGATTGGAAGGCTGGATGCCCCTGCGCTTAATAAAAGCCCTTCGCCCTCCAGGATGATCCATACATGATCGCCTGCATGAACGTGGGGGTGGATGTGCTGTCCGGGTTTGAGGCACCAGAGGGTGGTGCGCGCATGGGCGCATTCGGTCAGTATGACTTTAGAGGCCTTTTCGTCACTGTAGCTCACCTTGTCGCGATAATCGAAAGCTTGGATACTCATGTCGTTTCTCCAGTGGATGTGTAAGAGGCATTTTTCAAAGCTCTTAGTCAATTTAACGCAAAGACGCGAAGAAAATCCAGTAAGGGAGCAAAGATAAGTCAAATCTTATCGCAATGGCTTTCTAGGCACGGCTCTCTTCACTTTGTGGCGTTGTGATAAAAAAAGCGCCCCGCAAAATGCAGGGCGCCTGGAAATGTTATGTAATATTCAGTTATGCTTTGGCAGCGGTTACAGCAACGCAGTTGCTGCCGCTCGGAACAATCTGTTGAATATTCATGTCAGAAAAATTATCTGCCGCCGCAAGGAGCCCGACAGGAACCATCTCGTGGATCATTGCCTTGCCGTTTGCCGTTCCGGTCGGTCCGGTGACTTTAATCTGGCCACCGTCGGCAACACCCAGCTTTAAGGCATCTTCGGGGTTGATAATGATGACCCCCACTGGAGCCAGCTCATTGTTGGCTGCTGAATAGGTGGTTGTGGTGCCAAACTGGAAGGGGCACTTGCCGACCAGGAGTTGCAGCTCAGATGCTGCAGGTGCAGATAATTCAGGTGTGGCGGCAACCAGACTCTTGTCCGCTGGTGCGTGGGGCTGTTTCATGCAAAAGCTGTTTTGCTCAAGGCTCTGACAGACGTCGGCATAGCTACCGCTACAATCCATCATTTCCTGCCGGATGGCGTTCTCACTCGGCTCCGGTTTTCCGGTCAGGCGTGCAAACAGCTCGCTCAGTATCGCAAGGTCTGGACGTGCTTCGCCAGGGGCAGAAACGGCTATCCTTAATTTATTGACCCGTTGATCAAGGGAGGTCACACTGCCGCGTTTTTCTGCACTGGCGGCCCCGGGCAGAACCACGGTAGCCAGTCGGGTCAGGTCGCTGGACAGAATGTCCTGAACGACCAGAAAATCCAACTTTTCCATGGCTTTGCGCCAACGGCTGCTTTCCGGGAAGTTGACCAATGGATTGGTTCCTGCAAGGAAAAGAGCCCTAATGGTGCCCTGTTCGATACCTGATAGAATCCCTGTGGCATCCGCGCCATCTTCCGGAAGAGTAACGTTCCATGCGGCCGAAAATTTCTCACGACCGGTGGCATAATCCTGCAGGCCAGGCAAAAGTTCAGGAGCAACCCCTGCGTCGAGAAGGCCCTGAGTATTTCCCTTGGCAGCGATCGGGAAGAGTCCGCCGATATCACCGTGCAGGGCTCCGCTAACGATGGCAAGATTAGCCAGGGCAGCAACCGCCGCTTCCGCTTGAGCTGAGCCTATAACGTCACGACCAAAAATGATGGCGACAGAAGTGGCTTGACCGAGGTGCTCCGCAGCTTCTTCCAGAAGAGCGCGGCTGATACCGGTCGCACCACAAGCGGCATCAATATCAAGATTTTTCAGGTACGCTTCCAGCTCCTCGCGATTGCCGACAAGACGGTTGACAAAGTCGTTGTCAGCCTGTCCTTTTTCAATCAGAATTTTAGCCAAAACTCCGGCCAAATATGCTTCACTGCCAGCACGATATTGTAAAAAGCTTTCGGCCTGGCTGACCAGCTTGGTTCTGCGCTGGTTGGCGATGATCAGACGGGTATCATGTTTGCGCGCAGCAAGCTGTACCTGCCAGTTGAGTGCTGGAGATTCGGAGCGCAGGTCGGCACCGAAGACCAGGACTGCTTCTGCCTGACCAATACGGTCCAGCTGGTTGCTGGCGCCGCTCAACTGGAGTTGGTCATTAAGGACCTTGCTGGCGCGCAGGCTGTTGAAGCGTGCCTCGGAGTCGATATTGTTGCTGCCGAGACCGACACGGAAAAGTTTCTGAAACAGGTAATTCTCTTCGTTGGTCAAATGTGCTGAGGCCAGGCCGGCAATTGCCGAGCCGTCCTTCTCGTCACGGATTTTAGCGAGTTCGGTGACAACCCTGTCCATGGCAGTATCCCATGAGCTGACCTGTTGATCGATCAGAGGTGCCGTCAACCGCTTGTCACTGTTTAAGTAGTCATGACCGAAAAAACCGCCGACGCAAAGGTTGCCATCGTTAACCGTTGTGCCATCCTCGGATGTCACGCGCATGACCTTGCCCTGTTTGCTATGCATGTCGATTTGACATTGGGCCGAACAAAGCGTGCAAACGGAAGAGGTCTTGCGCAGCTCCCAGGGGCGGGCCTTGAACTTGAAGGGTTTCGAAATCATGGTGCCGGTCGGGCAGACCTGAACGCAGTTACCACAGAAATCACACTTGTCGAGATCTTTGTCGACAAACGCCTTGTCACCCTTTTCGTTGACAAAGAGGGCGCTGGAGCCGATCGTCTCGTGGCATGTCTTGACGCATTTTTCGCACATGATGCAGCGATTCGGAACCTGCTGGATCAGCGGCCAGTGATCGATGGTGGCGGCATTAACGTCATCCGCCCCGAAAGGCTGGCGCACAACATCCTGTGAGTAGCAGATGTCCTGCAGGTCGCATTCACCACCGGCGTCACAGACCGGACAATCAAGGGGATGATTGACCAGCAACAGCTCGACGATCTGACGTCTGATAACAGCCAGTTTCTTCGATTGTGTTATTACGACCATGCCGTCGACTGCCCGGGTGTTGCAGGCGGTCATAGTCTTGTCCGCACCTTCGACCTCTACTGCACAAATGCGGCAGGCGCCGGTCGGTGAGACCTTTTTCAGGTAACAGAGGGTCGGAATCTTGACGCCCACCTGTTCTGCTGCATCGAGAATAGTTGCACCCGACGCTATCTGGACATCCTTGCCGTCGATCTTAAGGTTGATCATCGAATCTGCCCTTTAATCATTATTATCTGTAAGTAATCTAATCTCGTTAATTGACTGCCAACATGGCAACGCGATAACAGCGCAGGCAACGTTCGGCTTCCCTGACTGCCTGGCTTTCCGGCATGGCCAGTTCGATCTCTTCGTAGTTCTGCGCGCGCTCAGCACCAGCAATCTTGGGCTGATGCTCACGATGCAGGCCGCCGACGATGCCGAGGTTCTCTTCCTTGTCGAACACGCCAAGGTTGTTGACGATGTCCTCCATAGCATCCTCTTCGTCGAGGTAGGCTTTGCCTTCCATGAGATAGCGATGCATGGCGCGGGCGGCACGATGGCCATGCCCAACAGCCAGAACGACGGTCATGGCACCGTACTCACAGTCGCCACCGGCGAAGACGCCTTCGTTGTCGGTCATCATGGTGCCACCCTTGGTGACGATACTGTTCCAGCGGGTTTGCTCGATACCGTAATCACCTTCCTCCAGGTAGGAGAGGTCGGGATCCTGGCCGATCGCCGGAATAACCATGTCGCATGGGATGACATATTCGCTGCCGGCAACTTCCACCGGCCGGCGGCGGCCCGAATCGTCTGGTTCGCCAAGTTCCATCTTGATAACCTCGACACCAACCACCGTGTTGTCTTCGACAATCAGGCGGGTCGGGTTGCGCAGGAATTCGAACTGGACGTTTTCCTCTTCCGCGTCATCAACCTCGTAGTATTCCGCCGGCATTTCCTTGCGCGTCCGGCGGTAGACCAGGATCGAGTCTTCGCAGCCTTCGCGCAAAGCGACACGCACACAGTCGATGGCTGTATTGCCACCACCGACGACGATGACACGCTTGGGTGTGACCATGCCTTCGCCAAGAGCGACTTTACGCAGGTAGTGGATGCCGCCTTCGGAGAAGCCGTCATAGCCTTGGTCTTCGCCCTCGACACCCATCGGCTTCGATTTGAAAGCGCCGGTGCCGAGGAAAACCGCGTCGTATTGCTCTTTGAGCTCACGCAAAGAAACATCGCGGCCAAGCTTGACGCCATATTCGATTTCAACACCAAGGTCTGCAATGATATCCGCTTCACGCTGCAACAGCGGACGCGGCATACGATAATCGGGGATACCGACTGCGACCGTGCCGCCCGGCTCGTTGAGCATGTCAATAATCTTGACCTTGTGCCCTTCGAGCGCCAGGTAGTAGGCGCAGGTCAGACCTGCAGGGCCGGCACCGACGACGATAATGTTCTTGCCGGTTGGCTCCTTGGCCCTGTGCGTCGGCTCTTGAATGTGCAGCAGTTCGTGGTCTGAGGCAACACGCTTGAGCACCATGATGCTGACCGGCTCATCGATCAGGGCGCGGCGGCAGGCCGTCTCACACGGATGTGGACAGACACGACCGCAGACTGCCGGGATCGGCATGCGATTGCGGATCGTACCGAGCGCTTCATCGTGGCGGTAGTCCTTGATTTCCTCTATGTAAGCCGGAATATCAATGTGTGCCGGACAACGATCCATGCAGGGCGCAGTCAGCTTGTCGCGATAACCCTTGGCTTGTTTGCTCTTGCGCTCACCGCGCAGGAACGCCAGATAGTCATCACGGAAATATTTAACCGTGTCGAGAATCGGTCTGGCCGCTGTCATGCAGAGTGTGCATTTACAGTTGTCGAGCAGATCGCTCAACCCGGTCAGAGTGTCCAGGTCCTTCTCGTCGCCGTGTCCGGCAAGAATCCGTGTCAGGGTATCCATCATGACCCGCGTCCCACGTTTACCGGGGGTGCATTTGGCACAACAGTACTTCTCTTGGACACGCTTCATATACTCAGCGGCCATGGTGACAATGTC
>CAZXBD010000276.1:0-4918 GCA_964638305.1 uncultured Geobacteraceae bacterium | reverse complement strand
TGACCTATATTCTCGGCACATCCATTGGTCTGGCGCTACCTGCCATGCTGATAACTTACAGCGTCGCGGGGACTCTCGACTTCACCACCGGTGGCATTCTGGCAGGCAAGGCATCACCGGAACTGCTGGCTCTACTGGTAGTCCTCTTTTTGTTCGGTTTTGCCAAGGCTGGCCTGATGCCGTTTCACGGTTGGCTACCGGCAGCAATGGTGGCACCGACCCCGGTCAGTTCGTTCCTGCATGGCGTGGCCGTGGTCAAAGCAGGTGTCTTCGCGATCTTCCGTGTCATCTTTCATATTCTCGGACCCGAGACGTTGCAGGCTGCCAATCTCGGCTCCCTGATTACCTATATCGCTGCGGTAACCGTGCTGGTTGCGTCGCTGGTAGCATTGACTCAGGACAGCATGAAGCGCCGGCTGGCCTACTCAACCATAGGTCAGCTTGCCTACATGGTGCTCGGGGCCGGCATGCTCTCGGCGACCGGTATGCTTGGCGGAGTCATGCATCTTGCGATGCACGCCTTTGGCAAGATCACCCTCTTCTTCTGCGCAGGAGCAATCTATGTCACCAGCAAGAAGAAAAATATCAGCCAGATGAATGGGTTGGGGAAGCGTATGCCGATCACCTATCTGGCCTTTTTCCTCGGTTCTCTGAGTATTATCGGCATGCCGCCGCTGGGTGGTTTTATCAGTAAATGGAATCTGCTGATCGGTGCCGTAGAAGGAGATCAGCTGGTCCTGATCGTTGTGCTGCTGGTCAGCTCATTGCTAAACGCCGCCTATTTCTTTCCGATTGTCTACCGTGGCTTCTTCGTACCGGCAATTGATGGTGAAGAAGAGGGCATTAAGGAAGCACCGCTCTTCTGCCTGGTACCGCTGTCGGTGACTGCGCTTGTTTCGCTGGCCCTGTTCTTCTTTCCCGACACGTTGCTGCAACTGGCACGGATGGCCCTTGGAACCTGGCAAGGCTGAGGATTTGATGGCACAGGGAATCTGAGCAGGCTCCTGTAAAGGCAAACAGGTTCCTGAAGTTTGAGAGAGCATATGATGGATACACACGAGCAGGACAACAACCAAGACCACGCAGAAGACGGTCCGATGATACTGGCCCATGAGCCCGTCGAAGGCTACCGGACAATCTTTTATATCTGCATTACCATCGGCATCCTCTATCTGGCCTTTGTATTCTGGCAGACCTGGTAAGGAGCAAACGGATGTCCAAAAAACCGATTAGTATAGACGAAGAGCTGGGGATGTTTGACAAGCCCGAAAACGTCAAACGCCTGCTGAGAATATTCTATGCCTGCGTAGTCGTATCTCTGGCGATTGACATCTTCTACCACAAGCACGGCATCTTCACCTGGGAAAGCTTCTTCGGCTTCTACTCGGTCTACGGTTTTGTTGCCTGTGTCATCCTGGTGATAGTAGCCAAATATGTACTGCGGCCCTTAGTCATGCGTAAAGAGGATTATTATAATGATTAATGCGTTGCCGCCGGCAATGATCCTGATTCTCGGTGGGCTTCTGGTCCCGCTTTTCAAGGGCCGTACCCGACAGGCATTGTTACTGCTGCTGCCGGTGGTCAGCTTTATCAACCTGCTGCAGCTGCCACATGGAAGTTACTGGATCTATCCGTTTTTAAGCGACCAGATCATCCTGGCCAGGGTTGACAAACTGAGCCTGATCTTCGGTTACATCTTCCATCTGGTCGCCTTCCTCTCGGCGATCTATGCCCTGCATGTAGACGACGCCGTGCAGAATGTTGCAGGCACCGTCTATGCTGGAGCGGCCATTGGCGCAGTCTTCGCCGGTGACATGTTCACCCTCTTTGTCTTCTGGGAGATGCTCACGATCAGTGCTACCTTCCTGATCCTGGCGCGTCGAACCGAGCGTGCTCTCGGTGCCGGTTTCCGCTACTTCATGGTTCACGTCGCCGGAGGACTTTGTCTGCTGGCTGGAATCATCATGCACGTTTCACAGACCGGCTCAGCGGCCTTTGACCTGATTGGTCTGGGGACAACTGCCTCATGGCTGATTTTTGTCGGTATCGGCGTCAACTGTGCCTGGCCGTTTCTGCACCCATGGCTGACCGATGCCTACCCCGAGGCGACCATCACCGGCACCATTTTTCTTTCGGCATTTACCACCAAGACAGCAATCTACGCTCTGGCCCGAGCCTTCCCCGGGACCGAAGAGTTGATATTCATTGGCGGGGCCATGGCGGCTTTCCCGATCTTCTACGCGGTCATTGAGAATGACCTGCGGCGAGTCCTGGCCTACAGCCTGATCAACCAGGTCGGCTTCATGGTGGTTGGTATCGGTATCGGTACCGCTCTCTCCATCAACGGTGCCGTCGCTCACGCCTTCAATGATCTCCTCTTCAAGGGGTTGCTTTTTATGACCATGGGCGCGGTCATGTACCGCACCGGCAAGATCAACGCCACCGACCTCGGCGGGCTTTACAAATCAATGCCCTGGACCTGCGGCTTCTGCATTGTCGGCGCCGCCTCGATCTCGGCCTTCCCGCTCTTTTCAGGTTTCGTCAGCAAATCAATGGTCATGGAGGCCGCGGCCCACGGCGATATGCGCTGGCTCTGGTTCATCCTGCTCTTTGCTTCGGCAGGGGTCTTTCACCATGCCGGCATCAAGATCCCCTTCTTCGCCTTCTATTCCCATGACTCAGGCATCCGCTGCAAAGAAGCACCACCGCATATGCTGTTGGCCATGGGCATCTCGGCAGTACTCTGTATTCTGATTGGTTGCTTCCCGCAATACCTTTATAGCATGCTGCCCTATGCCACTGATTATCAGCCCTACTCGATCAGTCATGTGCTGGCTCAGTCTCAGTTGCTCATCTTCTCGGCCCTGGCCTTTACCCTGCTACTGCTCGCGGGCATCTACCCGGCGGAAATTCGTTCGGTCAATGTCGACGCCGACTGGATTTACCGCAAAGGCTGTCGCCAGATCTACCGCTTCTGCAAGTGGGCCTTCAACGGCATCAACGACTGGGCTGATCGTATTTTCGTCCAGCAATTCACAAAGCTACTGGCCCAGTTCTTCGAAGACCCAGGTGGCAATTTGCAGAAGTATGGCTACCGCCTCTGGGTTGAAGGTAGCGGCATTCCCGATGACCAGGAACACGTTGCCAAACAAATCGATAGTCGCAGCCGTAGCGCGGCCTATCCGGTTGGTGTCGGAGTCCTACTCGCTGTTGTGATTCTCGCTCTGGTATCTCTGTTACTTTACCTCAAATGATACTTCATCGCCGGACCTCTCGCGGCAACCAGAAGATATGGCCGGTCTCTATTTACACATTCCTTTCTGTCGCCGCAAATGCCCCTACTGCGACTTTTTTTCCGCCCCCGCTACGGCATCCCTGCTCGAAACCTACCCGGACCTCTTGATAAGGCATCTTGCCTGGGCATCAGAACATGGTTGGTCAGGGTCATTTGATACCATCTACTTCGGTGGTGGAACACCCTCACTGCTGCCACCGAAGACGATTGCCAACCTCCTGCACACCATCAACCAAAAGTTCGGGCTGACTCACAACGCCGAGATCACGTTGGAAGCCAACCCCGGCACTGTGACAAAAGATAACCTGGTCGGTTACCGCAATTCCGGCATCAACCGCCTCTCCCTGGGTCTACAGACCTGCAACGACAAGCAACTGACCAACCTGGGCCGCTTGCATGATCGCCAAGAGGGACTTGATGCCATTGACTTGGCACGTGGCGCCGGCTTTGACAACCTCTCGCTCGATTTGATGTTTGCCTTGCCTGGACAAACAATCAGCGAACTCGAAGATGATCTACAAACATATCTCGAGCTAGCCCCCGAACATCTTTCCTGCTATGGCCTGACCGCCGAACCGCAGACACCACTTCACCAAAGGGTTGCTTCAGGAGCCCTGACCTTGCCGGACGAAGACTTTTACGCCGACGCTTTTATGTTGATCCATGAGCAACTGACCGCCGCCGGTTATGAACATTACGAAATTGCAAACTACGCTCGTGACAGCTACACATGCCGTCACAACCTCGGCTACTGGCAGCGAAGCTCCTACCTCGGTGTTGGCACCGGAGCACACTCTTTTTGCGCTAAGCAATGGGGAAGCCGCCGGGAAGTGCCAGCGGACTTGAATAGCTATCGACAAGCACTTGAGGGCGGTCAGGACCCAACCAAACACCTTGAAACATTTGATCGCGAAATGGCAGTACGTGAAACTATCTACCTTGCTTTACGCACCCGGCGCGGCATCACCGACACCGAACTCCAGAAACGTTTCGGTACAACCCTTCGGAAAGCTTTTCCTGAAGCGATTGCAGCCAGCGCTGAATGGTTGCAAAATGACGATGACCGCTGGTCTTTGACACCCTCAGGATGGCTTCTTTTTGATCGCCTGATCCTGCCTTTTCTTTAACTGAAAAGCCCCCTGACAAAATCACTTGTCGTCCCTTGACAAAGGCAATTGGCGTTGTTATGTTGACCGCGCATTGGCACTCGACTTAAGGGAGTGCTAAACAATCTTGTGAGCCGGATAACCCGGCTTGAGTTTTTTGCGCGGAGTTCATCATGTCAGACAACCTGACAGATCGCAGTCAGAAAATTCTCGAAGCAATCATCGAGGAATATATAGCAACGGCCCAACCGATCGGCTCAAAAGCGTTGACCAGGAACCATGGCATCAAGCTTTCTCCGGCATCGGTGCGCAATGTCATGGCCGAACTGGAAGAGCTTGGCTACCTGTCTTCTCCACACACCTCGGCGGGCCGTATTCCGACGGAAAAAGGCTACCGCTTCTACGTTGACACCCTGCTGCGCGTCAACGACCTCGACATCCGCCAGAAAGACCAGATTGAGCTGCAGTACCGGCAGGACAGTCTGCAAATGGCCGACATGCTGCGCGAAGCCAGCCG
>CAZXBD010000275.1:0-14531 GCA_964638305.1 uncultured Geobacteraceae bacterium | reverse complement strand
CTGGGTATGCGTGTTGCTGCTGTGGCATTTGTTGCCAATTATGCTGCCGGCTTGAGTCCTGCCGAAGTCTGTCATCAGGGTGTTCTTGCTTGTGGCGTCAGGCATGCCCACCTGTTCCCCGCTTTGATTCTTCATTTTATTGATGCCTGGAGAAAATGAATCCGGTTGTCATGGACAGTCTTTCACGCCTGATCCATAACCCCTTGTTTTTTAGGGGTATTTTTTTGTGTAATTCGCGATTCCTCAGCTTGACAGGGATAGGTCTCATGTTAGACTTTCGACAAATCACTCAAACATAGAGGCGATCTTGGGCGAAGCAGTAAAACGTATTCTTGTTGTCGATGATGAAGAGAACACCCGCATCGGCTTGACCAAACTTCTGACCCAGGAAGGGTTTGAGGTCATGTGCGCTGCCAACGGTAATGAAGCTCTTGATTGTCTTGATCAGAAGAGGGTCAGCCTGGTCATCAGCGACATCAATATGCCGAATATGAATGGTTTGACTTTTCTGCGTGAACTCAGTCGCAAGTTTCCCAGCACCAATGTCATAATGATAACCGCATATGGCGGCGTCGAGTCGTACCTTGAGGCGATGAACCTGGGGGCCTATGAGTACCTGCACAAACCTGTGAAGCTCGATGAGTTACGTTCTATCATGAAAAAAATATTCAATGGTGGAGCCGTCTCACGGGCTTCATGAGATTTCTCGATGCCGCTCTTTTTGCTGAGGTTGAAAGGAGGAGCTCATGACTTTTAAAATTATATTGTTTGCAACTGACTTCTCATCAGGTTCGGACTTCGCTTTTCAATCTGCGCTTACCTTGGCGCGTAAGTTTGATGGCAAACTGATAGTCATTCATATCATTAACGAACCGGTCGATTTACGTGGTTTCTATGTCCCGCACATCTCGTTTGACAAGCTTGAAGAGGAGATAGAACAGGGTGCGGAGAAACTGATGGAGAAGTTCTGCCGTAACCATATGAAAGATTTTAATAACTATGAATCTTTTGTTTTTCCTGGAATCCCTTATGATGAAATTATCAAGAAGGCGGTCGAGTTCAGCGCAGACTTGATAATCCTGGGAACTCATGGCCGCACTGGTCTTGATCATGTCCTGTTCGGCAGCACTGCAGAGAAGGTTGTTCGAAAGTCACCGGTTCCGGTGATGACGATCCGTATTCAGGAATAATCATCCCCTTGGTTTGCTTTTAAAAAAGGGCAGCGGCAACGCTGCCCTTTTTTGTTGTGTTGGAGCAAGTCTATGGCCTTGTCAAAGACGTTCTGGAAGAGTATTCTGGCGACCTTAGAGTTAATGTCCCAAAGCTATTTTTGCTCTTGTGTAGGTAGAATGAGAGAGGCCGGTTGGCGATGCGTGAAAAAATCCTTATCGTTGATGACGAACGCATGATCCTCGAGCTCACCTCCATGGTGTTGAGAAGCAGGGGTTTCGATGTTTCCGTTGTCGATAACGCTCCTGACGGTTATGGACTGATTGACCGGGAAAAACCGGCAGTCGTCCTGCTTGATTATATGATGCCAACAGTTAATGGCCTTGACGCCTTGAAGGAGATCCGAACCCGGTTCCCCGAAACATATGTGATCATGTTCACCGGCAAAGGTAGTGAGGAAGTCGCTGTTGAATTAATGAAAGCAGGTGCTTCCGATTACATCCTCAAACCGTTCAGCAACACCAAGCTGGTCGATCGAATTGAAAAGGTCTTGCGTCTTCGCTCTATTGAACTGCACAACAGAGATCTTCTTCGGGAACAACAGAGATTGCTTGATGAGATAGAAAGGTGGAACAGGGAACTCGAAGAGCGTGTCGAAGAGAAAACGCTGGAACTCGAGCGTGCTCACCACGAAGTCCTGATGACTGAAAAACTTGCAGCACTCGGACACCTGTCTGCTGGCATGGCTCATGAAATTCGCAATCCTCTGAACTCCATCAGCCTCTTTGCCCAGGTCCTGAGTTCCGGTATGGAAGGGGAGCCGGAGATGCGATCCTATTCGGACAAGATCATTGGTGAAGTGGAACGTATTGATGCCATACTGGTCAAGCTGCTTTCGACCAGTAAGCGGTCTCAATTCCAGTTGCGGACCATTTATATCGATGACGTGATTGAGAAATCCCTGCAACCGTTTCTTGAACAGATGCACGTTCAGGGGGTCGTACTGCAGAAGCAGATATCCCCGAAAACCCCTTCGATTCTTGCGGATGATGATGAACTTGGCCAGATATTTTCCAACCTGTTTGCCAACGCACTCTTTGAAATGATGAATGGTGGTACTCTCTCGGTTGTCCTGGAACATAATGACACTGAGATTATGGTTGTAATCGGCGATACCGGCAACGGAATTCCTGAGGAACACCTGAACAACATCTTTGACCCGTTTTTTACAACCAAAGAGCGCGGGACCGGATTCGGGCTGTCGGTTGTTTTGCGTATTGTCAAGACCTATGCCGGACGCATCACCGTCGAGAGTGAGCCCGGTCATGGAACGACCTTTCAGGTTCGGCTCCCCCTGGCATGATACAAGGGTTAAAAGAGCGGAGAATATAATGGCCTTGCTGCTTCGTGACCTTGCTCTCGATATCTCCGTAGAGGAAAAATCCTTAAGCCGTGAAGTCGCTCGCCACCTTGGTGTTGACATGACTGCCATCGGTGATGTCAAGGTTATCCGACGTTCCATAGATGCCCGTAAAAAGAACCGGATCCGCAAGGTGTTCACGGTCCAATTTTCTTGTGTCGACGAAGCAGATTTTCTCCAGAAGTATGGTAACGGTTCCCTTGAAAAACACCTTGACCCTCCTGAGACGATCCTGCCCAGGGTGAATTCTGTTCACCATGCATTGGTGGTCGGTATGGGTCCGGCCGGTCTCTTTGCTGCCAAGCGTCTTGCCGAAGCTGGCGTCAAGGTGACGCTTGTTGATCGTGGCCGTCAACTGCAACAGCGTGTAAAAGACGTTGAGAGTTTCTGGTCAACCGGGCGATTGGATGTGACCAGTAATGTCCAGTTTGGTGAAGGTGGTGCCGGAACTTTTTCCGACGGCAAGCTGACCACACGCTTGAATCATCCGCTTAGGCGCACGGTCCTCGAGGCGTTGGTCGCCTGTGGCGCCCCGGATGATATCCTGGTCGAAGCGCGCCCCCACGTTGGTACTGACCGGTTGCGCAAAGTTGTTGTCAACTTTCGGAAACATCTGGTTGAATTAGGTGTGGATGTGCGATTCGAAACCTGCTTGACGGAACTGGACCTTCACCGGGACAGCGTTGTTGGCGCAGTCTTGAACGGCGGTGAGTTATTGCCCTGTGATTCTCTTGTCCTGGCTCCGGGCCACAGTGCTCGGGATACTTATTCAATGCTCGATCGCAACGGTGTCCAGCTAGACGCCAAAGGTTTTGCCGTCGGTTTGAGAGTGGAGCATCCGGTGGAGTTGATCAACCAGATTCAATATGGTGATTCCTCAATCCAGTTGCCTCCTGCGGATTATGCTTTGCGCTATAATGATACGGAGACAGGTCGTGGTGTTTATTCCTTCTGCATGTGCCCTGGAGGGGAGGTCATTAACGCCGCGTCTGAACCTGGTGGCCTGGTGGTGAATGGTATGAGCCAGGCTGCGCGAACCGGGAAATATTCCAACAGCGCACTGGTTGTTACTGTCGGCCCCGAGGACTGGGGCCATACAAGCCTGGGTGGTATGCACTTTCAGCAACAATGGGAGCAACGGGCCTTTACTGTTGCCGGGGCTGATTTTAAGGCGCCCGCCCAGAATATGATGGCTTTTATCGGTCACGGCAGTGGGTTGTTGAACAGCAGCTGCCGGCCAGGAGTTGTTGAGACGGAGCTGCGTGAAGTCCTTCCGGATTTCGTGTACCATGGGTTACGTCGGGCGTTGCCGCATTTTGATCGCAGGATGAGAGGTTTTGTCACCTCAGAGGCTGTTCTCATCGGGGTGGAAACACGAACTTCTGCGCCGCTCAGGATTACCCGGAACGAAGGGGGAGAGTCTGTCAGCCACTCGAAGCTCTTTCCGGCTGGCGAGGGCGCTGGTTACGCCGGTGGAATCATGAGTGCTGCACTTGATGGATTGAAAGTAGCTGACAAGGTCATTCAAGCCGCAATAGTTTAGTTTTCGAGAGGACAAAAACCGGGAGAAACTATTGATAAAAAAATTTGTGAAAGATATCAAGGAGCGTGACACGCTGGTAACACCATTTTTGGTCAGGGACAAGATCCTCGGCATGGCCAAGAATGGCCGCCCGTATATGACACTCAAGCTGATGGATTGCACCGGTGAAGTTGAAGGACGAATCTGGGACCGTGTTGATGAGATGTCAGCTCTCTTTAACAAAGACGATTTTGTGCAAGTCTCCGGCAAGGCGAGTGTCTACATGGGCAAGATGCAGCTGGTCGTTCAGGATTTGGAGAAAATTGAAGAATCAGCAATCAATCTCTCTGATTTCCTGCCGGTATCCAACCGCCCGGTTGCCGAGATGGTGGCGGAGCTGACTGCATTTGTAGAAGGTCTCACCGACCATGCATTGAAAGACCTGATGCGAGCTTTCTTGGCAGATGACGATTTCATGACGGGCTATACGCGAGCTCCGGCCGCCAAGACGATGCATCATGTCTACCTCGGGGGGCTGTTGGAACATTCTCTGTCGGTCGCTGTTCTCGCCAATGATATCAGCCAGCGTTATCCGAACCTCAACCGTGACCTGTTGGTGGTTGGAGCTCTTCTGCACGATGTCGGCAAGGTGGCGGAACTGCGTTATCAGCGTTCATTTGAATATACCGATGCCGGTAAACTGTTGGGTCATATCGTCATAGGCGTAGAGCTGGTTGAGACGAAATTGCGTGCTCTGCAGGATTTTCCTCAGGATCTGGCTGTTCACCTCAAACACCTGCTGCTTTCCCATCATGGTCAGTATGAGTATGGTTCACCGAAACGACCGAAAACCATGGAAGCCGTGATATTGAACTTCCTCGATGATCTGGACTCAAAGATCAACGGTGTGCGTACTCATATTGACCGGGAACCGGACAGCAATTCGTCCTGGACTCAGTATCACAGGCTCTATGATCGTTATTTCTTCAAAGGGGTATTCGTAGATCCGGAAAAGGGGAAGGTTGCCACTGCATCGCAGGGCGAAGACTCCGGGTCTGACCCCTCTGTTGGCAATAAACGCTCAACTAACCGTTCACGTTTCAGCAATACTCTGGGGGACCAACTCAAGGGTAAAAAACTCGATCTTCCTGGAGACGAGAGACAGGACAACAATGATAAGTGACGGACTTGAAATACATCAACTCAGTGTCGGGCCGTTGCAGGTAAACTGCTTTCTCGTTGCTTGCCTGAAAACCCGGGATGCGATGGTTATCGATCCCGGCGAAGAGGGCAGTCGAATTCTGTACCTTGCAGAGAGTAAAGAAGTTAACATCAGCAAGGTTGTCAATACACACGGCCACTTCGATCATATCGGAGCCAACCAGCAGTTGGTTGACGCCACCTCGGCTAAATTAATGTTGCACGCTGCGGATCTACCTCTGCTGCAAAATGCCAGGAATCATGCTGAAGTATATGGAATGACAGTTGCCCCCTCACCGGAACCTGACAGACTTCTTGATCAGGGGGATACCTTTGAGGTCGGCGAACATTCCTTCAGTGTGTTTCACGTACCGGGACACTCCCCCGGGGGGATCTGTCTACTGAGTGAGGGCCACCTGTTTGTGGGCGATGTCCTCTTTGCCGGATCAATCGGTAGAACCGATCTGCCCGGCGGTGACTTTGATGCACTGGTAGAAGGGGTCCGGGAGCGCCTTTTCAGCCTGCCGGATGATACAGTCGTTCATCCCGGTCACGGGCCGGATACTACGATCGGGCACGAGCGGCGAATGAACCCGTTTGTTGGTGATGGTGCCTAAAGTTTGAGTGACGCGGCCTTTAAGTTAAAAGATAAAGCAAAGACGTAACGCAAAGACGCAAAGACGCAAAGAAAAACCAATAAAGGCGCAAAGCAAATCATGGAACCAAACACTTTGTTGAACGCAGATAAAAGCGGATAATTTCTGATGAGAATTAGTTGAAAACTAGAAACCTGTTTTTTGGAAGGGTGGATGCCTTTGATTTTAAAAGAGATTCTCTTTGTATCTCTTCTTTTAACCTTTGCGTCTTTGCGTTACGCTTTTGTCCCTTTTGTTTGTTGCTAGGCTGGTTTCTCATTGTTGCTTCCCGAAGAACTGGGGAGTCTCAGGCTGGAGTAAAAAGATGCTGCAAGGTAAATGCGTTATTCTCGGAGTGACCGGCGGAATTGCCGCCTACAAGGCCGCTGAATTGCTGCGCCTGCTGATCAAGGCTGATGCCGAAGTCCATGTCATCATGACCCGCAGTGCGCAGGAATTTGTTACGCCTCTCACTTTTCAGACTCTTTCGGGGAACCCTGTTCATACAGAGCTTTTCAGCCTCATCCAGGAACAGGAGATCGGCCATATCTCTCTCGCTGACCGCGCGGACCTGGTGCTGGTTGCTCCGGCAACGGCAAATCTAGTTGGCAAGGTGGCTGGCGGTATTGCTGATGACCTTTTGACAACCACAATCATGGCAACACGGGCAAAGGTCCTTTTTGCCCCTGCCATGAACAGTAACATGTGGGAGAACCCGATTTACAAAGAGAATCAGTCCAAACTGGAAGCCTTGGGCTATGATTTCATTGAACCGGCTTATGGTGAACTGGCCTGCGGTTGGCAAGGGCAGGGCAAATTGCCCGATCCTCAGGAAATATTCAATGCTGCCCGTGCCCAGCTTGGCAGTAATGACCTCGTCGGACGGAAGGTTCTGGTCACCGCCGGACCGACCCGCGAAGAGATCGACCCGGTTCGTTTCCTCAGCAACTATTCTTCAGGTAAGATGGGTTACGCTATAGCTCGCGCTGCGCGTGATAGGGGAGCTCAGGTCTTGCTTGTGTCCGGCCCGGTCAATCTTGCCGCCCCCGAGGGGGTTGAAACGATCCCTGTTGCAAACGCGCAGGAAATGTATCGGGCGGTTATGGCGCGTGCCGATTCCGCTGACTTGATCATCAAGGCCGCCGCTGTTGCGGATTTCCGACCTGTTTCTCGCGGAAATCAGAAGATGAAAAAAGGCAGTTCCGAGACCATGACCATCGAACTGCAGCGTAACCCAGATATTCTTGCTGAACTCGGCCAACTCAAAGGCTCGCAGATACTGGTTGGTTTTGCCGCTGAGACCGATGAATTGATCAAACACGCCCGTGAGAAACTTAATAAAAAGAATCTCGATATGATTGTCGCCAATGATGTGACTCTGGACGGCGCAGGGTTTGATGGCGATACGAATATAGTGCGTTTTTTGACAGCTGACGGTAGCGTGGAAGAATTGCCGCAGATGACTAAAGAAGGAGTCGCCGAACTTTTGCTCGACAGAATTGTGGCCATGCTGGCGAAAAAATAGAGGAGTCAGCTTTCCGAAAGCAGGTTCAGGAGATCGTCAGGCTGACAGATGCCTTCCTTGAGTCTGATTTTGATTACGGCGATCATCTCCTCGGCAGCGCTCTCCCTGAGTTTGCCGTCAAGCCAAAGAGTGTGCAGGTTCTTGCGAATCATGGTGGCGGCATTCAGGGCGCGTTCGCCTGTCGGGTCAGCACTGCAGTAGGGACTGTTTTCCATGTCTTGCAGAAAGCTCAGGGTCGCTTCACTTGTCAGCCCAAGATATTCCTTCTGGTCTTCCTCGGTTATCGCCCATTTTGAGGTTTTGGCCAGTGAACGCAGAACTTTTTGATATTGCTGTAAACGATTCAGGAGCAACAACGAGTTAAAGAGTCTTTTGTTGGTGCCGAAGGAAAAGATCGTGTCGGCCAAAAGACTCCGTAAGAGCTTGTCGTTATCCGAGAAATCCTTGCGCCCGATCGAACGGGCCAAAGGCCAGACCTCCGGAGCGACATGGGCCTCGAACCGCATCTCCCAATAAGTATGTTTGAGAAGTACCGTGTTGTAGGTACGGATGAGTTTGAAGGGCACAAAATATGAGTGCGCCACGGTGTCTGCAGCCAGATGACTGAGGTAGCCGTAGGCACAGGCCTGCTGACTTTCATTGGCGGCATGTTTGAGGATTTTACGGCCCATACCCCATGAGTGGCAGTGTCTCAGATAGTGCGTATATTTTTTACCCAGTGTGATGTCAGCACTGATGCAGCCGTAAAGATAATCATTCGGATACGTGGCGAGCAGGGTACGTAGTGGCTCGGGGAGTTTTGTCAGGTTGTCGAGAATCCAGGCACCGGTCTGCAGATGCACACCGATTCCCCAGGCCAGAGCATCAGAGGGGGAAAGCAGGAGGATAAGGACACATGTCAAAAGAGCAATAATCGACCATTTCATTGGGTAAGTGTACCGTCCTTTCCATGAATAATACACCTTCAAAAGGATTTGTCAGTAGCTATGCCCGATCAACTCATAGATGAAATACGCGAAACCCTGGCTTCAGCACGCAGTCAATTTGAATTTCTTGCGGATCTCGGCATAGAGAGCCAAAAGATTGACTTGCCCGAAGCTTGCGAACTGAAGCCATTCATGGAGACGAATCAGGCTTTGACGGAAACGCTCGATGAAGTTCTGGTCGACCTGGGTGATTGCAAGCGTTGTGGTCTTGCTGCGTCCCGCACGAAGCTGGTTTACGGAGTTGGCCATCCGAATGCGCGGCTGGTACTGGTCGGTGAAGCACCCGGGCGAGCAGAAGATCTAAATGGTGAACCTTTTGTTGGTGAAGCAGGTCAGCTGCTTGACAAGATATTGCTGGCCATGGGGTTGCAACGAGAAGAAGTCTACATTTGCAATGTGCTCAAATGCCGTCCGCCGAATAATCGTGATCCTCAACCGGAGGAAGTATCGGCCTGCGAAGCTTTCCTTATTCGTCAGATCGCAACAATCAGACCACAGGTGATTGTCGGCCTGGGACGCTTTGCGGTGCAAAGCCTGTTGAAAACCAAGGAACCAATCAGCCGATTGCGGGGCGAATGGCAACGTTACCAGGGTATTCCCCTGATGCCGACCTACCACCCTGCTTACCTGTTGCGCAACCCGGAGGGGAAGCGTGATGTCTGGGAAGATATGAAAGAAGTCCTGCGCTTGATGCACGCGGAGAGTAACAGTTTATGACCCTTTCCGAACCCTTGCTGCAGGCTAGAGATGTCACGGCCAGTCGCCCGGGGGGGGACGGTCAATTGCAGCGTGTTCTGAAGCAGACAACTCTGGATGTCAATGCCGGAGAAGTTCTCGCCGTGGTTGGCCCTTCCGGGAGCGGTAAAAGCACCCTGCTGAGGCTCTTCAATCGTTTACTGGAGCCTGATAGCGGCGAAATACTCTTTGCCGGTGAGAATGTCCGGACGATGGACCCTACCGAATTGCGTGCGCGTATTCCTCTGGTCGCGCAGAAGCCGTTTGTTTTCCCGGGCACTGTCCTTGAAAACCTGCAAACTTCAGCGGCTCTTCGTCGTACAGATTTGCCTGGACCCAATGATCCCTCACTGCAAGAGCTCCTGGATCTGTGTCAGCTTGATCAACGATGGCTTGATCGCGACGCCCGAAAACTTTCAATAGGGCAGCAACAGAGAATTTGCTTGGCGCGTTCCATGGCAGGGCCCTGCCGGGTCCTGTTGCTTGACGAACCGACTAGCGCCCTGGATCGTCCGACGGCTGATCTGATGGCACGAACCTTTCGCCGACTGGCCCAGGAGAGGGGGCTGGCAATAATATTCGTTACCCATGATTTGCGGTTGACGGAACGTTGTGCGGACCAGGTGGCCCTGTTGCTGGAAGGAACAATCGTTGAGGCTGGCCCCACGGCCCGGGTACTACATCATCCGGCAACGGAATCAGCACGCTTGTTCCTGTCATCAGAACCGCTAGCAATGGTGAACTGACAGGATGAACATGCCAATCATAGACCTCGATTTGTGGGATTTGGTCACGGTTTACAGCCTGCTTTTGTTGAGCATCGGCCTGGCTCATCTGCTTAAAGCCGGTCAGAGCAAGGACTTTTTCTGGTCAGGCTTGCGTATGTTTGTGCAGCTTCTGGCCGTCGGATATGTACTGCACCTGGTCTTTGCTCTCGAGTCAGCTCTGACTGTATTGCTGATCCTGATAGTAATGATTGGTTTTGCGGTGCAGACGATCGGTGCCCGGGTAAAGGTTAAAATGCCGCACTTCTATCGTGTGGTAGGTACCGCACTCCTCTTCGGCTGCGGTGGCATGACCTTCTTCTTTTGCACCCTGGTGATCGGCCTGGACCCCTGGTACGATCCTCGCTACCTGATCCCTTTGGCCGGCATGGTGATTGGTAACTCCATGACCGGGGCAAGCCTGGCCGTGGAGCGTCTGTCAGCTGAGTTTAGGGAAAGACGTGAGGAGATAGAAACCACGCTTTGTCTGGGTGGTACTGTTCAGCAGGCGGCAGAAACAGCCGTCAGTAGTGCTTTTCGGGCAGCCCTGATCCCTTCAGTGAATGCCATGGCGGCTATGGGGCTGGTGTTTTTGCCGGGCATGATGACCGGGCAGATCCTGTCGGGAACCGAGCCCCTTGTGGCAGTCAAATATCAGATCGCCATCATGTGTGTGATTACCGGTAGCGTAGCCCTGACGACTTTCCTGATTCTGAAACTCGGTTACCGCTCCTATTTTACCTCTTATCAAAGCCTGCGAGAAGATTGACCGGAGAGCTATAATGCGAAGAAAAGATAAAGCCTTACCCGACGAAGCTACTGCTGATCTTTTGCAGAGGGGTGAGTACGGTGTTATGTCGACAGTTGATGACAAAGGACAACCTTACGGAGTTCCGCTTAGTTACGTATTTCAAAACGATTGTCTCTATTTCCACTGTGCATTGGAGGGGCGCAAACTTGATAATCTTTTAAGCGACAGCAGGGTCTCTTTTTGTGTGGTTGGCCACACCAGGGTGCTGCCAGCCAAGTTCAGTACCGAATATGAGAGCGTCATCGTCATAGGAAAAGCTTCGGTTGTACAGGGTGGTGAAAGAAATGAGGCTCTGTTAGGTCTTGTCGATAAATACTCTTCGGAGTTTGCTGAAGAAGGGCGCAGGTATATTGAAAAGCTCGACAAAAAAACGACTGTGGTCAAGATAGAGGTTGTAAAGATGACTGGCAAAGCGAATGTGGGGTCTTGAAAGAAATTTGTAGTGATGGTTAGGCCAACACATTCATTACGCGTACTTAAGAAAGCCCAAGGGAAGCCTGCGAATAGCGTACTAAAAATCCCTAGGATATTTAGGAATCAGTTGCAGCAATATAAATAAGAATATGTTTCTGTGGCCTTTTAAAGGTTACAGTTAATCGTGACAAATAAGAAACACCCCTTGGGGGCAACCCCAGAGGTCAAGTTGTAGTCCCAGTGACGACTAAGAGCGGTCAAAGGGTTGTGTTTGCTTTTTTCTTTTTATCCGAGTATTTTATGTCTGAGCAAGATGCTAAAAAAAAGCCAAGAAGAAGATCCCTTTTGCGTATTTGCCAGTAACATGAGGGGCGTACAGGCAAATCTCTGCCCCATGTTGAGCTTGCCTCTGGTTTTGTTGAAAAGAGGGGCATTTCGCCTTTGGTTTCCCTAGACAATCCCATCACAAAAAAATAGTCATTGGTTTTTAGAATGTTGTCCCTTTAGCAGATGGACTGCTAAAGGTTGTCCTTTGCCATACATGGCAAGCTATGTCCTTTCTCTCAAAGTTATGGAGGCACACTATGAAAATGAAAAAGAGTTTGGGGGTTTTGTTTCTCGTTTTCTCCCTGTTGCTCAGTTCGATGGCAATGGCCATGGATCTTGTTGACCCAGCAAATACCGAGGTCCCAGTTATTGGAGGTACCGAAAGTTTTTACCAGCTTGGTGATATTTCCGTTTCGCTCGATACTACTGCTACTACTCGCACCCTTCTTGAGGGGGAATCTTCTTTTGTGGTGATTAATGTCGAGTCGACATCTGGCCCCGCTGCTGCCACGCTCACCCTCACAGGACTGATACCATCGACCACCTACTATATTTATGTAGACAATCTTCATAGTGCTCAGGAGCTTGTTTCAGACGCTGCAGGGCAGTTATCTTTTTCTCAAAGCCTGACTGGCCCCCACATGATTACGGTAAAAAATCTGCCCTCGACCTATTTTATCAGCAAGGATTTCTGGTATGACGGTAACGGCGTTTTTCACCCGGCCGGCTGGAGTTACAGTGATGGTACCGATCTCAATGGTGTTGTTGGGACCTGGGATGCGGCGACCCTTACGGCTACCATGATCACGGATCTTGATGAGCCTCTTGAAATTCTTTCTTCCAATGTAACCCTTGACGGGAATGGATATCTTTCCACCCGAAATCCGAACTTGCCTACAACATCCATTGGTATCTATGCCTATGGCCAGGATTACCTGACCATCAAGAACCTGGTAACAAGTGAATGGCAGACCGATATTATGCTCAAGGATTCGAACTATGCCAAGATTACCAAGAACCGTTTTACTACAGCTGGCAGACATGTAAGAGTCGACTATTCGCAGTCTACCGAGGTTTTTGATAACTATTTCACTGGTATGCCAAGGGGTTGGTTTGGAGTCTCCCTTAGTGTTTTCCCGATGTCCTATGGTACTCATTTCCATGATAATGTCACTGAGTACACCGGCTATATGGTAGAAATGAGTAATCTCTCTGGTTCTACCATCATCGAAAATAACACTGTGTACGCTGTTCGTGCCTACGCTATTACTTCGTATAAATCCGAATATGACATCATTCGAGGTAATACCTTTCAGTTCATGTCAGGACCAGCCATTCGTTTATACTCCACAGCTTTTGCAAAGGTATACAACAACAACTTTCTCCATATAACTGCCTACGATCCAATCATGGATCATGCACCGACTAATAATACGTTTAACGAGCCTCTTCCTGTTGGAGGCAATTATTACGACGATTGGGTTTCTCCTGATGTAAATAGCGATGGATTTGTTGACATCCCACGCCATAATTATGACCGCTTTGGGGATTACTATGGGAATATCACATCATATGACAATCTGCCCTACGTTGAACGCGATGGCTGGAAACGCAATCTGCCTCCCGAGTTTGTAGCGATTGCTCCCATCGAGACGGTCGAATATGAAGAAATTTCTTTCACATTGGAAGCCACTGATCCCAATGGCGATGATATTGTCACCGTGTATGTTGAAAACCTGCCCAATGGTGCCTTTTTCGATCCTGTCAACCAGACATTTGATTGGCGTCCGGATGGGACACAGGCTGGTAACTATGTGGTGAGTTTCTTCGCAGTTGACAGCGGGACTCCTACAGCTACGGGTCAGTCTGATGTTATCATCACCGTTGGTGAGGTCACCTCTCCTTCCGATATGAATACGACCCTTACTACTGAAGTCCAGACCCTGGATCTTCTCCCTGCAGTCGAGCTGTCTTATAGCGCTAATCTCTTGAATGCAGATCAGATGATCGACAAGGGCAACATTACTGCTGTCGTCAATCAGTATGAGGTGATCCTTCACAAGATCCAGCAGGATCTCAAGCATGGTGCTATCTCGCAGGATGATGCTGATACTCTTACCATGATGGCAAATGATGCCATTAATTTGTTGAATTAATAGTCCATAAAACACGCCCTCGCCCATTTCGGGGCGGGGGCATTTTACTTCGCCAAACGGATGCGATGTCCTGACCGACACGGATGGCGATGGTGTTGCAGATGACGATGATACTTGCCATATAGCAGGCATCTCTCAAAAGATTCTCATAAATCATTCTGCTTTGTTTTGATAGTGAAGAACTGCCTGAAATTCGAAATTCTCAGATATCCTGCAATGTAATAAAACCCCCGGTCCGAAGACCGAGGGCTTTAAGGAGGTAGTTTATGAAGAAGATTTATATCCATAAACTTGATTTAACGTAACATATTGGTTCTCATATTTATCTCACATGTACTGCAAAATGAGATCAACGTATTCTGTTTTTTGGAAAAAGCAGAGGTACTAAACATTGTGCTCTGTTTATTTAAACGCATACTCCATTAAACAATAAAAGGCCTGGCGTTTCTGCCAGGCCTTTTGAGTTGCAAGGAGTAATGCCCGCCCAATTCGGAAGGTTATTTCTTGGCCTTCGCTTTCTTCGGGGCTTCCACCTGATGCAGGTGTACATCTTGCTGAGGGTAAGGGATACCGATCTTCTCTTTGTCAAAGCGTGTTTTCACGTTGGCATGAAGATCGAAATAGACGCCCCAGTAGTCGGCAGCATTGACCCACGGACGTACTGCGAAGTTAACGCTGTTATCTGCCAGTTCCAGAACGCCAATTGTTGGTGCGGGGTCTTTGAGGATACGATCATCCGCACCAAGTATCTCTTCAAGAACGGATTTTACATGACTCAGGTCTGCATCGTAACTGACACCGATGACCAGATCAACTCTGCGGGTTGGTTTGGTTGAATAGTTAATGATGTTGTCACCGATCAGTTT
>CAZXBD010000274.1:0-2821 GCA_964638305.1 uncultured Geobacteraceae bacterium | reverse complement strand
GTTTTGACCTTAACAAAGGATCCAATAAACTTGCTTTCCGTCATAAAAAAACAAATCCCACATGCAAACCAAAGCGAGGTTTGTTAACAATCAAAGGCCGGCTGAGGATTCAGCCGGCCTTTGATTTAACTTCGTTGTTCTTGCAGATAACTTATGTCCCGCTATTTGCCCCAGCGGTACGTGGCCATCACCCCTATGGTTAACTGACTATCGTCACCTTCATCATCGACAACCGGGCTGTCCTTGGCGTCGTTAAGGAGAGCCTTGTAAGAGAGGATGCCCATAATGCCCCACTTTTCCCAGGGCGTGTAGTGGGCGGATACCTTGATGCCGACATCCTTGAGTCCGGAGTCAGCAGAGAAGTCTGGCAGTCCACTGTTGCCGCGGTTCTTGTCGTCTACACTGAAGTAGGTGTCCATGTAGTCGCTGTCAGCGTAGGTGACGAAGGCTCCTGGAATGATGACCAGCTCCGGCATTGCTTTCCAGCGGTAGCCGGCGGTGGCCTGGGCAACAAAACCGTCATGCTCGTCGGAGACATCAGCCAGCAGTTCCAGACCGAGCAACCAGTTGTTGACGTCAATGCCGCCAAAGATGCCGGCTTCGAAGGCATCATCGATGTCTTTCATGTCATCGACTGTATTGTTGTCAACATCATCGCGTCCCATCCGGTAGTTCAAGACCGGTCCGAGGCTGAACTGTTTGTTGGCAAGCAGGTTGACCTTCATGTTGGGACCCATCAGACTGACGAATCGTCCGCTGTCATACCTGTGGCTGAACATGAACATCGGTACGCCTGTAGTATCGTCGGAGCCTTCGTAGTCGGGGGCCATGCCAACACCAAGACCAACAGTGCCTTTTGTTGCCCACGCCGTTCCCGTCATAAGCAGGGCCGACAAAATCAGTGCCATCAAAATCAGTTTCTTCATTAAAGTTCTCCTGTGCATGTAAGGGTTTTAGTCTCTCATTAATGACTTTATTGACATCAATATTCATTATAAAGAAGCTTCGTCATTTTGCAAACAGATGTACGCAAATTTTCATTATGGTTTGTGTGTATGAATACCTTGTGTAGAATAATAAGGACGATTTTTCGAGACGGGAGCAGGTTCGCTGTTGGTCCACAAGTAAGTCGGTTGGATGAACTTTATGTATTGGCTGCAAATCAGTTTTAAATACTACAGAACGTTCTCTCTGCTCTCGCTCCGGTCGCAATTGATATGTGGGCTTATTTGCCTGGCTATCCACGCGTTGGTGCTCCCGGCGTTCGCTCTGCCTTCTGATGTTGAGGTGGTTGTTGCCGGCGTGTCAGGACAGGAGAAGAAGAATGTCGAAGCGGCTCTCGGACTGCCCCCCGGAATCGTGCGCGATGGGCAGATTGACCAACGCTGGCTGCTTCGCTTTGTCAACCAGATCCCCGGTCTCGCTGAGAAGGCTCTGCAGCCTTTTGGGTATTACCAAAGTGAGATCGGCACGGACCTGCAGGAAACTGCCGACCTCTATCGGATCGAAGTCCAGGTTGTCCCAGGAGCTCCTGTCAGAATCCGCAAGCTGGACCTTCGATTGGTTGGCCCCGGTGCTGAAAAAACCAAATTAAAAAAAGAACGAAGTATCTTCCCCCTTGAAGAGGGCGATGTGCTGCGGCATGAACTCTATGAAGAGGGGCGGAAAGATCTGCAGCGCAAAGCAATCGACCTTGGTTACCTGGATGCGGCTTACACAAGCCGTCAGGTCACAGTTTATCCCGATGAGGGAGTCGCTGATATAAACCTGGAACTGGACACCGGACCACGCTACCGGTTCGGCCCCGTCAGTTTCGAAGGCGGCCTCGATCGCTTCGGCGAGACCTTCCTGCGCCGATTTATCCCTTTCTCCGAAGGGGATGTTTTTTCGCATCGCGAACTGCACCGCAGTCGCATCAGCTTCTACCGGGCGAATCGTTTCGACGAGGTACTGATGATCCCACGTATGGACCAGGTCGAAGATCTCAAGGTGCCGATCGACGTCAAGTTGACGCTGGGATCGCAGCGACAGTTGCGGCCTGGGGTTGGCTACGGGACCAACACCGGTGGCAGGGTCTCCCTCGAATATCAGAATACTTATGTTTTTAACCGTCCCGATATATACGCGTTCGAAATGCTTCTGGCGGAAAAAACCCAGTTCGTGGAGACCAGCTACACTATCCCCCGGCCGGGGAGTGCAGAAGACAACCTGATCGGTACCGTCGGCTTCCGCAACGAAGAGCTGAGCGCCTACGATACCAGGATCTTCTACACCGAGCTGGAGAGGACTCATGGCTTTGGGCTCGGCAAATCCGGATCGGTCTATCTGCGCTACTCTCGGGAGGATTACGAGATCGGCACTGAAGACGACGTTGCTCATCTGTTGATGCCGGGAGTGCGTTATTACCAGCGCTCTTACGATAACCCGCTCAACCCTAAAGCGGGCTACCAGTTTCGCCTGGAGCTGCGTGGCAGTTACGACGAGGCCGCTTCGGATCTCACCTTTGGCCAGGTTCTGGGGGCCGGCAGCTTTATGTGGCCTCTCAGCCGCAACATCACTTTGCATACCCGGGTGGAAGCTGCAACCACTGTAAAGGATGAAGATTTTAGCGACATCCCGGCCTCTCTGCGATTCTTTGTCGGCGGTGACAGCAGTGTGCGTGGTTATGCTTTTAAATCGCGCGGTCCACGTGATGAGAACAACGATGTGATCGGCGGGGAAAATCTGCTGGTTGGCAGCCTGGAGCTTGAGTATTACCTGAACGCGGAATGGGGCTTGGCGGTTTTCTATGACACCGGCAGCGCTTTCAACTCGTCCGATG
>CAZXBD010000273.1:0-3862 GCA_964638305.1 uncultured Geobacteraceae bacterium | reverse complement strand
GACTTCTCGGTACTGATCTTGACCCCGAACGATGTCACGCGTATCAGGGACGAGGAGGTATCGACACCACGTGACAATGTCCTTTTCGAGCTCGGTCTGTTCATGGGAAGACTTCACCGCGAGCGTTGTTTTATGCTCTATGAACGCGATGACAAACCGAAGCTTCCTACCGATCTACTGGGAGTTGAGGCGGCAACTTATCAAAAGAGTGATCTTGCTGGTCTGAAGGAGGCGTTGGCGCCTGCATGTAATAAGATACTGAAAAGTGTGTCCGAGGTCCTAGAGAATGAGAAGCTCGGCTCATTCGTCGCTCAGATAGAAGGAGAATGGTGGCAACGCATAGAAACGAAAAATGGGGTCGAGCTTTCGTACTTCACGATCTTTCCAAACGACAAGTACCAGTCGGTTTCTATGTCGGGCAACCAATTCGATAGAACAGGGGAGTTGATTGGCAACTGGAAAAGCGTAGCTGTTGGAATTCGGGAAGACCAGCGAAAACTTTTCTATCAATGGGAAGGTGGGCATCCACCAAACAAGGATGGCGATGCATTGCATGTAGAGGGTTTCGGTACGTTTGATTTTGAGCCCGCCATAGGACCTCTCCAAAAAGGGGAAGGGCATTTCATGGGTGTCGATCCAAGCGCCATGAGTACGGCTCAGAAGAAAACGTTTCTCATCAAGCGGGCAACAAAGAGTGATATTCTTAAGATTACTGAGGGAAGTCTTGCGGACAAGCAGGCGCATGCGAGTCAGGTTCTGGACAACTGGTAGCTCCCTACAGTCGGGCCTGTAAAGTTTTAGTGTGTAAATTGTGAAACTTCGGTCCTGCCTTTGGGATTAGGCTAGGACTTTTCTGGGGTCTGGCATCTCGTAAGTTGCTTCAAAAAGCGTGAAGACGCTTCGGGTTACAAAAAACAAAAAACCGATCTCGAATGTCGTGACATAAGTAAGCCCCGGCGAGAACCGGGGCTTCTTTTCCGCAATCTCAAATCTTCTCAATTCTGAGGCATAAAAATCATGACATTTTTTACTGCTAAATTCTATCTTTCTGAAAATAGCCAATAAATCGCCTATCGAACCTCCAATTTTGTGATGGCCAGTTTAATTACTATTCGTATAGAAGGCAAAGTTATAAGATTATTCAAAGCCACCTGAGAAATTGTGGAAGCACTAGAACAATAGGCGTGACTACATGTTATCATTTAGACTGCTATGGTGTTTGCTGGCCATCACAAGTATTAATTTTGTTATTGTCAAGCCTTTCAGGAAGAACCATGGAAATTGTAAAAATTATTTGTTCAATTGTTTTGCCGCCACTAGGAGTATTTCTTCAGGTTGGAATCGGAAAACACTTCTGGATTAATTTAATCCTGACCTTCCTCGGTTACATCCCCGGTATAGTACATGCTATTTGGGTTGTCGCAAAAAACAAATAGGAGATAACTATGCAGATGAAAAATGTTTTTATTCTCATGTTGATGATTATGGCGCTATTAACGACCGCTTGTGAAAAGGAAGGCGCTGGTGAGAAAGCAGGTAAAGCCGTTGATAAGGCAGTAGGTTCAGCGAAGGATAAAATTGACGAAGCTACAAAATAGTACAGCTCAAGAATAAATACTGGTCTCAAATATCGTGACAAAAGTAAGCCCCGGTGGTTGCCGGGGCTTCTACGTTTTTGATCGAATGTAGCGGCGGGTGTCAAGGTAGTTGTCGCGTCGAGCCGCACTATGCGACTTTCTTCAAAGGAGCCTCTTCCGCAAGCTCGTTCTTTTCAGGGTTGAGCCGAACAACGGCGATGGCCTGCCAGTTACGGGTCTGACCGGACCAGCGGTCCGGATTCTTACTTCGTGCCTCGGAGTAGACCTTTCTCCGCTTCTTCAGGATCGTTTCTTCCTGCCCGTAGTGCCGATCATCCGGAGTCACAAAGCGGATCTGGCTATGGAGATGTTCAGTGTTGTACCACTGAACAAACGTATCGACCCAGCCTTGGGCAGCACTCAGGTTTGCGAACGGCCCAGAGGGGTACTCGGGGCGGTATTTCATGGTTCGGAACAGCGACTCGGAAAACGGATTATCGTCACTGACTCCGGGACGACTGAATGATGGAACCACGCCCAGTCGCTGCAAAGTGGACAGCATGGTGGAAGCTTTCATCGGACTGCCGTTGTCGGAGTGCAACACCAGGCCATCTGGATCAACCTTATGCCGATGGCAGGTCTCAACAAGCATCAGTGCGCTGTTCTGGCCACATTCTTTCTCGAACACTCTGGCAGCAACAATCTTGCGGCTCCAGACATCGATAGTCATATACAGATAGTAAAATCGCCCCCGGACTTGGGACTTTAAATACGTAATATCCCAGGACCACACCTGGCATGGACCGGTTGCTACCTTTTCACGCGGGCGACGGTGAGTTGCAGGCCGACAACGCTCCCGATGGGCCAGTTGATTCTCCTCACGCAAAATGCGGTAGAAGGTCGATTCCGAAGCAACGTATCTGCCTTCATCGGCCAAGCGAGGCACGATCTGCTTGGGTGACAAATCCCGATATTTTGGCGAGTTGGCCACCATCAAGACCTGTTGCCGTTCGGCTGGCGTCAACTTGTTTGCAGGGGCGGCCAGGGGGCCTGAACGTCGGTCCTCTCCGCCGTCCAGCCGTCGCCAGCGCTGAACAGTACGGGCAGCAAGCCCCAACAATTGAGCTGCAGGTTTCAATCTGGCACCCAGAGCAACGGCTTCATCGAGAAGGTCGAGGATCTGACGTCGAATTAACTGTCCGTGTTGTCGTCCTCGTCCCCCCAGATCATCTGGGCTTTTTTTTTGAGAACCAGCAGGGCAGCAGTTTCAGCGAGGGCTGCGTCTTTACGCCTGAGTTCCCTTTCCAGCTCACGGACACGCTTGGTCTCTGGGGCTTTCTTGCCAAGGGCCACTGGCATTGGTTCCAGACCAGCAAGCATCTGTTCTTGCCACTGCTGTAACTGCGCACTGTGAAGTCCTTTACTGCGCAGGAATGCGCCGAGATCTTCATCGGTCAAAGATGCGGCTTCGAGCACAGCAGCCAGCTTCTCTTTTGCACTCCAATCTTGCGGTCGTTTCATCTTGAGCGGCCTCGGTAAGATAGTAGGAAGTTCGTCCGGATCTATGGTTTGACGCTCAACAATAGCAGCATCCCGCAGCCATCGATAGAGAGACGCACGAGAGGCACCAATCTCATCGGCCAGCACCTCAGGACTGGGGCCGGCAGGATCTGTCATTTTCTGAACCATCAAAGCCCGGAATGCTTTGGAATACATGTGCCACCTGACTGCCCCCAGTTCTTATTGATATTTTAAGTTCAGTTAGAGGCGACAACTACCCTGGCACAGGGGGGTAGGGGCAATCGTACAAATCTCAAAAGTTCTAAATTTCGCACTGCTCTTAATATTTGAGCTGGCTAGCTTGAACAATTTTACTTATCGAAAGTTACCATATCTCAAACTAATCGTCTTTGCCGATGGCTCTATTATTTCACAATTGGCAAATCTCCCCATCTGGTTGTATATGCCTGTGAAAGATTCGCTCGTTTCATAAACCAGTCTTCTTTAGGTCGCTGCCCTCCAAACCATACTTTCCCGCGACCTCCTTGATTGATCCTGTCGATGACCGACATGAGGCCGCTGCCATTGTTTTGAGCCGCTGGATCAGCAAACAGATCTAACTGAACCTTATCCTTGTCGCAGAAATCTCCAAGCATCACTCCGGCTTTCGCGTAGCGATAGCCCTCTTTCCAGATCGAATCGAACGAGTCGGTTGCAGCTCTTAGGATGGTTCTGGTGTCAGAGGCGGGATTGGCGAGCTTTGCAGTTGCAGAATTTGTATAACA
>CAZXBD010000272.1:0-8669 GCA_964638305.1 uncultured Geobacteraceae bacterium | reverse complement strand
CGCCGTTTATTTCCGGTTGGTCCGTGGCAACTTCAAACCCTTTGAAATGCGCGTCAACTCTGACGCCGCCGGGGAAAGTGATTTTCATCATCGATATAACCCTCCGCTGTTTTTGCTTTACAGTCCATCGTTGCTGTTGAGCCAGAAGTAATGATAGTATGCCGCAATTCTGACACTCTGGGTAGACGTATGAAGTCTGTTGTTGATTTTTTCAGTTCGGTAAAACTGACCCTCGGCTTGTTGCTGGGGCTCGCCGTCATCGCTGTCGGCGGCACGATCTGGCCGGTTGAGCAAGGCACGATACAGCGTTTCGAGCTGTATTACCAGTCCCTCTGGTTCCGTCTGCTGCTCGGCCTGCTGGCCCTGAATCTGGCCGCCTGTACCTGGCGGACCTTTATCAGGGTTGCCGGAGAAAAAAATCGTCTGCTTACAGTACTCGATGGATCTCAAGGAGCAGGCCCCGCACTTTCTTGCCATGATATCGACGAACTGTCCGAGCGTCTGCAGTCGCTGGGTTACCGTGTCACTCCTTCGGGCGACAGGGTTCTTGGAAGACGCGGTCTGGTCGGGCGTTGGTCATTGCCGATTCTGCATTTATCCATTCTGGTCGTGATGCTCGGAGCTCTGGCTGCCCAGTTCGGTTTTGTCGGTACGATGAATATGTACGTTACCCACCAGAGTGACAAATACTTTGACTGGGATCTGCAGGCTGAGCATCCTCTGGAGTTTACTCTCCGACTTGATCATTTTGAGCCGCAGTACTATCCGATTGATCTGCGTTTTGCTGTTTACGACAAGAAAACACGCGACCTGTTGCAGGAGTTTACCACCCGAGAAGGGGAAGTTGTTGCCCTCTCTCCCGAGTTGAGTGTGGAGGTTCTCCGCTTCTTCCCAGAAGAGCAGCACCTGGTCCTCGGTGTCATCATCGAAGGGGCTCTGGTCGGCGAATATCATGCTTTGAGCGGCGAGAGGACGTATCCGAACAGCATCGACCCCGGTGTGGAGATCAAACCGACAGCATTCCGCGACCCGCTTCTCAAGCAGTTACATAGTGAAGTCTCAATCCTGGAAGATGGCGATGTTGTACGTCAGGGTGTCATTGAGGTCAATACACCTTTGGTCCACCGTGGAGTCGCAATTTACCAGACCACATACAGCCGAGATGAATCGGGCTTCTGGGCCTGTGGTTTTCAACTTTCCAAGGATCCCGGTGAGCCGCTGGTCTGGTTGGGTAGTGTTGTTCTTGTTCTGGCTTTAGTGCTTGTTTTTACAGTGCGTTTACGCGTTGTGGGAATTGTGCCGACGGACAACGGCCTCCGACTGATCTCATTGTCTGGTTTTCGTGGCGAGGCGGGACGAGAAAAGTTGAAGTCTCTGGCGGTTGAGCTTGGAGAGCGCAAAGCCGTTGACGCGTTTTGATGGGCCGTAAGAGCTCCGTTCAAAGGCGACACGAATGAGATGAAAGGTGTGGCGAAAAAGCTTCCTTCTGGTTCGAGTCCAACATGGCCCTTCGAGCCGGACGGAAGGGGAGCGGGGAAGGGCTTTTCAATACATAAGATGCAACAACATGACAGCCTTTAGGTCTTGTTAGTATCCTTTGTACAGCGAATGATTGAATCACTCGTCATTGGTCTTGCCAGGTATTTTTTGGCCATGTGGGTCTTGCTTTGGCTTGCCTAGAACTTCGCTAAGGTAATCAACCGTCTCTTCTTCCCGCATATGCTCGAGATGGTGAGCTGTGGTGTGCCAGTCTTGCTCAGGGGCACCGATCGATTCGAGATACGCTTCCCAAAGGCGATGGGCACGTAAGACCTGCTTGGCCTCCTTCTCACCGTTTTCAGTCAATAAATAGCTGCTGCCCTCTTCTTTAAGAAGACTGTCCTCAACCATCTGCTTGAGTACCTTGGAAAGACGAGACCCCTCATCAACATATTTGCTGATTATGGCCTTTGGCGTTGCTTTTTCGTAGCGTAGCACGGTGGTTAACACATCCTCTATCACTTGCTGTGGAACCATTCTCCGCAGTCGTAACCACCTGGAGAGCATTCCATAGCGTGGTGCGAAGATAAGAACCACAAGGAACTGAAGTGTACAGAAGAGCATAATCGCTCCTCCTCCGGCCGAATCAAGCCAGACGCAAAGGTACAAACCTCCGACGACACTGGTAAAGCCGAAGAATGCAGAAAGGAGCATCATCCGGTCAAGCCGGTCACTGAGCAGATAAGCCGTTGCCGCAGGTGTGATCAATAAACCGACGACAAGGATGACGCCAACCATGCTGACTGCGGAAACCACCACCAGCGAGACGCAGGTGGTCAATAAATAGTCGATCAGCAGGACGGGCAGACCGATCGATGCCGCCATGACCGGATCAAAGGTTGTAATCTGAAAATGTCGAAAAAACAGGATAATGATGGATAGAACAGTGGCCGCGACAAAGGCGCTGGTCCAGAGGTCAGCATCTGCGACGCCAAGGACATCTCCCATAATGAAGTGCATCAGGTCAATGTGAATATAGTGACGAAAGATAGAGACCACGACGACACCAAGGGCAAAAACCCCGGTATACATAATCCCGATAGCGGTGTCTTCTTTGACGCGGCTGACTTTGGAGACAAAACCAATCAACGCGACGGTTATTATGGCTGACAACAGTGAGCCGAGCAGCATGCCCGGCGCATGTGCTTCATACCCGAACAGCAGCTTCATCACCAGGTAACCGCCGGCGACTCCGGCAATCATAGCGTGAGAGAGAGCATCGCCTAAGAAAGCCATGCGGCGCAGGACAACGAGGCAGCCGACCACGGCCGAGACGATGGCAACAATACTGCCGCCGATCAGGGCTTTCTGGAAATAGGTCTCGCCCAGAGGGGCCAGGAAAGCGTTGAGCATGGTTTCCATCAGACGCTCTCCTTTTTCAGGACCTCGGCAAAAATTCTCAGCTTGCCTTCGTAGACCTCGCTGAGGAGATCCTCACGCAAGACCGCCGAGGGTGGCCCGTATGCGAACATCCGTTGTTTGATCAGGATCAGTTTGTCAAAGTATTCTGCTGCGGTGACCAGGTCATGATGTACCACCACAAGGGTCTTCCCTGCAGCTTTGGCTCGCTCAAGCACATCGAGAATTGCTCTTTCCGTGGCCGCGTCGACTCCGGCAAAAGGTTCGTCGAGCAAAAGGATGTCAGACCCCTGGGCGAGCGCGCGCGCAAGGAACACCCTTTGCTGCTGGCCTCCTGAGAGTTGGCCTATCTGCCGGTCGGCAAACTCAGACATGCGCACCATAGACAGGGCTTCCATCGCGGCTTCACGATCACTTTTATTCGGATTTCGATACCAGGGAATGCGTTGATAACGACCCATCAACGCAACCTCTTTGACTGTGATCGGAAAATCCCAGTCTACCGCCCCACGCTGTGGTACGTATGCAACTTGCCCTTTTGCATTCTGAACATCCTGCCCCTTGATCATGACCTGACCAACGTCGGGACGAACGAAACCGAGAATCGCCTTTATAAAAGTTGACTTTCCCGCACCGTTGGGCCCGATCACTCCAACCAGTTTGTCTTTTTCAATGGCGACGGAGACATCAAGCAGTGCCGGCTTGGAATGGTAACTTACGGTCAGATTACGGACTTCGACAGCAATATTATTGGTGGTCATGGTCGGCCTCCGCAGCTTGTTCGAGGAGAAAGGAAACCGTCCCTGAGACCTTGCCTCCGGCCTCACTCCAGAGCGTTTGATCAACTTCCACCACCTCGTTATGTCGCAGGCGAAGACGTAGGGCGTGATTAATATGAGATTCTTCAAGCGGCGGACTTGCCTGGATAAACAGTTCGTTCATGCCGACAATCAAACCTTCAACGGGGCCAATACGCAAGGTCTCTCCACGTGCTAATGGTTGCTCGCTGTGATGGATGTCTTTGCCCCCGAGGCGCACAACCAGGGTCGCCGGAGACTGCCCTTCTTCAACCAGGGCGAAAGGGTCGGGTTCGATGCCGAACGTCGGGGTAATCTCAAGCATATATTCATTCGCCGAGAGCTTCATGTCGATTTTTGATTCGGCAGGCGAAATAATCCGGTTGTCGCGCTGGTAGATATAGAGCCACAGACCACCGACAATGACGATCCAGATAAGTGCTGTTAGAATAAACCTCATAAGATGGTCGCCCTTTACTCTCTGAGTGCTTCAACGATCAAGATGACGTTTTCACGCATCATGCCGACGTAGGTCTCACCGGCACTGTCACGCTCACCCATGGAATCGGAATAAAGGGAGCCACCGATCTTGATCCCGGTGTCGCGGGCAATTTCACGGATCAGTTTTGGATTGATGCTGGTCTCAACAAAGATTGCCGGAGCACCGGATTTGCGAATCGAATCAATGACCAGCTTTCTGCGTTTCGGTGTCATGCCGGCACCGACTTCACCCCCCGTTGACCAGCCGACCGGTGCGATGCTCAAGTAATTGTTGTCCGGATTGAACTTGTACTCGTGACAAAAATAGTTGAAAGCGTCATGCGTCGTAACCAGAATCCGTTTCTGTGGGGGGATAAGGCTGACCTGTTCGCGGATCCACGCATCAAGGACGCGCAGTTGCTGCAAAAGCAATTTCGCTCGGGCACGATATTCATCCTTGCGGAGGGGATCAAGCTGTTCGATGGCCTTGAGGGTGTTGTTAACATAGATTGCAGCATTGCGTGGAGAGAACCATGCGTGCGGGTCGGGCACCAGCTCACCCTTTGCGCCTATTTCGAGTGGCTTGATGCCCGTTGTGGTGGTAACCAGAGGTTTCCCGGCATCACGCGCTAAGGTTGCCATCCAACTCTTTCCTTCCAGATGGAGGCCGTTTTCGAGACAAAGATCGGCTTGCAGTACAATCTGAACATCATCAGGGGTCGGTTGGTAAGTGTGTGGATCCGCGCCCGGGGCGAGGATGCTGCGAACATCCAGCCGGTCACCGGCAATTTGACGGGCGAAGTCGGCAATCTGGGTTGTCGAGGCAACAACCAGAGGCTTGTCTGCTGCTGATAGTCCGCTTGCAAAGACGGAGAAGGTCAAGCTTATAAAGGTCAGGCAGATTATAACAAGGCGCATCGTGGTGTCTCCTTAACAAAACAATCGTTGCTAGTATAGTACTGAGTAGATCAGTGAGTTGCAAATAATGAGGTGGATTTATAATCAAGACACAGAAAAAAGAGAAAGGGTCAGCTTGGATGCTGACCCCTTGGCCCCCAAAAAGCTCTGCTCACCATTTGTCTTGCTTTGGTTCCAATTCCACCAGTTCATATGCCCGTCTCCCAAGCCCCACCTTCTCGCTGTGCTCGAGTTGTACCTCCCAGTCGATCTGTGGATAAACGCCACGAAATTTATCACAGCCCGGCTCATGGCCAGTCTCCAGCGCTGTGCCCGGCAGTCCGCGTGCCTGGTTGACCAGGTTGGCGCAGGCCTGGTCGAGGGCCACCGGGTCGGCAGAGGCGAGGATGCCGATGTCGGGAACAATCGGTGCGTCACTGTGTCCGTAGCAGTCACAGGCCGGTGAAACCTGGGTAATGAAGTTAACAAAGAGTTGTCGCTCGCCTTTGCCGTGGAGTGCTCCCAGGGCGTACTCCGCCATTTTCTTCATCACCAGGGTGGACTCCTCATTCCACTGGATAAGGATCGCCTGAGGGTCACAGACTGTGATGCAACGACCGCAGCCGACACAACGGGTCGCGTCGAGTGTTGCCTTGCCGCTATTGATGTCAATGGCTTCATGGGCGCATGCCTTGAGGCAGGCCCCGCAGGAAGTGCAATTCTCTTCGGCGATGCTTGGTGCCACGGTGGAGTGCTGCTCGAGTTTTCCTTCACGGCTTGAACAACCCATGGCGAGGTTTTTGATTGCACCGCCAAAGCCGGTGAGTTCATGGCATTTGAAATGAGAGAGGACAATCATGGCGTCTGCTTCAATGATTTCGAGCCCGATATCAACCTCATTAAGAAGTTCTCCGGGGACTGTGACCCGTTGAGCGGAGTGGCCACGAAGCCCGTCACTCATGATGAGCGGTGCATTGACTACGGCGTATGCGAACCCGTTCTCGATGGCACAGGTCAAAGCAGATACGGCTTCCTTGCGTTCGCCGGGGTAAAGCGTGCTTGAATCAGTCAGGAAAGGTTTGCCGCCGAGGCTCTTGACCTGATCAACGATCCGCCGGACGAAAGTGGGTCGGATGTAGGCGTGTCCGCCCCTCTCGCCGAAGTGCATCTTGATAGCGACGAGTTCTCCCTCCCTGATCATCTCCGACAAACCGGCTTTTTCGGTCAATCTCTCCAGTTTTGTGTGCAGGTTCTCGCGCATGCCGGCACGAATATCTGCAAAATAGACCAGCTCAGCCATAATCTCCTCCTGCGGGTTGTCATTTCATCTGGAAATATTTCCAGAAAAGGTATCACACCGCATTTGTCTCGACAACGTAGCCCCATGAAAAAAGGCCCTGAACGGGCCTTTGATTTGTGGAGGGTAACGGACAAAGGCCATGTTTTCCGGGCGTGAAAGGCCTTTTTTACTGTGTCGGCTCAGACTGCTTCCCGAGTAGCCCGTAGGCCTCGACCTTGCCGTTGACCATATGGACGTAGTAGCGTTCCCAGAAACGATTGACGGGAATATACCACAGGTATTCTTCGTTGCCGCTGCCGGAAGCGTTGCTCGGCTTGCCCATCTCTTGCATGACTTCGGGTTTGGACATGCCAAGTTCAATCTTGTGCATGCCGATCCACGGCGAACAGCCGCTTAGAAGAACAACCAGCACAATCCAAAGACTCCATCTGCGCATCATTTTCCTCCTTAATAAGTTCAATCGCAATATCATGATTTTTCCGGAACCGCCTGCATGGGATCAGCGCCCTCCTTACGGAGATAGACAGTTGTGCTGGGGAAGGCGATATCCAGCCCCAACTCTTCGAGGGTATCCATAATCTTCAGGCAGATGTCCTCGCGGGCATCGAGGTATTCGCCCCAGACAGTCGTAGTTGTAAAGCAGTAGACCATAATGTCGAGAGAGGACGCGCCAAAGTCGGTAAAGTTGACCAGGAAAAAATCCTGATCAATAGCCGGGTGGGTCCTCAGCAGTTCTCGTATCCGGCTGACCGCTTCACGCATCTGCGTTGGGGTGGCGTCGTATGAAACGCCGACCGTAAGGCGGATGCGTCGCTTGGGCATGCGGCTGTAATTGTCGAGCGCCAGGTTGGCGATGATGTTGTTCGGTACGGAAATCAACGTTTTGGCAAAGGTGCGAATCTTGGTCGAACGAAAGCCAACCTCTTCGACTGTGCCTTCCATATCTCCGGCCTTGATCCAGTCTCCAACATGAAAGGGGCGATCAAAGATGATCATAAGTGAACCGAAGATGTTGGAGACAGAATCCTTCGCGGCCAGGGCAAAAGCCAGACCGCCGATGCCGAGTGAAGCGAGGACTCCGGTCACCGGATAACCAAAGGTCTGGATTGCCATGAGAGCGGCCATGATGACAATGAAGATGCGCAGGCTTTTTCGTAACAGTGGCGCCAGGTGGTCGTCAAGCGTCGATTCGGTGCGTGCTGCCCACTTGTTCAGGTAATGATCAATCATGTCGACCATGTTGAAGAGGAACCAGGCGACATCGAAGATGACTAAAGCCTTGAGAATGGAATTAGATAGTTTGCTGAGGTCGAAGGGTTCGCTTGGCAGTTGCAGGATTTCCACCGCAATGAAAAGTCCAATCAGAAGAATGAAAAATTCTGCCGGCTTTTCCACGCAAGCGAAGAATCGGTCATCCAGCTCTTTTTTGGACTTTTGCGCTAGTGGAATGATCGTTTTTGTGAAGAGGTAGGCAAAGGTTTTTTTGGCAATATAGGCAACCAGGACAATGCCAAGTGCCGTGGCATATTGGCCTACGGTGATGCCGAGAATCTCATTGTTTATCCACTCTGCCATAGCGCTCTCCCGATGATGAAAAGTCCTGCTTAAGCTAACAGATGAAATCCTCAAAAGCAAGGTTGCGGAGGTCGCAACGAAATGTTTGTTGGAGTCAAGTGATTCTACCCGTTTATGGTAGAATGGTTACGACAGAATTCACTGGAACGGATGTTTGGAAGAAGGAAGGAGAGATGTTTTATGAGTATCGACAGTCTCAACAGTTTTAACGCCCGACAAACCCTTAATGTTGATGGTTCTGTATATGAGTTTTTCAGTCTGCAAGAGCTGGCTGCAAAGCGTGATGACGTAAAGCGTTTACCGCTGACCCTCAAGGTTCTTTTGGAAAACCTGCTACGTAATGAAGATGGTTCCTCCGTTACGGAAAAAGATATCAACGCAGTGGTTGACTGGTTGGATAATCGCAGTTCCGATCATGAAATTGCTTTTCGACCGGCGAGGGTTTTGATGCAGGACTTCACCGGTGTGCCGGCTGTGGTTGACCTGGCGGCCATGCGCGATGCGGTCGCTCGCGTCGGCGGTGACCCACAGAAGATTAATCCGCAGATTCCAGTGGATCTGGTGATTGACCACTCCGTTATGGTCGACAAATATGCCATGCCGGAAGCTTTTGCATACAACGTGGACAAGGAGATGGAACGCAATCGTGAACGCTATGCTTTCCTGCGCTGGGGGCAGTTGGCTTTTGATAACTTCCGTGTTGTGCCACCGGGTACCGGGAT
>CAZXBD010000271.1:0-4352 GCA_964638305.1 uncultured Geobacteraceae bacterium | reverse complement strand
TTTCCGTATCGGTCTTGCCAATAAAGTTGTCGCCCTCGATGAGTTGCTCGCAGAAGCAAACAGCATGGCCTTAAAGATTGCCTCGAAGGGTCCCGTTGCTGTGCGCTTTGCCAAAGAAGCGGTGGATACCGGTCTGGAAATGGATCTTGATCGTGCTGCTCGCTTCGAAGCCGATCTGTTTGGTCTTTGCTTTGCCACTGCCGATCAAAAAGAAGGTATGCAAGCGTTTTTGGAAAAACGGCCAGCGAAGTTTGACGGCCGATGAAAGGACTGTTTCTCAATGTTACTTGACCTCAATGAAGAGCAGAGCTTGATCCGTGAAACTGCACGAGAGTTCAGTGAAGCTGCTCTGGCCCCGGTTGCCGCCGCGCTTGACCGCGGCGAAGAACAGAACGTGTTCCTTGACAACCTGAAAAAGTTAGCTGAACTCGGTTTCATGGGCCTGAATGTCAAGGCCGATTACGGCGGCTCTGAAGCGGGCGTGATTGCCTTTAGTGTGGCTTTGACTGAAATCGCACGTGCCTGTGCTTCTACGGCTGTAACCGTCTCGGTGAATAACATGGTCTGCGAAGTGATACAGGAGGTTGGCACTGAAGAACAGCGAGAACGCTATATCCCAAAGATTTGTAGCGGTGAATACCCGGCCGGGGCTTTCGCGTTGACCGAAACCGGTGCTGGTTCCGATCCGGCGTCAATGTCAACCGTGGCTGCGCAGGATGGAGAGGATTGGGTGCTTAATGGCAGCAAGATATTTATTACCAGTGCTCCCTACGCCGGAGTCTTTGTTGTCTGGGCTGTGACTGATCGCAATGCGGCCAAGGGGAAAGGGATTAGCTGCTTTTTAGTAGAGGCAGGCACCCCTGGCTGTATCGTTGGGCGTGCTGAAGAGAAGATGGGACAACACGCTTCAGCGACCAATGAATTGCTGCTTCAGAATTGTCGCATTCCCGGCAGTGCTTTGCTGGGGAAGCTTAACGATGGTTTCCGGGTTGCGGTACGTGAACTGGCCGGTGGTCGTATCGGCATCGGTTCTCTGGGCCTCGGTGTCGCTCTGGCGGCTATCGATGCCGCGACCCGTTATGCTCTTGAGCGCAAGCAGTTTGGCCAGAATATCAGTAACTTTCAGGCGATTCAGTGGAAGATTGCCGACGCCTCGACGGAACTGGAGGCCGCTCGCCTGCTCTTGATGAATGCCGCGTTTCGCAAGGAACAGGGCAGGTCGTATTCAAAGGAAGCTTCAATGGCGAAACTCTTTGCCACAGAGGCCGCCAATCGTGCCTGTTATGAGGCCATGCAGATTTTTGGCGGTTATGGCTATACCGCCGAGTTTCCGGTGGAGCGCTATTGTCGAGATGCTAGGATTACGACTATTTACGAAGGCACAAGCGAAATTCAGCGCGTGATCATCGCCCGGGAAGTGCTGCTCAGTTTTTCATGAAAAACTCATCTTGCAGGATTCTGTCTGCTCTTGAGACATGCTGTCATAAGTAACCAAGTTCTAACGTTAAATATCGTTTGATTTAATTAGCCAAGGAGGTCATTGCATGTATTTTCAACTGACTGAAGAACAGAATCTAATCCGCGAAACAGTACGGAACTTCGCCGAAAATGAAGTGGCACCATCGGCAGCCGAACGTGATGAGAATGAGCGTTTCGATCGGGAATTGATGTTTGACAAAGTGGCGGAACTGGGACTGGCCGGCATTGTATTCCCAGAGGAATTCGGCGGCGCCGGTGCCGACTATATCTGCTATGCCATTGCTGTCGAAGAACTCTCCAGGGTTTGTGCCTCAACTGGAGTGACCTTGTCGGCTCACCTTTCTTTAGGGGCTAACCCGGTCTGGTTGTTCGGCAGCGAAGAGCAAAAGAAAAAATTTCTGACACCGATGGCCGAAGGGAGAAAACTCGGCGCCTTTGCCTTAACCGAGCCATCCGCCGGTTCAGATGCTGGCGGAACAAAAACCTTCGCCGGTCGCGACGGTAACGAATGGGTCCTCAACGGCAGCAAGATATTTACCACCAACGGCGGTGATGCTGAGACTTATATCGTCTTCGCCAGAACCGACAAAAACGCTCAAAAGCACCACGGGATCAGTGCCTTCATTGTTGAAAAGAATACTCCCGGTTTCTCTTTCGGCAAAAAAGAGAAGAAGATGGGAATCCGTTCATCGCTGACCTGTGAACTGGTTTTCGAAAACTGCAGGATACCGGCAGACCAGCTGCTTGGTAAAGAAGGTGAAGGTTTCAAGGTGGCCATGAAGACCCTTGATGGCGGCCGCATCGGAATTGCTTCGCAGGCTCTGGGGATTGCCCAAGGTGCCTACGAGGAAGCTTTGAATTATGCTCGCGAACGCAAGCAGTTCGATCAGCCGATTGCCAGTTTCCAGGGTGTACAGTTCATTCTGGCGGATATGGCCCTGCGTATTGAAGCCTCGCGTCTTCTGGTATATCAGTCAGCCTGGCGGGCGAGTGCCGGTCTTTCTTACGGCAAGGAGTCTGCCATGGCTAAATTGAGTGCTTCAGAGACGGCCATGTGGGTCACTACCAAAGCGGTCCAGATTCATGGCGGCTATGGCTATACACGTGATTTCCCGGTGGAAAGAATGATGCGTGATGCCAAAATCACTGAAATCTATGAAGGAACAAGTGAAGTTCAAAGAGTTGTGATCGGTGCGGCAATAACTCGCGGATAACCAATGCATTGATTTAGACAATATGATGCCGATGCGAAAGGGTGGGGTGTTATGGGGACAAATCTTGACGAAGGGGTCGCTCTTCTAAAGGGCCTGAGTAAAGAGGACTTGATTTCGATTATCGTGGATGATGCCAAGAACTGGCTTGCCCATGACGGTCTCTGGTTTCAGGCTGTTGAGCAACAGTACGGGATCGACACAGCGATCGAAATCGATACGGCGGCATGGGAAAAATTTACCGTGGTTGAGGCCAAGCGGATCATGGCTCGCCTCGGTCTTGAGCCGGGAGGCGGGATACCGGCACTGGTGGAGTGCTTCAAGCATCGCCTGTATGCACGCCTTAACCTGCAGGAGTCGATAGAAGTCAGTGAGACTCGCATGGTTTTCCGCATGGTGGACTGCAGGGTCCAGTCGGCCCGTAAGCGTAAAGGATTGCCTGATTTTCCTTGCAAGTCCGTTGGCCTTGTCGAGTATGCCGGGTTTGCCAGAACTATCGACCCCCGCATCAAAACACACTGCATTGCCTGCCCACCAGATCAACACCCTGAAGAGTTCTGGTGTGCATGGGAATTTGTCCTGAGTGGTTGAACGTATCCTCTGACTAGTCTGCAGGGTCCGTTGTGTGCCACTGAGTTGACTTGAATCAATTTTATCCTGTTTTCGTTAACACCCTCAGCGTTGCCTTTGTTTACACTTCTCCTCGGCAGGGTCGAAGGTGAGGCGAATTCTGTATGGTAAAAAGACTTAATTCCAGTTAGTTGCAGCCTTTCTAGTGTTATCTTGAACGATTGACAGGGCTTGGTATCGGCCTTGCAAATCATATGTTGAAAGGTTCTCAGGCACACAATAATTCAATTATGGAGTGAAGCTATGGAGTCCTATCCCAGTTTGAATTTCCAGTTGGGTGATACGGTAGACCTGCTGCGCGAAACAGTCCGCGTTTTTGCCAGTAAAGAAATTGCTCCACGGGCCGCCGAGATCGATCAGAACAATGATTTCCCGGCGGACCTGTGGCGTAAAATGGGTGACCTCGGTCTGCTCGGCATTACTATTTCTGAGGAATTCGGCGGCGCCGATATGGGCTACCTTGAACATGTGGTCGTCATGGAGGAACTCAGCCGGGCTTCGGCTTCCGTCGCCTTGTCTTACGGTGCTCATTCCAACCTTTGTGTCAATCAGATTTATCGTAATGGCAATGCCGATCAAAGGCAGCGTTATCTCCCGAAGCTGGTTACTGGTGAGCACGTCGGAGCCTTGGCTATGAGTGAGTCTGGTGCAGGCTCCGACGTCGTCAGCATGCGACTACGCGCCGACAAAGAGGGCAACCATTACCTGCTTAATGGCAGTAAAATGTGGATAACGAACGGCCCGAATGCCGACACTCTGGTCGTTTACGCCAAAACCGATATGGATGCAGGGCCACACGGCATCACGGCTTTTCTTGTCGAGAAGGGTTTCTCGGGTTTTTCAACGGCGCAGAAGCTTGATAAGCTTGGGATGCGCGGCAGCAACACCTGTGAACTGGTTTTCGAAAACTGTGCGGTTCCCGAAGCAAACGTGCTGGGTGAGATTGGCAAAGGTGTCAAGGTCTTGATGAGTGGCCTGGATTATGAACGCGCAGTTTTGTCCGGCGGGCCTCTCGGCATCATGGCCGCCTGT
>CAZXBD010000270.1:0-1634 GCA_964638305.1 uncultured Geobacteraceae bacterium | reverse complement strand
TCTACCCAAATTCGTGCTTGCCAGGCTGACAACTGGATAGGAACCAAAATAGGCATATCCCGTTCCCGTACGATATTCTGCATCTTATGAATAACGTCCTCGGCGCCAATCATATCCCCACTGGAAAATTCATTACCGTACACTTTTAATCTACCCAAGCCAAAGCGAAGGGGATGGGTAAATCATCATTGAGAAAATAGTCTAACAAACGTAAGCCCAATTGAAAAAGGCTCAAGTCACAGCGGTCAGTGCGATGAATGATGGCTATCCATTGGTCACGCTGGGCAATAACGCCCAAGAATATAATCCAAATGTAAGCCAAGCAAGCAGCGATCATCAAACGGGCCAGGCGCTGCGGGTCATCAATATGACTTTTGTGCAGATGAAAGCCCCGACTTTTCTGGTCAGAGAAAAAGGTTTCGATACGGAAACGTTGGCGATACCAATAGAGGGCTTCTTCTCCCAATTCGAAATTAGAGACCAGATAGATAGGGTCTTTGTAATCCGGATGCCACCAGGCGATGGTTGTCAGCGGGCCATAAGATTGTAGGGTGAAGGCAACATCGGACAAACAGACATAATCACCCGCCTGCCAGCTCAGTTCGTTGAGTTGCAACCAGGTGTCTTGTTCACAGATCCAACGATTATGAGCGGTGCGACAGGCATAATGCCAATCGGCGGCTTCGATTTCAGCCAGTAAGCTTGTCCCGTCGAATTCACCATCACCCAGGAAGATGACATCCGTTTCAGCCGGAACGATGGCTTTGATCTGAGCCAACAACTCAACATGAGCAGTTTCGGAAAAGTGTCCTTTGCTGCCGTTGACCACAGTCCAGGCCAGCGGCAAGGCTCGACCTTTGTACACCATACTGACCACCAAGGCCAGACAATGTCGCCCTACTTCGCTGCCATCCATCACGACTACCAGAGTGCCGCGTTGGGCTAATCCGAGCACCAGCTCTTCGATAAAGGGCATAAAATAGGTTTCTCGATCAATCCCTTCATTCTGGGTGTAGCGGCTGAACCGTTTGACCCGACTGGGTATCTTGCTTGGGCCGGGTGTCTTGGCCGCCATCGTTTCAAAATGGCAACGTTTGCCTTGCACGATCCCGGTCATCATTCCGGTCAATGTATTGAGATGACGGGCTTGATTACCAGTTAATTGTTTCGGATAAAGTTGCAGCAATCCTTGTTTTATGCGACGATAGAGCCGACGGTTATCACTCATTGGGTACACTCCTTTTTTGTGCTGAAAATCGAGTATACCCCGAGTGGTAGCCGTTTCTTAAATCCTTACCCTTTCATTAAAAGTGTACGGTAGTGAATCTTTTCTCAAAAAAAGTTGCAGGAGGCAAATCATGCAAAAAAGAACAGTTAGCTTAGCGAAGATCATCATCTTGACCTTTACGCTGACGTTGTTGGCGTTTGCTGCCGGTGTCAGCGCTCAAGGTGGTGGTGAAGTCATTGGCACCGGCTTAAATGGCCCCCAGGGAGTACTGGTTGATGAAGAGGGGACCGTCTGGGTTATTGACAGCGGTTTAGGCGGTGACGAAACTGTGACATTCTTCAGCACTTTCAGCCTGGAGCCCGCGGAGGTTGGGTCGGAGAGACAGCGCGCGTTGTGCGAATTACGG
>CAZXBD010000269.1:0-8366 GCA_964638305.1 uncultured Geobacteraceae bacterium | reverse complement strand
GTTCTGTTCCTCGACGAAATCGGTGACTTGGAACCCGCTACACAAGTCAAGCTACTGCGCTTTATCCAGGAAGGCGAGTATTATCCCCTAGGTAGCGATCAGCCCAGGACTGCCAGAGCCAGGCTGGTTTTTGCGACCAATCACGACTTGGCGGAGAAGATAGAGAAAGGGTCTTTTCGTCGAGACCTGTATTATCGATTACAGACGCACCTCGTGATCATTCCGCCACTGCGTGAGCGTCTGGAGGATATTCCTCTTCTGCTCAAGCATTACATCACTGAAGCAGCGGAGACCCTGGGGAAGAAGGTTCCCGTGGTCAGTGAAATTGTTCTTGGCGCTCTTGCAGGGCATTCATTCCCTGGTAACGTCCGTGAGTTGCGGGCCATGGCCATTGATGCCATGAGCAGATATACGTCGGGGCCGCTGGATTTGGACAGCTTCCCACAGCTCTCTCTGCAAAGCTCTGCAACGGCGGCATGTGCTCCCGGGCAAACTCCTCTGCCCTCTCAAGGGCCTTTGCCGACGATGAAGGAAGCGATACACAGCCTTATCCTGGCAGCGCTGGAGCAGACCGGCGGGAACCGTACTGCGGCCGCGAAAATTCTTGGAATATCCCAGCCAGCTTTAAGTAAGCGCCTGAAAAATATGGCAAGTGAAGAAGGGTGAATTGTTTGTTATGTGGCGTCATAACCTATGCTATGGAAGAAAACTTATTAATTTAAGGTAGTTAGCTTAACTCTCCCGCGCTTGATCAAACCTTTGTTATGTCTTCGCCGCATAGTAAAGGTTTTTTTGTTTCTTCAAGGCAGTGATTTCAATAGTTTATCGTTGTTTTACGCTTGGCACGGTGGTTGCTCTTGAGTCTGCCCGGGATAAGAAGTCAAGCTCATGAAGGGTTACCAAATAAACGCGATCAAGAAAAATACGGTTTTGCTTTTAGGTCACGACCCCCAACAGGAATGGGTTCTATCCATGACTCTGAGGTTGGGTGGCTATACTGCGCGCGTCGTCAAGGGTCACGATGAGGTGATCAATTTGGTCAAGATGCTGCCCGAAGCAATTCATAGCGTAATTCTGGCAGGTGCCGGACTCAAGTCAGTTCTTATAAGCCGGTTGGAGATTTTTTCCCGAAATCATATCGATACTCCGGTGTGCCTTCTCGGCGGCTCAGTTAATGAACGGGATATCTCAAAGTCTCTTGAAAATACGGATTTCCCTTTGCGGCTGTTCTTTTGCGGAAATGATCGATTACTTGAATGTTTGAGACAAAATGAACCATCTACGAGGGAATCAGTCAATATTCTCAACCCAGAAACTGCTTCAGGGGACGAGTCGGTTTCTTTGCAGCTGGTAGGGGCATTAACCGGACGGGAGATTGATGCTGCCCGCCGAGAGCTTTCTGAAGTGGTCGGAGTCGCCCGTCACATTATCATCTGTTGCCAGGGACTGGAAAAACTCGATGGACAAGGGCTTAGATTCCTTTGTTCTGCACATCGCTATATTACGAGTCGTGCCCGCATATGTGAATTCTCCGGACTGTCGCCTTCGTTAGTGGGTGAAGCGCGCAGCGAAGTGGAAAGGTTGCGTCCCAGGTTCTTCTGTAATCAGAGCAACGACATGCAGTGTATTTGGAGATGATTTTTGTTTTTACAATAGAGCTGCGAGGTCTAAAATGAAAAAAGTTATGACAGTCGATGATTCAGCAACTGTGCGTTTGGCTCTTTCCTCGGCTCTGTCAGAAGCGGGCTACGAGGTTCACGAAGCCCATGATGGTCTTGACGCTCTCGATAAGCTGGCCACTTGCCAGGTAGACATGCTGGTCACTGATTTGAATATGCCGAACATGGATGGGATCGACCTGGTTCGTAAGGTTCGTCAGATGCCCGGCAATCGTTTTATTCCGATCATCATGCTGACCAGCGAATCGCAGCCGGAACAGGTTCGGGCTGGCAAGGCCGTAGGTGCCTCCGGTTGGGTGACCAAGCCCTTTAAAAAGGAAGCATTGTTGTCCGTGGTTAAGATGGTTTGCCCGGTCGTCTGAATGAGACAGGCCTTTTTCTCAAGAGATACACAGGCGCAAATAAAAATTCCCTCCTGAATCGTACATGCCCTGCACAAAGGGGACAGCTGTGGCTGTCCCCTTTTGCGTTTACACCTGACGTCAATTCTATGAAACGTAGCTCTTTCCTTCCCGTTTTTTGGGTGCCTTCACCTGGAGAGGTCAATCGGTAAGGGGGGTGGCAGTGAGAGGGGGAACTCTGTTGTCGTTCTCTCTCTAACGGCCCTATAACCATGGTTATAAGGTTGTCCTTACCGTAGGCCGATCCGATAACCATAGTTATCCTGCTGGTGACACCAATTGGTCGGTTTGTAACCTTAACCTCAGTGAAAACAATGTGTTGTGAAATTATACAGGCTTTGGCACGTCGTCTGCTTAATGTCTGTACAGCAAATTGAGAGTCTCAAAAATTCCATAGTCTTTTGTAAGTAACTAAAAACCGGCAATGTGCCAAAAAAGTAAGGAGATCTAAAAATGAAAAAGTTGAGTGTTCTTATCGCCTGTCTGATGTTGGTTGGCTTTGTGAACAGCGCCTTCGCTGTTGAAGTTGAAGGCGATGCCTATCTTGGTGTTTACAGCAAATATCTCTGGCGTGGTTATGACCTGAGTGATGGTGAGGCTGTCATGCAGGGTGGCATGGACCTGAGTGCTTACGGCTTCACGCTTGGTTACTGGAGCAATTATCAGCTCAGTGACGGTGAGAGCGAGGAGCTGGATCGTGGTGAAATTACCGAGACTGACATCACGATCGACTACACTTTTGACCTGACCGATGTGGTATCGGTCAGCGTCGGTAACCTGCATTATACCTACAATTATGCGGGTTCAGATGATGAACTCTATCTGGGCTGTGCCCTTGATGTCTTCTTGGCTCCCGAGTTTACGATCTATTACGCATGGGATATCGATGATGACTCGGGCATGGACAACCTCTTCTATACTCTGGGCGTAAGCCACGAATTCGAGCTGTCAGACAAGGTTCTCCTGGGATTAGGCGCATTGGTCGGCTACAACCAGGAAAACGCTCTGGTTGGAGATTATTCAGCCTTTCATAACGGCGAATTGACCGCCTCACTCGACTACACTTTAACCGACAACTGGAGTATTACGGGTGCGGTTCTTTATTCCGATGCTCTCACCGATGACGCGGAAGACGAGGGTGTTGACAGTGAAACCGTCGGCAGTCTGAATATTACCTTCGCCTTTTAATCCTCTAAGAAGCCAGGTTAATAAATATCAAGGAGATGATCATGAAACGTATTACATCGCTTTTGCTGGTAATGATGATATTTACGGCAGGACTTGCTGCCGCGGACACAATTACAGTTCGTGCAGATAGCTGGCCTCCTTACAACGATGAGCCGGACAGCACTCAACCCGGCTACATGATTGAAGCAGCCAAGCTGATTTTCGAGGCCAAAGGCCACGAGATTGATTATAAGTTGATGCCGTGGACTCGTAGCCTCGATTCGGTTCGGAAAGGTACTTACGATGCTGTCGTCGGCACTGATCCGGAAGAATCGCCTGACTTTGTCTTTCCGAAAGAGGGCTTCGGAATCAATCAGAACGGTTTCTATGTGAAACAAGGAAATTCCTGGCAGTACTCCGGTATCTCTTCTCTTCAGGGCCTTAAACTAGGCATTATTGAAGGCTACGGATATTACGAAACTATAGATAACTACATCGCAGCGAATGAGAACAGTGACAAGATTTTTGCCGCCACTGGTGACGATGCATTGCCCAAGCTGCTCAAGATGCTCAAGTCAGGCCGTGTGGATGCCGTTATAGAAAATATCAACGTCATGCCTTTGGCCCTGAAGGACGCCAAGCTGGAAAACGAGATTATCGCGGCTGGTGTGGACGACGAGAGACAAGATTTATTCATGGCCTTTTCCCCGGCAAAAGAGAGCTCTAAAGAATATATCCAGATTTTTGACGAAGGCCTTGTTGAACTGCGCAGCAGCGGGAAATTCCAGGAAATCCTGTCGCGCTACGGGCTGAAAGACTGGAAATAAGCTCCTCGGGAAAGCCTTTTTGTGCGCTCATAGCGAAAGAGTGAAAGAGTGAAAGAGTGAAAGAGTGAAATCATGAAAAGTATTCGCATAAAATTACTGTTCTGGTTCGTCGGCATTATTACTCTGGTCCTGGTTGGCCTCGGCGCGTTCAATTATCAACAGCGTCAAAGCGAGATGCTGGGCAGCCTGGAGCAACAACGACAGGCGGTTCTGGAACGGGCCGGGCTGAACCTGCCGGATGCTCTGTACGGTTTTGATGATCAGCAGATCGACAACTTTCTGTTTGCTGAAATGAGCAACCGGAACCTGGAGACCGTGGCCATTTATGATGAATCCGGCACACTCACGCATGCACGGGGGCGCAACTCTGAGGGTGAGGTTGTCACGCTCACTACGTTTCCGGCTGAATACCAGCCGGAAGCGACTCAGGAACTGATCTATGACAACGAAAAGCTGGGGCGTTTTGAAGTTGTTATGTCATACCAGAGCATCGATGATGCTCTGATGACAGAAATTGTTTCGACAGTAGAGAAAATTGTCATATTGGCTGTGATTATGATCATCGCGGTGTGGTTCCTGCTGAGTCGAATCATCCTCCGCCCTCTTACGAACCTGGTTAAAACCATGCGGGAGATGGCAGAGACTAACGACGGAACCTTGCGCGTTGCAAAAATGAGCAACGATGAAATCGGCATGGTCATCGACAGTGTCAATGCGTTCCTTGATGCCCTGGCCGGAAAGATGAAGCAGCTGGAAAAGATGGCTGATGCTGACCTGACCGTGGAACTGCCCTTGGTCTCCGATCGAGATACCATGGGCAAATCGTTACAGAGCCTGAAAGAGAAAATGACCAGACTGATCGGTGAAATCATGCGTTCTGCGCATCAGGTCCGGTCTGGAGCGATGCAGCTGAGCGATACCAGCGCGACCCTGAATCAGGGCGCCTCGGAGCAAGCCTCTGCCGCGGAAGAGGCGTCCTCCTCCATTGAAGAGATGGTGGCCAATATCCGACAGAACGCCGATAACGCCCTGCAGACGGAGAAAATTGCCATCCAGTCGGCGCAAAGTGGGCAGGAAGGTGGCCAGGCCGTGCAGGCTACGGTCGTGGCTATGAAAGACATCGCCAACAAAATTCAGATTATCGAGGAAATTGCCCGGCAGACCAACCTGCTGGCGTTGAATGCGGCGATAGAGGCGGCCCGGGCCGGTGAGCATGGCAAGGGTTTTGCTGTGGTCGCCGCCGAAGTTCGTAAACTGGCCGAGCGCAGCCAGAAGGCCGCCAGTGAAATCAGTGACCTCTCCGTCAGCAGTGTCGAGGTTGCCGAAAATGCCGGTAGCTTGCTCGAAGCCATTGTCCCTGATATCGAGAAAACAGCTGAACTGGTCCAGGAGATCAGTGCCGCAAGCAAGGAACAGGATTCCGGGGCCGGGCAGATAAATATGTCAATTCAGCAGCTGGATCAGGTCATTCAGAAAAACGCCGCCGCCACCGAAGAGATGGCATCGACGGCAGAAGAGCTTTCCGCGCAGGCCGAACAGCTGCAGCAGACGGTCGCCGTTTTTAACCTGGATGAGCAGAGCGACTTAGAGAGTCGGGAGCCCATCCGACGGGAGTCTGCTTACGAGGTTACAGCTTCTGAGCACAAGAGCCCCGAACCCAGGCAGCTGCCATCGGCATCTTTCCAGACAGAAACTGTTGGACAAGAGGATGCCTACGATGACCAGTTTGAAAAGTTTTGAATGGGGTGGTGACCATGACTGATATGCATGAAGAGAGTCGGCAATATGTCACCTTTCGACTTGCACAAGAAATATTCGGAGTGGATGTTGCGCGAACCCGCGAGATCTTGAGCATGACACCGATAACCAAGGTGCCGCAAACTCCGGTTTACATGCTTGGCGTGATTAACCTGCGTGGTCAAGTGGTGCCGGTGGTCGATATGCGGCTGAAGCTTAACCTCGACGCGCAAGAACAGACAGAAGACAGCTGCATCATCGTGGTTGAAGTGCAGGTCGATGATGAGAAGATCGTCGTCGGGGCTATGGCCGATGCAGTGCGTGAAGTGCTGGAGATTCGTGTCGACCAGATTGAGCCGCCGCCGCGACTAGGCACCCGCCTGAATACCGAGTACATCAAAGGGATGGGCAAGGTCTGTGAGGAGTTCCTGATCTTGCTGGATATCGACCGGGTGTTCAACAGTGACGAACTGTCTATCATTCAGGATACTGGGTATGTCTCCACGGTGGAGACTGAAAGAGACCTGGCAGAGGCTTGATTTAATCAGCAAGCGGTTCATTTCCCCCGAAACTTAGTTGAGGGGCAATTCAAAACATTTAACGGAGGGAAAACATGAAAAACATCGCACCCACATTGATTACTTGCCTGGCTTTCTTGATCTTGTCAGCAGGCTTTGCCAGTGCAGACACGCTCACGATTCGAACTGATGCCTGGCCACCATACAGTGATGACCCCGGATCAGAGCAGCCTGGCTACATGGTCGAGGTCCTGCAGGAGATCTTCGGTGCCAAGGGGGTTGAGATCGATTATCAGCTTATGCCCTGGGAGCAATGTCTGAAAACAGTTGAAAAGGGACGTTTCGACGCTGTTATAGGAACGGATACTGAGGAGGCGCCTGGCTTTGTCTTCCCCGAAGAAAGCTTCGGAAAATACCAGAGTGCATTCTATGTCAAAAAAGGGTACCCGTGGAATTATAGGGGGATCAATTCCCTCAAGCAGATCCGTCTGGGAGTGATTCATGGCTACGATTACGGCGGGGAATTGGGCGAGTATGTGGAAAGTGATTCCGGTACAGACAAAATCTACACGATAAAAGACGAGGATGCTCTCCCGAAATTACTGAAAATGCTCAAGGCCGGCCGCATTGATGCCATTGTAGATAATTTACCAGTGGTAGAATTTACTCTTAAAGATGAAAACTTTGAACGTGGTGAGATTGTGTACGCCGGGTCTGAGGATATTAGTTCCTCTGATTTGTTCGTAGCTTTTTCTCCTGCTAAGGAAAGCTCAAAAGAATATGCCAAAATCTTTGACGATGGGCTAAAAAAGCTTCGCAGCAGTGGCAAATTGCAGGTGATCCTGGCCAAATATGGAGTCCAGGACTGGAAATAACTGTTCGTGGAGAGGGCGTAAGGTCAATCCGTCCTTTCTGTTAACTGATAGAGTCAACTCCGATAGTTTATTCGTTTTGGTAAGTGTCCGTCACGGATCTGATGATAGTCAGATCCGTGTTTTTTTTGGACGCCGAAGCGTTTTTCTTCGTGCTCAATGACAATAACTTCGACTGTACTTGTGTGAATCTCTACCTCTAATTCTTCCGCAACTTCTCTGTAATTATCTTGATCGCCCACTCGGCCGACATGGGGCGCAGAATGAACCCACGGCGCCACAATGACCTCCTTCGCCGTAATTGCAACAGAGTACGCTGACATCAATGGAACAGGAACGGTCAAAAATACACTGGCCGATATTCAGTGTATCCTCTCTTTTTATCATTTTCGTAAAAAAACAGAGTATCTCCTTTTTTAAAATTGACAAAAAAGCATATTCTGAAAACCCTGTCCCCCTCTGACGAAATAGAAAAAAGCCCAGCTATACTGCTGGTCACTCCAGATTGTTGACAAACCCCACTTTGGGTCATATGTGGGGTTTGTCTTTTTGTATGTTGGCAATTGGAACGCATTGAAGGCTTTCAGTAGATTGTGAGCAACAGATCGTTAATCTGTTTACCTTGTGTCTTTTAAGAACCAAAAGCAGAACCGGCGGGTCGCGTCCCGCCAGACGCCATCCTTTTTGTCCGGGCGGCCACAAAAAGGATGCAAAAAAGGCCTTGCTCCTGGCGGAGGGCATCTCCTTTGCCATCTTTCATAGCTTTTAAAGTGTGGTGGAGCTAAAGAATCCGGCCCTGTGCTTGCGGGCCTTCCAGATAGTGCCGTTTTGCAGCAAAAGGCATAACACACAAAAAGCAACAGAAACCAGAGCCATAGAGGTCCTCAAGGGCCTCGGGGCTTACGGGGGAAGCGTAGCCCCTTAAAGGATTCAAACAACTCTACTTGCCACCAGAAACCCCCGAACAAGACATGCCAAGCGCAGCGCCAATGTACGGTTTATAGACATAGTTACCTATGTCCTTGACCTGTACACAAGATTTCTTTTGCTTCGTTTTCTTTGTCGCTACAAAGAAAATGACGTTGCTGTCGGGCAACCCCGACGGTTTTGCTTTTATCCTTGGATTACTTTTATCCTTGGATTACAAATTCCAACAAAAAGAGCA
>CAZXBD010000268.1:0-7118 GCA_964638305.1 uncultured Geobacteraceae bacterium | reverse complement strand
TTTTGGGTAGTGAGCGATTCAAGCGGCGAATAGCAAAGCAGTTGGATCGCCCCGTGACATCTGGCGGTCATGGGGGAGACCGTAGATCTGAAGCCTATCAGCGAGCGGCCAATAATCAACGACTCTGACCCCTTGTTATTTGCTATACCCCGGTAAAATTTAGCTTCCAAGTCGGCAGTAGTTAGTTCTGCTATTTCGACACTTTACCTCTAACTAAAATACATTAAACACAGGATATAGCTGGGTTTTATATTAGTAAATTGCTGTATCAATTATAGGTAAAATAATGCTTGAAAATGTAACCAAATCTCTTGAGCTAACAAATTCTAAAGATAAGTTTTGCACTTCATTAGACTTGCCTGCTAAAGGGCTAAAATTTGCGGTTAAAGATGTTGGCGATATCACCGGACAGATATCTCAACTAACAGCAAAAGCACTTATAAAAGAAGCACATTTAGCATCTTTTGGTTGGCGTGATCAAACTGTGGTTGACACCCGGGTTCGGAATGTTTGGGAGGTACCCAAAAGTAAGATTAAAATTCCGAAGAGAGATTTTAACAAAGTGTTTGGATCGGCTCTTGAAAAAATAAAGATGGATTTGGGGTTGGCTGAAGAAGGTAAACTTACAGCTGACCTTCATAATTTGCTTATCTATGAGTCTGGTCAATTTTTCTCGACTCATCAAGATTCAGAGAAATCAGATGGAATGGTTGCGACTATGGTTGTGCTATTACCTTCTGCTTATAAAGGTGGTTCACTCGTTATTGATCAACTTGGGGATCAAAAGACCTTTCGAGCCAAGAAATCCACAAACAACGAACTAAAGGTTGTGGCATTTTATGCTGATTGCCATCATGAAGTAAAAAAGGTAACGGCAGGATACAGAATTGCACTGACCTATAATATAATGTTCGATGCTAAAGGATCCTTGAAAGAAAGCCAGCCTAATCCAAACCTCACCCGGGTAATTAATCAATACTTCAATGCGAAGTATGATCAGCGAGAATGGTACATCCGCAATCATCCACGTTGGCTGGTGTATTTATTGGATCATCAATATAGTCAGAAAGGTCTAGGGTGGTTTCAATTAAAAGGGATTGACCGGACCCGAACAGCACAATTGCGTGCAGCCGCTGAAGAGCTGGGCTTAAATATCCATTTAGCATTAGCTGAGCTACATGAAACCTGGCAAACGGAGGAAGAATACTCAGGTGATTGGAGGTATCGCAGGCATCAATATGATGACTGGGAAGATGAAGAAAAAGATAGTAGTGATATAAATCTAGTAGACTTAATAGAAGAAGAATATTCCCTTGCTCATTGGGTTAGCAGCGAAAGCAAGAAATCAAGTTTACGTGAATGTAGTGTCCCAAATTCAATGTTTTGCTGGACAAAGGCAAATGATGAATTTCAACCTTTCAAGTCTCATCATGAAGGATACATGGGAAACTACGGAAACACTATGGATCGGTGGTATCATCGGGCGGCTGTTGTTCTTTGGACCAAAGAAGATGATTATCCAAGCCTCTTTGCCATTGACCCAATCACGACAATAACCAAAATCAAAACAAAATTGACGGAAAATCCACAACTTGGTGGGCAGCTATTGGAGAAAGTTCTACCTCAGTGGGAAGCTATGAGGTCTAAGGAACCGACTCAAATACGTGATTTACTAGACATTGCAAAGCTAGTTCAGAATAAAAATCTTGCCGTCAAACTCCTAACAATTTTAGACCTCCAAGCTATTTGCCGGCAAAATATCAAGGCAATCATAGCATTGATTGATGCCTATGGAGAAACCTGGATGCTCGGCCTAATGAAGACTTGGTCTGAGTCTGGGTATTACAGGTCAAAAGAACTTGACAACATGTCAACGGTGATCGAGAAGCTAAATAGTTACAAACGAATCAGCAAATGGCTATTGAACAATCAGGTTGAATTGCTGATTTCGTCTAATCAAGGATCGGAAAGAAGTAGTAGTCAGGTAGATTTAGATCGTGATCAAAAGAACAACGTTAAGAAAACAAATGAGCTTCTTCAATCTGCACATATAGTAGGTGATAAGAACATTTCTCTTAAATTAGTCGCACACATCCTGGAACACAAAAGGGTTTATTCAAATCTTGGATTAGCACGATTGGTCAATGAGATATTTCAAAACCCTATTCAAAACTCCACTTGGGGAAAAATGGCGGTCGAAGTAGATAGACGGCTAACCGCTGAATTGTCTAAAAAACGTGAAAAAAATGATTATTCTATTTTAGATGCAATTCCGTGTTCTTGCCGTGATTGTAAAGAACTTTCATTGTTTTTGGAAAGTAAGGATCAGAAGAATCTTGTCTGGCCATTGGCCAAAGCAAGGAGACAGCATATCCACGGAATTATTGACGGGATGGGATTAGGTGTAAGTCATGTTACTCAGAGAACAGGCTCTCCTCACAAATTAGTTTTGACTAAGTTGCAAAAACAATTTGAGAAAGAGGCTGCACATAGAAGAGAGTCTTCAAGGTTTTTAAAAATGATCACGGGCTTAGACCTTCGGCAATGATAGATAAAATTAGTGGTTAAACGGGAACAACAGCAAGGGGATAAAGACCTGCCGGAGGAAGAGTTTGAATGGCTCCAAGAAGATCACGCCAGTTGCCAGGATCGTTCCGCCAAGCGTATCAAACCGCTCGCGAAAGGCCTCTAAGAGTCGTGTTCCCCATTTACCCTCGGGTACTAAGATAATCGCATGGTTGTATCCGTCCAGCGCAGCCCGTTCAGCCACTTGTCTGGCTTCATCTTCTGGTAGTAATCCGAATTGAAACAGGTTTGCTGCGGGGGGATAGATTCATCTAGGTAATTCAGGCTCACTACCGGCACAGGCAGTTCGCCCGATGTTGCAAGCGCCGCTGCGTTGTTTTTGTTCAACGGACCTAGTATCAGACCTCCTGATCTCATAACGATGATTCAATGACTTACAGGCACTGCGAGCTTGTTTGATCTTTCTACGTAGACTTGCGGTCAAAGCGGTTGGCAAAACTGGTGGCTTCGGAGGACAGGCCGTATTCAAACGGCGTATGAAGCGATTGCTTCACGAGTCGTTTGGTTTCCTGAATGGCCTCCGGATTACCCTCCAGGACGCCTTTGATGGTATTTTCCACTTCTTCGTCCAGCTGCTCATGAGCGGTCACTCTGGAAACCAGACCGAGCGCGGCGGCATCCCGACCGGAGATCTTACGCCCTGTCACCGCGAGGTCCATGGCCACGGACATACCGACTCTGGCCGCCAGCATTTGAGTTCCGCCAAAACCAGGAATCAGACCCAGCCCTACTTCCGGTTGCCCGAAGACCGCCTTTTCAGACGCAATGATGAGGTCGCAGGCCATGGCCAGCTCACACCCGCCGCCAAGTGCGTAGCCCTGCACGCGAGCGATTGAAATAAACGGCGCCCTCTGAAGGGCCAGGACCAGGGTGTGCCCCTGACGGGAATACGTCAGAGCCTGACGGGGCGCGAGATTCTCCATAAATTTGATATCCGCCCCGGCTACAAAGGCTTTCTCTCCCGCACCAGACACGACCATCACCCTGGTTCCGTCACGCGTGGCCTCAGCAACGGCTTGCGTGAGCCGTTCCAAGACATCCACATCGAGGGCGTTGAGTTGCTCAGGGCGTCGAATGAGCACCCGGGTGACAGCCTCTTCCTTGCTCACCTCGACCTTGCTCGCGTGAGCTTCCTCATTGGTCATATCGATATACCCCACGACCGGATTTTCGACCAAGCCAGCCCGCTTGAACATAGTTTACGAGCAACGGGGAAGGCCGATACCTGGGATCACCCAATCCCTGGTGCAGGACACGCATGATGGCGAGACAGGTGTCGAGCCCGATGAAATCGGCCAGCGCCAGCGGGCCCATGGGCTGGTTGGTGCCCAGTTTCATACCCTTGTCGATGTCCTCGGCGGTGGCGACCCCTTCCATGAGAGCCGTGAAGGCCTCGTTGATCATCGGGAGCAGTATCCGGTTGACCACGAATCCTGGATAATCTTGGCTCGTCGACGTCTCCTTACCCAGACCCACGGCGAGTTCTTCGATGCGTTGGGTGACCTCTTTGCTGGTGCCCATACCTGGTATGATCTCCACCAACTTCATGAGGGGTACCGGATTAAAAAAGTGCATGCCGATGAATTTTTCGGGACGGCTCGTGTAGGAGGCCAGCCGCGTGATCGAGATCGACGAGGTGTTCGTGGCTATTATGCCCTCGGGCTGCAGAATCTCATCGAGATTGTGAAAGATTTCCCCTTTGATCTTTTCGTTTTCGACGGCGGATTCGATCACCAAATCCGCATCCGACAGCCGGTTGGAATCGGTAACGAAGGTGATCTGCTGCAAGGCATTGTCAGCGTCTGCTTGAGTCAGTTTCTCTTTGGAGACAAGCTTACTCAGAGATTTTCCGATCGTCGTGCGGGCTTTCTCCAGTTGCTCTTCCGCCAAATCCACCAGGGTTACTGAGAGGCCGACGGTTGCGCAGACCTGAGTAATGCCAGCGCCCATTTGACCTGCTCCAATAACACCGATCTTACTGAATCCTGCGATTGTCATAGCTTAACCCCCTGATGTTGTTTTGGTAATACGCTCCCTGTCAGTGGAAATAATCCATGGAGGGAGTACTGGTATCGTAGACGCATGGCCTTGTTCCGGCTACCGGTACGGTCGTATCGGCTCACGCCATAATGTTAACACCCCCATCCACGTAGACCACGCCACCGGTGATGCGGCGACCGTAGGGGGTGGCGAGAAAGGCGCAGTGGAAGCCTACATCCATGATGTCTACAAGCTCCCCGATGGGAGCACGCTCGACCGCCTCGTTCAGAAGCAAATCGAAGTCCTTTAACCCGGAGGCGGCGCGGGTCTTGAGCGGTCCCGGAGAGATGGCATGGACGCTGATTTTTTGCTTACCCAATTCGTAAGCCAGATAACGGCATGACGCCTCCAGCGCGGCCTTGACCGGCCCCATGACATTGTAGTTTGGGATTACCTTGGCGGCGCCGTGGTAGCTCATGGCGAACATGGTGCCGCCATCGGACATCATCGGTGCCGCCAGTTTCGCCATGCGCACAAACGAGTGGCATGATATATCCATCGCCTTGGCAAAACCCTCGGCCGAGCAGTTAAGGAGACCTCCCTGCAGATCGTCCTTAGGTGCCCAGGCGATAGAATGTACTAGGATATCGAGTTTCCCCCACTCGCTGTGCACACGATCGAACAAGGCTTCCAGCTCCCCGGCCTGAGATACGTCGAGTGGCATGAAGATTGGCGCTTCCAAAGTCGTCGCCGCGGGTTCAACGTAGCTCCTGGCTTTTTCGTTGAGATAGGTGATCGCCAGTTCGGCGCCCAACTCATGAAACGCCTTGGCGCAACCGTAAGCGATTGAATGCTCGTTGGCAATGCCGACCACCAACGCCTTCTTACCCTTCAATATGGGTTTAGTTATCTCTACAGACATGGTTTGTTTCTCACCAGATAGTTATGCTCTGAAGGTACTCTTGGTCGGTCAAATTCAACTCTATGAATCACGCCGCAGGGCAGAGATCCCCAACAGCTTTACCCCATTCTCTAATGACTGGTCACGCTCGCATCGACCAACCTACTCGTGTGCATGGCGATCATGCGCTCCTCATCCGTGGGTATTACCCACACCGAGGGCTTGGTGTCCCCGGCGGAGATCTTGAGCTCCCGTCGCTCATTTGCTTCTCGATCGATTTCTATCCCGAGCCAGGCGGCATCTCGGCAGACGCGCTCACGCAGCGCCGCATCGTTTTCGCCCACACCGGCAGTGAAGATCAGCGCGTCAAGACCGCCGAGTGACGCCGTCAGCGCACCCAACTCTTGCCCGATCCGGTATATGAAATAATCGATGGCATCGCGCGCCCGCGGATCGTCGCTTTGTTCCAAGGTACGCATGTCGTTGCTCACGCCGGATATTCCGAGCAGCCCCGAACGCTTGTACAATAGGTTTTCCAAGTCTTCCACACCCAGCCGGTCTCGGCGCATGAGATACAGCAGTACACCCGGGTCCAGCGTGCCGCAACGCGTGCCCATGGGCACGCCATCCAGCGAAGAAAAGCTCATGGTGGTCTCTATGCTCTTGCCGGCACGGATGGCGCACATGCTGCACCCGCTGCCGAGATGCGCCACCACAACCCGCCCTTGGGACAGATCGGGTGCAATTTGTTCCAGGCGACTGGCAATGTACTCATACGAGATGCCGTGGAAGCCAAAACGGCGCACACCGTTTTCGTAGAGCTCGAAGGGTACCCCAAAGCGCTCACTCTCCGCGGGGCGATGCCTATGGAAGGCGGTATCAAAACAGGCCACTTGTGGCAACTGTGGGTGGCTCTTGGACACTGCGCGAATCGCAGCCAGGTTATGGGGCTGATGTAGCGGCACCAGTGGAATAAGTCGATTCAGCTCAGCGAGCACCTGGTCGTCGATCAGTACCGGCTGAGCATATTGCTCTCCTCCATGGACAACCCGGTGACCCACCGCCGCGAGTCGCTCAACCTCGATGAATTCGCGTAACCAATTCCAGATCTGACGAAAGGCCAGCGTGTGTCCCGCACCTACCCCGACGGGTTCCCAGTAGCTCTCCGCAAGCAAGGATCCGGTAGTGTCCTTCGCCACGAAATGGGGTGCAGAACCGATTCCCTCCACCTGCCCCTTGGCCATGAGTTCAGGCTCGCTGCCTTCTGACTGGAATACGGCGAACTTTACACTGGAAGAGCCGGCATTGAGGGTGAGGACGATTTCGCTCATACCTTAAAACCCGAGACGGCTTTCCTGCGCAAGGCGTGGGCATGCAGAACAGCGGTCGCCGCTGAAGCGCGTCGCGCCCGCACATTGTCCGCGCGCGAGGTCAAGATGATGGGCACACGGGCGCCGAGCACGATGCCGGCGGCATCTGCGCCGGCCATGAAGGTGAGCTGTTTGGCGAGAATATTTCCCGCCTCTAGGTCTGGTGCAACCAGCACATCGGCCTGCCCGGCCACCGCTGAGGTGATGCCCTTCGTCTGCGCCGCCTCGAGGCTGATGGCGTTGTCCATCGCCAGGGGCCCGTCCAGCAGACCACCCTGTAT
>CAZXBD010000267.1:0-5778 GCA_964638305.1 uncultured Geobacteraceae bacterium | reverse complement strand
GGTGTCGATGCGACGGCGGACGTACTCGATGTGCAGACGCAAGTCATAGAGCTCGGCAGCGTACGACAGTGGCGTCGCCACCCGCGCCACGTCATCCTCGATGCGATCGAGCTCGGAGCTCGCACGTTTCAGCGTTTCCAGATCGAACGTCGCATGGAGTTCCGACTCCAGCATGCGCAGTTGTCGATACCAGCGATAGACCCGCTTACGCGCACTCCAGCGGTAGGTCGGCGGGAAGGCCCGAAAGACAGGAATGGCCAGGACCAGCAGCGGAAGCAGGAGCACCTTGAGTCGGTCCAGCTGTGTCGCCACCCAGAATGGCAGGTAGCGTCGTAAGAACGAAGGCCCGTAGTCGTAAAAACGGCGAGCCTCTTCGTGCAACCTGACTCCGGTGTACCGTGCGGTTGGGAAATCCCCCCGATTCGCGAACACACTCTTGCCACCGTGGACCTCGGTCGCGGCAATCAACATCAGATCGACCAGAGCGGGGTGGAAATCCTGGCGGGTCACCAGGTTGGCTGCAGTCGCAATCAGCTGCTTGTCCTCGGCCGGCAGATTGTTCGACAGATCTATGACGCCCTGCGGAAGCACCAACCGCGTCAAAGCGGTATCCAAGCGCGCGTAGGCTTCGGCCCGTTGCATACTCATCAGATCGATATCTTCGGACCCGAGCAGCCCACCGACAACCGGTGACGCCACGCTGGCAGATAAGAAGGCCGCATCGATCTCGCCCTCCCTGAATGCGGTCTCCAAAGCATCCACCGGCAGATGCCGTCTCTCTAACGTATTGCCCATCCGGTTAAGTCGCAGACCAACGGTCGCGACCTCCTCTGTGCCACTGCCCGGAAGCCCAACTGAGACTCGAAGCCCTCGCAGATCGGTCAGGAGTTTCAGCTCAATGTCCGCGCGGTGGAAAATCCAGATCGGCTCGAAGAAGACGCTGCCGATAGTGTAGAGACCGGACGCTGTACGCTCATCGATGAGCCCACCCTGCATCAAGGCGAGGTCCACCTCACCCGATCGTAACAAATCGAAATTCTCTAGCGAACCGGCCGTGTGGCGAACCTCGAGTTCCACGCCGTATTGCGCGAGTACCTCGGCATAGCGCCTGCCGACTATCTCGTACGCGCCGCCGATCTCTCCGGTTGCCATCACGATGTGGCGGGGTGGCGCCGGCTGCAGAAAGAGAATAGCGATACCAAACCCAAGCAACACGAGTACGAGAGCGGACAGGAAAAGGCCCTGGCCGATTCTAGAACTGGAGGGCTTAGATCTCGGATTGCTGTGCCTGGTGTTCATAGCTGCGGTCCGCTCGTTATCGCCCATGTCGATTGCGCCCTAGGTCACGCCGATCGCCATGATTTGGTTTATGATGAGCCGCATCGCAGACTCGTTTCCAAGAGAACTAAATTTGGCGTCCGCAGCGTTCCCAAGAACCATATATAAGCCTGTTTTAAAAGCGCTAAGATACAGAAAATGGCGCAGCGCTGTCAATCTCGAGATTTGGTCTGACCGGTAAACGTTGCACACTCAAAGCGGATTTCGCCGCGCAAACTACGAGGTATTCTTGGGTGCCACACGGTCCACATACACGAACATTTATTGGCTCGCGGAGATCAAAGAAGGCTGGGTTGAAAAAGGTCTGGTCGGGTTAACAATGGGTTAAAAAGCATCAAAGGGGTCCGGCCTGCGTTATTGTTTTAAAAAGTAAATTCTTGAAAGAAAGTCAACAATGGTTGAATCGGTCAATTAGGGGCTCACCTGTATTACTATTTCTTTGCTCAACGTGCCAGTCGCGCCAGTCGATACTGATATAACCTCATGACGGAGAGGTGCGCCACCGCCTGCGTGAAGACATAGATATACCAGGGGAGCGCCGGTGGGTAATCATGGATCCCCGCGATGGTGAAACGCCCGTCCAGGACGTCTCGGAATTCGAAGCGACCGCGCTGGTTTGTGCCGCGACGCAGCAACCGCCCGGATGTCACGAAGTAGATGCGGCGCCTGGACGTGCTGTGCTCTGGTTGAAAGGTGAGGGTGAGCAGATTGATCCGTGGAAAGCGCACATCCACGGCGCAGGATCCCTGGGCATCGAAGCGGCAATCGACGAATGGCCAGAGCAGTCGCGGGAGCCAGCGGAAATAGTTGCCAGCCACCCATGCGGCATTCTCTCCCACCGGCAGAATAAGGCGCTGTATCGAGCGCACACGACGCTCTCGCCGCGCAACTCAGCACGAAACTTAACCCGATCCAGTTGGTGCGGACTTGGCAGCATGCGCTTCTCAATGGGGTCGAGCGAGCACTGAAGCGCCGCGGAGTAAGAAAGTGCGCCGTCCGCTATAGCGCGCTGGACGGGGTTATCCCTCACCAGGGTGTCATAGGGCAGACTCTCGATGAGAGCTCGAACCGAGGCGGCATGCGCCCCGGTTACCAGACGCATGATAAGCGCGCCGAGTCGCAGTTCGCTTCGGTAGAGGTGAAGACCACTCCTTACCGCTCCCGGAATGCGGAGCTGAATCCTCTAGAGACGGGCTTCAATATATAGTCGAGAATCGTTTTGGAGCCTGTTTTGATATCGGCTTTGACTGTCATGCCTGGAATAATACGGAATTTTTCAGGCTGCTCTGCCAACCAGGATTTCTCAAGTTTAATTTCAGCACGATAGTAGGGGTTGCGTTTTTCATCCAGATAGGTGAAGGCTGATATCTGCTTTACATAGCCTTTAACCGTTCCAAAGCGGGCAGAGTCATAACTGTCTATCTTGACATCAGCTGGTTGGTCGATGTGTATATGGCCAATATCATTAGGGGACACACGTGCTTCTACAATGAGTTCATCGCCGGTTGGGACGATTTGCATGATAACCTGACCAGGATCCACCACGGCATTGATTCGGGTAATTGAGAGCCCTTGTACTATACCTGTCACAGGGGCCTTAACGTTCAGCCAGGAGACACGATCCTGCAGCCTGACCGATGCCTGTTCGAGTTCTGCCAGCTTGGCAGCCACTTCACCGGCCTCAAGTTCGATATCTTTGTTGAATCGTGTCTCGATTTCCAGTCGTCTTTGTCTGGATTCTTCCAGAGCAGAACGGGCCACGATGATGCTGTCATAGATTGTACGCCGTTCGCTCTGTGTCTCGGCAAGACGTGATTGAGTGGTAAGGAGTTCGGTTTTGGCTACGAGCTTTTTTGCTGCAAGCTGAGTACGGATCTTTACCTGTTGTTCAAGCAAAGCAATCTCATTTTCCACGGATTCAGCCTGATTCTGTTGTCGATTCAGTTCAGTTTTGCGCTGCCTTATCTGAGCATCGGCCACTTTGAGTCCACTCCCATGGCTGGCCATTTGGGCCTTGTAAATAGTCGTTTGCTTTTCCGCTAGATTTGCATATTGACTGGATAAATCACCAAAGTCTGGAGGGCGTTTTTCCACAACAGCATTGAGCCTTTCTGCCTCCATTTCAAGTGCGGCCTTGCGGATCATGGTCTGTTCCAATTCTGACTGGATAGCCGATGGGGCAAAGCGCAGCAAGAGATCATTCTGTTCAACCTGATCCCCATTACGAACTCTTATTTCACTGACGATACCTCCCTCCAGATGTTGGATGTCATGAATTAGGCCGGCCGGTATGACCTCGCCTGGTGCAATAGCCATTTCATTAACCTTGGTGGACCACGCCCACAAGACAGCGGCTATCAGGATGAAGACAGTGAAATAGATTGCACTGCGGATTACCCTTGACGGACCCTGTTCTTCGAGCTGGATAGCTTGCGCCAGGAATCGTGCTCTGGCACGTGGTAATCCTGTACCGCCACGGGATGAAAATACGACACTATCATCTCTCATGATGCAATCCCATCAATTTGGCTATGCCTTGATCAGAAGGTCCTACAAACTGGACTGAGCCCTGGTCCAACAGCACCACCTTGTCAGCCAATTGGATATGACTGGGGCGGTGAGTGACCATGATTATGGTACGTTTGCTGTGTAGTTTTTTGAGTTGCGTTATAAATCGCAGATCACTCTCATCATCGAGTGATGCACCGGGTTCATCGAGTAAAAGAATTCTTGCCGGACTAACAAATGCCCGGGCCATGGAAAGGGCACGCAGAAACCCAGGCGGTAAATGATCCGTTTTATTATCACCAATTCGGGTATCGAAGCCCTCTGGCATGCGCATTATGTCATCCAATACACCAGCTTCTTTGGCGGCCGCACGCAATTCTTCATCTGTCGCCAGGCCGTTGTTGAGTCGCATGTTCTGGGCAATGGTGCCATGGAACATCTTCGTCTCTTGCGGTACATAGGCGATTGCCCGTCTTAATTCCATGGCATTGAGCTGGCGCATATCCAATTCATCGATTGTGAGTGATCCGGCCTGGGGCTTATACATGCCGGCAATCATCTTAAGGATGGTTGATTTGCCGGAGCCTGTATACCCGATTATTGCCACCAGTTCACCGGGTTTTACATCAAAGGTAATTCCCAGGATAGCCGGGTCCTGGTCAGGCCCGTACCGGAAGCTGACCCGGTCAACACCTATACGCCCACGGAGTTCAGACAGCATGAGACCTGACTGGCCAGTGTGAGGCTCAACCTTAAGACGCATCAATTGGTTGATTTGCCTCATTGCCTTCATCGCCTGCTGCAATTTTGAGAAGGAGAGAAACGCATTATGCAGGGGTGAAAGCGCACGCCAGACTAGGGCCATAGTGGCAATCAGAGCGCCGATACTCATTGTTCCCTGTATCACCGACAACGTTCCCAGGCTGAGCACCGCAACACCTGACAGGGTCATCATGCCTTGTGCAATATTGTTCATGATGCCGCTGGAGACAAAGGTCTTGTGATTCGCCATCACTGCCTCACCGGAGATCTCGCGGAATCGTCGCCACCAGACTGTTTCACCACCAATGGCCTTGATCTCCTTGCGTCCTGCCAGTGTTTGCATCAGGATCCGCTGCTTATCGGTACGTGCAATGCCAGATTTCAGTATCTTGCTGTTCAGACTGGGTACCCAGATCACCCCGAGAATGATAAACATCATCACCATACCGAGGGGAATCAGGGCGATAAGGCCAGCCAACAGTCCGATTACAATAATAAACAACAAGACAAAGGGAAGCTCTAAGGCAATGGCGGCACTGGGCCCAGTAAAGAAATCCCGCACTGAGTCAAATTGTTTCAGACGAGACAACTGAGCCGCCACAGTGGAGCGTTCGATAAAAAGGGGTGGGAGGGTGATCATCTGGCGGAAGGTCTCGACCCCAATTAGATAATCGAGCCGACCGGCCACATAACCCAGTAACCTTGCTCTGAGCAGACGCAACACAAGATCGGCCAGCAGCAGGATTGCTACGCCGGAGACTAGATAGGGGAGACTTTCAGTAGATTTTGCACCTATCACCTTGTCATAAATGATCATAATGAACAGGGGCACAGCCAACGCTGCAAGATTGATCACAAAAGTCATTGAGACCAGGTGAATGATCATTTTGCGAAAACGCTGCAGGAGTCCAAAAAACCAATTTCCCTGGTTTTTATGCAGCTGATTGACCCCATGTGTCGGGCTCGTATCGGTGAAGACATAGGCAGTTCCCTTGTCCCACAGGATGTCCCCGACTTTTATTGTCCCCTGCTTTGCATCAAAATACCTGACCTTTTCGCGGTCCCGTTCGACTAAAAGATAGATATCATTTTCCCGTGAGATAAACAGGCAGGGATAGAGTTCAGATTTGAGATCATTGATACGGGTTTTAAGCGGAGAACTGTCGTAAC
>CAZXBD010000266.1:0-7747 GCA_964638305.1 uncultured Geobacteraceae bacterium | reverse complement strand
CAGCAGGATGCCGAACAGGGCCGGGATGATGATTGCCAGCGGAATCGTGGCAATGATCGACCAACCGTATTCGTTATTGAGGATCGCTGTGGTGTAAGCGCCCATGCCGAAAAACAGCGCCTGTCCCATATTAAACATTCCGCATTTACCAAGAATGATGTCCTGTGACAGAGCCACCACGGCAAAGATCAGGAAGGTGATCGCCACCGCTTGCCAGCGGTCATCGAGCAGATGCGGCAGAACCGCCATAACGACGAAGAAGACCGGATAAGCAAATTTCTGCAATTCTTTCATCAGACTTTCTCCGCAACCCGCTCACCAAGGATACCGGTCGGGCGGACAATCAAGATTAAAATCAGCAGGATAAAGGTAAAAGCATCGGCCCAGGTACTGGAGACGTAACCGGCGATAAAGGCGTTGAACAGGCCAAGCAGCATCCCGCCGAGCATGGCGCCCGGGATGTTGCCAATGCCGCCCAGAATTGCCGCAATAAAAGCGTAGAGACCGTATTGCCAACCCATGTTGAAGGTGATGCCACGATAATAGAGGCCGATAAACAGGCCGCCGACGGCACCGAGCGAAGAACCAATGATAAAGATCAGAGCGATAACACTGTTGACGTTGATGCCCATCAAGCGCGCGGCATCCTGGTCGATGGAGGAGGCGCGGATCGCTGCGCCTATGCGGGTTTTTTCAACGAACAGGTAGAGGGCGACCATCAAAACCAGCGACAACACCAGGATAATCACCTGGATCAGGCTGATCACCACACCGCCTAGATCCCAGTAAACCTGGGGAACCAGTTCCGGGAAGATGCGCATCCGCGGGCCCCAGATCAGCATGATACCGTTCTGGATGACCAGAGAGGCACCAAGCGCCGATACAACTGCCGACAACCGCGGCGCTTCGCGTAACGGGCGATAAGCAAGCCGTTCGAGGATAATGCCGACCATCGCCATGACAACCGCAGTCAGCAGGAAGATGGCGATGACAGCGACCAGCGAGGTCGCCTGGCCCAGCACCTGGGTATAGATAGTCAGGCCTACGAATGCCGAGGCCGCAACCATGTCGCCATGAGCAAAGTTGATCAATCTCATGACACCGTAGACCATGGTATAGCCGAGCGCGACCAGGGCAAACATACTGCCGATGGTCAGGCCGTTCGCTAACTGTTGTAAAAAAGTGTCCATAAAACTATCTCCGGGTTTGGTGAACTAACTGCCTTGCAGAAGCCAGAGGGGGACAAGGCTGTCCTCCGCTCGCGCCTGAAGGGCATTTTTCGACTGCAGGTTTACGTTTTGAGAAAGGAGTAAAAAAGGGGCGGGAAAATGGGTTTTCCCGCCCCCCTGTAACAATCAGGCGTTATTACTGAACGTACTCGTTGAAGTATGTTCCATCAGCCTGGACCTTCTTGACGACGTAGGCACCGCCTTTGCGGTTGCCATCTGCAGCAAAGGCGATCGGGCCGGTGATGCCAGGCAGTGGCTCTGCCATGTTGTGCAGGTAGTCAGCAGCTTTTTTGGTGTCGAAGCCCTTGGTCTGCTCCATGGCGTGAATGATGGCACGCATGCCGTCGATGTTCATCAAGCCCCAGATCGAAGGTGGCATCTCGCCGTACTTCTTCTGGTAGTCGGCGATGAAGGTCTTGGCCACTTCGTAGGGCAGCACATCCGGTGACGGGACGTTGATGATGAAAGCACCAGTGGCAGCGGAACCGGCCAGCTTGACGAAGTCCGGGTTGTCGTTAGCGTCGCCGCCGATGAAGTCAGCCTTGATACCGAGCGCGATCTGCTGGGCACGCAACTGGCCACCGTCGGAGTAGTAACCGGCGAAGAAGATGGCATCAGGTTTCTTCGACTTGATGTTGGTAAGAACCGGGGTGAAGTTCTGGGAGTCGGCCTTGATCTTGTCGCGGGAAACCACGTTGCCGCCCAGCTTCTTGATTGCGGCTTCGGCTGCGTTCGCCAGGCCGTCAGCATAGGTCGAGAAATCTGAGATAACGACAATCCGCTTGTACTTCTTGACGTTGACCATGTACTCGGCGGCGAATTGTGCTTCGGCGCTGTTCGGGAAGGAGTTGCGCAGGAAAGTCCAGTAGCCATTCTCGGTCAGGCTGTCGGCGGTACCGTCGGAAGTCTGCAGAACGCCAGCTTTGAAGTAGGTCTTCTGAGCTGCTTCGGCGCAGGTTGAAGTATAGGAGCCAATGACCATTTTGGCGCCTTTGTTTACCAGGTCCTTGGCGCAGATTGCGGCGGCCATTGCTGTGCCCTGGTCATCACAGACGATGACTTCGATCTGCTTGCCCATGACGCCGCCCTTGGCGTTGACCTGCTCGGCGAGCAACCGTACGCCGTTTTCGATCCCTTGACCTTCATTCGCGTAGCTCCCGGTGATCGGCGCCTGAACACCGACCTTGAGGGTGTCTGCAGCGAACGCAGTGCCGGTTGCAAAGAACACGGCCAGTAATGTTGCCAGATACTTGTTCATGTTTCTTCTCCTTGTTGTGAAGTTTGGGAGCCGACATCATGCCGAAAGCCCACTGATTAAACTGCATTCAAAAAAACTGCCTATAACTATACCACCTTGAATAAGTCTTGAAAGCCAGACCGGGAAAAACAGTTTAAAAAAACCCTACAGCAAAGCCGATGCCAAACCCTGTTTTATTTTCATTTAATTTTTTCTTTCATGAAACAATAAAATCTGCAATATTTCCCACTACACCAAAAAGAGCTGTGATTACAGAATGTTACAGCAGGCCAAGAAAGCGTCAAGACAGCAATGGAGCAACGCATAAGAGCTGAGGTGTAAAAATATTAAGAGGCAAGAGACAAAGGCAGAAAGGTTCAATGGCAGGCGGGCCGAGGAATCTATGCAAAAACGCATAACAGAACTGCTCCCCACAAAAAGAGGCCTTCACATTATCGCTAAGGGCCTCCCCCGGTGCTCGTATCAATCTGCAAATCACAAAAGTCCGTATCGCTTGAGTTTGCGGGCGATCGTGGACTGATTCACACCGAGGACTTCGGCAACCCGGGCCTGACTGCGATAGCGTTCACGCGCCCTGGTAAGGAGGGTGCGCTCCACGGTCTCAAGCGCTTGCTGCAAGGTCACTGTTTCAGGCCAGTCGAGCTCTTCCGGAATACCCGCTTTCACTGATCCAATGACCTGTGAGGGGAGGTCCTCCAGAGCAATCAACTCTGTATCGGACATGACCACCAGGCGTTCACTGATGTTCATCAATTCTCTCACATTGCCCGGGAACGAGTAGTTGGACAACGCATCAACAGCCGCCCGCGACAAGCGTTTCGACTCATTGTTAACCACGGAGAAATGGTCGATATAATACCTGAGCAACGGCACCAGGCAATCTTTGCGCTCACGCACCGCCGGCACATGGATAGGGATGACATTGAGACGGTAATAAAGGTCGAGCCGGAAGGTCCCTTTTGCAACCATATCTTCAAGGTCACGATGCGTCGCGGCAAGGACACGCACATCAAGCTTTCGTTCCTCCGTGCCACCCAACCGGGTGATCCGTCCGTCCTCGAGAAAACGCAACAGCTTGACCTGAGCCGACAGCGGTAATTCAGCGACCTCATCAAGAAAAAGAATGCCCTCGTTGGCCAGTTCGAACTGCCCTGGTTTGCCGCCGGGGTTCGCACCGGTAAAGGCGCCCTTTTCGTAGCCGAAGAGTTCGGCCTCAATCAGCGACTCGGGAATTGCACCGCAGTTGATCTTTATCAGAGGCCGGTCGGCACGATGCGAGTTGTGATGAATCATATCGGCGATCACGCCTTTCCCGACCCCGGATTCGCCAAGAATCAGAACTGAAGAATCCGCCGTTGCTACTTTTATTGCCTGGCGCAAGGCTTTGATCATGTTCGGGCTGCGAGCGATGATCTTCCTGTTCTCAAGCTCTGTCTGCTGCATCTCCAGCATCTGGTTGCGAAATTGAGCCTTGATCGCCTCCTGGTTCTCCAACTCGCGCTGCAACGTATCGATCTCGGTAATATCACGCTCACTGACCACAACCCGTATCAGTTCGCCGCTCTGATCAAAAACTGGTGTGCCAATCGAAATCAGCTTCTTGCCACCCGGCATATTTTGCAGCAAGCTCACCGTTTCTTTCTTAAGACATGCCTCAAGGGCTGCCGAACGATCGATAAACCCTTCAGGAATCAGTTCCCGCATATTGCGCCCAACCATCTCAGAGGCCGGTCGCTTGTGAATCCGCTCAGAAGCAGGATTCACCCGGATCACGTTCGCGTCGCCGTCACACACGAACAACCCGTCAGAAGAGGAGTCGATGATGGCCTGCAGTTCCAGAGTCAACGCTTCGAAATCAAGAATTCGACGGTCGAAGTCGGGAGTTGACGGAGCGGGGGGCAAAAGGCAAAGCGTCAAAAGCTGACCATCGGAGGTTTTTACAGTACTGAGCATCGCCAGATAGGGGGCGCTGGTGCCACGCAGAATTGTCAGCGGTGGGTTCGTGGGTGCGCTGCGGCGAAAGCTGCCAACCGCATCAGCCAACTTGGGCAAGGGGTCGGCCAGGAGCACCCCCACTCGAGCATTAAGCTGAACCTCGGCAGCGGTATTCGTAAAAACAATTCGTTCCTCGTTGTCACAAACCAGCAAGGGAACAGAAAGAGCCTCCAGAAAGGCAGGGGCTAGCAATTTCAGATCAACCGAGAATTCCTGCTTGGGCATGGCAAAACTCCTTAGTGGGAAAAGCATTTTATGCGTAAATGCATTGCCTATGCAATAAGGAATTATTGTCCTGCTTGGTGTTTTAGTTAACACTCAAAACAAAAAGACCGGTCAACTGACCGGCCTCAGACTGCTGCCAAAGTTCAGTCTCGTGTCAAAGATTGAAGTTGGAGAGGAGACAACCTCGCGAGAGCAACATGTCGTTAATCTGTTTAGTTTTGTTTTTTTAACAACAAAAGAACAACCGGCGGGTCGCGTCCCGCCAGACGCCTCAGATAATTATGGGGACACAATATGACTGCATTGTGTCCCCATAATTATTTGTATGCAAAAAAGACCTTGCTCCTGGCGGAGGGCATCTCCTTTGCCAGCTTTCATAGCCTTTAAGTTATGTCAGAGGGAAAGAATCCGGCCCTGTGTTTGCGGGCCTTCCAGAGGGCGGCATTTTGCAGCAAAAGGCGTAACACACAAAAAGCAACACCAACCAGAGTCATAGAGGGCCTCAAGGGCCTCGGGGCTAACGGGGGAAGCGTAGTGCCTTAAAGGACTCAAACAACTCTACTTACCAGCCCCCCCCCCGAACAAGACATGCCAAGCGCAGCACAAGCTTTCTTTTGCTTCGTTTTCTTTGTCGCCACAAAGAAAATGACGTTGCTGTCGGGCAACCCCGACGGTTTTGCTTTTATCCCTGGATTGAAAAGCCCAATAAAAAAACAAACCCCACATGCAAGCCGATGCGGGGTTTGTCAACAATCTGAGGCCGGTCAACTGACCGGCCTTTTTGTAATTCACATAAAAAATATCTATTTCTTCTCTTTACCCAACGCCCTGGATCGTGCGGTTGCAGCACCGACTGCCTCCATCATCATGGCACGCAATCCCCGCTCTTCAAGCACGCGAATGGCGCTAATCGTTGTCCCGGCCGGGCTACAGACTTTTTCACGCAGCAGAGCCGGATGCTCACCAGTTTCCTGGACCAGGTGGGCGGCCCCAACAACTGTTTGCACAGCAAGTGCATGAGCGATATCAAGGCGCAGCCCTTCCTGCACACCACCGGCGGTGAGCGCTTCGATGAAAGTATAGACAAATGCGGGGCCAGAACCCGAAAGGCCTGTCACGGCATCCATCTGACCTTCTTCGACCCAGAGAGCGATTCCGACCGTCTCAAAAAGATGCTGAGCAACCCTGCGATCTTCATCGGTTACATTCGAACCGGGGCACAGGGCTGCTGCACCACGTCCGGCAAGGGCTGGAGTATTCGGCATGGCACGCACGACGCGGGCTTGGCCTCCGAGGCCATCTTCGAGTGTTGTCGACGTTATTCCGGCCAGGATGGAGATCAAAAGTTTGTCATCCTTGAACGATCCGTTCACCTCTGCCAAGACCTTTTCCAAAATCTGCGGCTTGGTGGCCAGAACAATAACGTCGCTGACTTCAACAAGCGCGATGTTGTTCTCGCTACAGGTTAAGCCATACCGTTCTTCCATCAATTGGCGTCGCTTTTCATACGGCTCATAAAAGTGGATATCTCCGGCGGGGAAACCGCCGTTCATGAGCCCTTTTATGAAGGCTTCAGCCATATTCCCGCCACCGATAAAACCGATCTTCCCTACTGTTGTCAAAGGCACAATCTAATTCCTTTCCACACATCAAAAAAACGGATGTGGTCATGCGCTGATCACATCTCTTCTCATATTAACCAATGGACATAAGGAGAAGCCCGGATCGGTCGTCAGACTTTTCTACATGATGGCCGGAATCGTGTCAAACCGAAAACCAGCTTGCCTTTCAGCAACTTCTGTGCGATTTATCGCCGTTATGGATCGCTCTACACACATAAAAGGGCTGCTGATTACCTTCACTGCCGTGCTGATTCTCAGTCCGGACGCGTTGCTGGTGCGACTGATCCATTGCGACGTCTGGACACTGCTTTTCTGGCGTTGCCTGCTGACCTGCACGATGCAGACTATCTTCCTGGGCCTTGCCTATCGTCAGCATTTTTTCCAGAGCTTTCGCAATATCGGGCGCACCGGTTTGCTCTCTGCAATCATTGTTGCCGTGGGCTCATTCCTTTTTGTCAACTCGCTCAAGCACACGGCGGCCGCCAACACACTGATCATTCTTGCAGCGACACCCCTTTTTAGCAGCCTGCTCAGTCGACTGTTCCTCAGCGAGAAGATCGCACGACGCACCTGGGTTGCTATTACAATTTGTTTCGGAGGGATTCTACTGATCTTTTCAGGCAGCTTGAGCAGTGGGCTGCTGTTAGGTGATCTGCTGGCCCTGGGGGCCACTCTCATGTGGGCCAGCAACCTGGTCATCCTGCGGCGAGGCAAGTCGATCAACATGATACCAGCAAATCTGCTCGGCAACTTGCTGGTCGTTCCGGCGACTTTGCTAGCCGGGGCTCAGCCAATGACAGTCTCAGCGACGGACATGATGTTCTTGTTGCTACTCGGCGGGGTCGTGTTGCCTGTATCCTTCACCCTGATCACCCTGGGGCCACGCTATATGCCTGCACCAGAAGTCAGTCTCATGCTGCTCATTGAAACAATCCTCGGGCCTATCTGGGTCTGGCTGGTCTTATTTGAAGTTCCACATACAGCCACCATGCTCGCAGGTCTGTTGATTATCTTTACTCTGGGCGTACACACCTTGATGTCATTGCGCGCCATGCGTCAACCAACCGCGACCTGAGAAATAACGCCGAAGATTAAAACCTTGCGTTTCCTGGTGTTCGTGGGAACGGAATCACATCGCGCACATTCTCCATCCCGGTGATATACATCAGAAACCTTTCAAAACCGAGTCCGAAGCCGGCATGAGGGCAGCCTCCCCAACGACGCGTATCAAGATACCAGTCAAGGCTTTCCGGAAGAATCTCGAAGGCACGCATCTTTTCCTGCAGCACATCCAGGCGCTCTTCACGCTGACTGCCGCCGATGATCTCACCAACCTTTGGCACCAGCAGGTCCATAGCGGCAACGGTCCGGCCATCGTCGTTATTCCGCATATAAAAAGCCTTGATGCCTGCGGGATA